>JAEWBU010000025.1 GCA_023390985.1 Pseudomonadota bacterium
GCGCCTGCCCTCGCCCGAGGGCACGCACGTCCCCTTCCCTGGCCGTTTCCCGGCCGCTCCCTTTTCATGGAAATCCTGATCCTCACGGGCCTGATCCTGCTCAACGGCGTCTTCGCCATGTCGGAGATCGCCCTCGTCACCGCGCGCAAGGCGCGCCTGCAACGCCTGGTGGACGAAGGCGACCGCTCCGCCGCGGCCGCCCTCCAGCTCGGCGAGGACCCGACGCGGTTCCTCTCCACCATCCAGATCGGCATCACCTCGATCGGCGTGCTCAACGGCATCGTCGGCGAGGCCGCGCTCGCGGCGCCGCTGGCCGAGTGGCTGGCCACCCTGGGGCTGGCACCGCCGTACAACGGCTACGCGGCCACCGGCCTGGTGGTGGTCACGATCACCTACTTCTCCATCGTGGTCGGCGAGCTGGTGCCCAAGCGGCTGGGCCAGAGCCATCCGGAGGCGCTGGCGCGGCTGGTCGCGCGGCCGATCGAGTGGCTGGCGATCGCCACGAAACCGTTCGTGCGGCTGCTCTCGCTGTCCACGCGCGCGCTGCTGCGCCTGCTCGGGGCGCGCGAGAACCACTCGCAGCCCGTGACCGAGGAGGAAATCCACGCGATGCTGGCCGAAGGCACCAGCGCCGGCGTGATCGAGCTGCACGAGCACGCCATGGTGCGCAACGTGTTCCGCCTGGACGACCGGCGCATCGGCTCGCTGATGGTGCCGCGCGGCGACGTGATCTTCCTGGACGCGCGCGACACGTTCGAGGCCAACCTCGCCCGCATCGAGGGCTCGGACCACGCGCGCTTCCCGGTGGTCGACGGCAAGCCCGACCGGCTGCTGGGCGTGGTCCACGCGCGCCAGTGGCTGGCACGGGCGCTGCAGGGCGGCAGCCGATCGCTGGCCGACCAGCCGCTGCAGCCGCCGCTGTACGTGCCCGAGACGGTGACGGCGATGGAGTTGCTGGACAAGTTCAGGCAGTCCGACGAGCAGATGGCGTTCGTCATCGACGAGTACGGCGAGGTGCAGGGCATCGTGACGCTGCAGGACCTGGTCGAGGCCATCACCGGCGAGTTCCGGCCGCGCGACCCCGACACCTCGTGGGCGGTGCAGCGCGACGACGGCTCCTGGCTGCTGGACGGCCACATCCCCGTGCCCGAACTGAAGGACCGGCTGGGCCTGGCGCGCGTGCCCGAGGAGGACCGCGGCCGCTACCACACGCTGACCGGGATGCTGATGTTCCTCACCGGCCGGCTGCCCCGCGTGGCCGACCACGCCGAGTGGGACGGCTGGCGCTTCGAGATCGTCGACATGGACGGCAAGACCGTGGACAAGGTGCTCGCCATGCGCATCGAGGCGGAGGCTGACGATGCGTAGGCGATCGACCACCCTGCTGCTGGGGCTGGCGGCGCTGCTGTCCGCCTGCGACGGCTATCCGACCGAGGACGAACCGCTGCACAACCCGTTCGACATGTCGCCGCCGCAGCGGGTCGCGCTGCTCAACCAGCTGGGCGACCAGGCGAACGCGGGCGAGCGCTGGAAGTACGAGGTGCAGGCCTGCCACCTGGTGCTGGAGCGCCGGCCCGGATGGTGGGCCATGGATGTCAGCCGTCACGACCTGCGCGGCGCCGAGATCGAGCTGCGCACCGTGGACGGCGACACCGGCCGGCGCTACGAACTGCTGATCTCGGCGGCCAGGAAAGAGCCCGTGCCCGCCTTCAGCAGCCGCAAGCTGCTGGACGTGCAGCGCGCGCGGCAAGTGGTGCAGCTGCTCGTGCGCGACTGCGCGCGCCCCGCTCAGGCGGGAACGCAGCGCTCCACGACGTAGCGCGTCATCGCGTTGGCCAGCTCGCGCTCGCCGAGGAACACCGTGCCGGTGACCTCCTCCTGCAGGCGGCGGGCTTCCTCCTCGTTGTGGCTTCGCACCACGATCTCGATGGTCGGGTTGAGCAGCCGCGCGGTCTGGGCCATCTGGCGCACGCCCAGCGTGTCGGGCGTGGCCACGACCAGCATCGCCGCTCGCGCGACGTGGGCCTGGATCAGCACCTCGGGCTGGGCCGCGTCGCCGACCACCGCGGGCACGCCCTCGGCGCGCAGGCGCTCGATCACCTCGCGGTTCTCGTCGGCCACCACGTAGGGCACGCCGGCATCGCGCAGCGCCGCCGCCATGTGGCGGCCCACGCGGCCGTAGCCGACCAGCACCACCTGGCGGGCCAGGTATTTCTGGTCGGTGGTCATCGGCAGCTCGGCCAGCGGATCGTCGCGGGCGTTGAGGTCGCGCGCGAGCTGCGAGCGCTGCAGCAGCCACTGCTGCACCGGGCCGATGGCGCGGAACACGAACGGGTTGACCGCGATCGAGATCAGCGCGCCGGCCACCACCAGGCTCTGCGCCTCGGCCGGCATCACGCCCAGCGCCGCGCCCAGGCCGACCAGGATGAAGGAGAACTCGCCGATCTGCGCCAGGCTGGCCGAGACCGTCAGCGCGGTGTTGAGCGGATAGCGCAGCAGCAGCACCAGCACGGCGGCGGCGACCGACTTGCCCAGCACGATGATGGCCACGACGGCGAGCACGCGCAGCGGCTGCTGGAACAGCACCATCCAGTTGAACAGCATGCCGACCGATACGAAGAACAGCACGGCGAACGCGTCGCGCAGCGGCAGCGTCTCCTCGGCCGCGCGGTGGCTGAACTGCGACTCGCGCAGCACCATGCCGGCGAAGAAGGCGCCGAGCGCGAACGAGACGCCGAAGATCTTGGTGGCGCCCCAGGCGATGCTCACCGCGGCCGCGACCACGCACAGCGTGAAGAGTTCGCGCGAGCCGACCTTCTGCACCTGCCACAGCAGCCACGGGAAGAGGCGCCGGCCCACCGCCAGCATCAGCCCGACGAACAGGCCCACCTGCAGCAGCGTGGTGCCGATGCTCAGCGACAGGTCGCGCATGCTGGCACCGCCCTTGCCCGACAGCACCTCGGCCACTGGCGGCAGCAGCACCAGCACCAGCACCATCGCCAGGTCTTCCACCACCAGCCAGCCGACCGCGATGCGGCCGTTGAAGGTCTCCAAGATGCCCAGGCTCTCCAGCGCGCGCAGCAGCACGACCGTACTGGCCACAGACAGCGAGATGCCGAACACCAGCGCGGCGGCCGGGCTCCAGCCCCACCACAGCGCCATCCCGCCGCCCATCACGGTGGCGGCGACCATCTGCACCACGGCGCCGGGCACCGCGACCTTGCGCACCGCCATCAGGTCGCCCAGCGAGAAGTGCAGGCCGACGCCGAACATCAGCAGCATCACGCCGATCTCGGCCAGTTGCGAGGCCAGGTTGATGTCGGCCACGAAGCCGGGCGTGTAGGGGCCGATGACGATGCCGGCCAGCAGGTAGCCGACGAGAGCGGGCAGCTTCAGCCTCGCTGCGACAAAACCCAGCAGCAGGGCCAACCCGAGGGCGGCAGCGATGGTCGCGATGAGTGGCACATGGTGGTCCATGCAGCCGAATCTAAATGCAAAGAGGCCCCTGAGGGCCTCTTTGCTTCGGGTCCGCGCGGAATAACATGCAGCGCGGACTCCACTCGGACGAGGATCCGGCTTTGCCGGTCCTCGTTCGACTGACTAGAAAGCAACTCTGAAACCGCGCAGCGATTTCAGAGTTTCACCCCTGTCATGTAGCTGTCGTAGCGGTACTCGGAGAAGCGGGTCCACAGCAGCTGGTCGCGCTGGAAGGCGCGCATGTCCTGGTGGATCTTCTTGAACTCGGCCGACTTGGCCTCGTGCTCGGCGAAGACTTCCATCGAGGCCTTGAAGCCCGCGTCCATGATCTCCTTGGAGAACGGCTTGAGCTGGGTCTTGTTGGCCACCAGGCGCTTGAGCGCCGTCGGGTTCATCGCGTCGTACTTGGCGGTCATGTCACGCGCGGCCACCTTGGTGGCGGCGTCCACGATCGCCTTGTTCTCGGGCGACAGGGCCTCGAAGGCCTTGGTGTTCACGAAGAACTCCAGCTCGGCGCCGCCTTCCCACCAGCCGGGGTAGTAGTAGAACGGGGCGACCTTGTTGAAGCCCAGCTTCTCGTCGTCGTACGGGCCGACGAACTCGGTGGCGTCCAGCGTGCCCTTCTCGAGCGCCTGGTACACCTCGCCGGCCGGCATGTTCTGGGCCACCACGCCCAGCTTGGCCATCGCCTCGCCGAACAGGCCGCCGCCCATGCGCATCTTCAGGCCCTTGAGGTCGTTGACGGTCTTGATCTCCTTGCGGTACCAGCCGCCCATCTGGGTGCCGGTGTTGCCCGCGCTGAAGCTCCTCATGTTGTACTTGCCGTAGAACTCGTCCAGCAGCTTGCGGCCGTTGCCGTGTTCCATCCAGGCGTCCATCTGGCGCGCGGTCAGGCCGAACGGGACGGCGCATCCGAACGCGAAGATCGGGTCCTTGCCGGTGAAGTAGTAGGGCGCGGTCTGCGCCATCTCGATCGTGCCGTTCTGGATGGCGTCGACGTTGCCGAAGGCGGGCATCAGTTCACCGGCGGCGTGCACCGAAACCTCGAACTTGCCGCCCGACAGCGCCTTGACCGTGCGCGAGAAGGTCTCCGCGCTGCCGAAGATGGTGTCCAGCGACTTCGGGAAGCTGGAAGACAGGCGCCAGCGGATGGCGGCCTGGGCGTGCACCGCGGGCGCGACACCGGCGGCCAGCACGGCCGCGATGCCGCCGTGCTTGATGAGGGAACGACGATCCATGGATGGGTACTCCTGTTTGTTGGATGCGGGAACGCGCGCGCGATGATGGGCTGGACCGCCCCCGAACCCTGTCAGAAGGCTGTCAGCGTTTGCATCCGGTGTATTCATGTTGCACCGCGCGGTCAGAAAAAAAGCCGCACTTCCGTGCGGCTCGCGCATGAGGCTGGGCCGTTCGGCCTACAGCCCTCACCGCGCTGTCACAGCTTCTGGCTCTGCATGAAGCGGTCGAACGTGGCCTCGGTGAAGCGGAACCACAGGTTCTGGTCGGCGCGGAACTTGGCGTAGTCGCTGTACACCTTGTTCCAGTTCTCGTTCTTGGAGGAGAGCTCGGAGTACAGCTCCATCGTGACCTTGAAGGCCTGGGCCATGGTGTCGGCCGGGAACGGGCGCAGCTTGGCGCCGGCGCCCACCAGCTGCTTGAGCGCCGACGGGTTCTTGACGTCGTAGCGCGCCTGCGTGACCACGTGCGCGTGGGCGGCGGCGGACTCGACGATCGCCTTCTGCTCCGCGTTCAGCGCGTCGAAGGCCTTCTGGTTGATGTACAGGTCCAGCTGCAGGCCGCCTTCCCACCAGCCGGGGTAGTAGTAGAACGGCGCGACCTTGTTGAAGCCCAGCTTCTGGTCGTCGTACGGGCCGATCCACTCGGCCGCGTCGATGGTGCCCTTCTCCAGCGCCTGGTAGATCTCGCCACCGGGGATGTTCTGCGGCACGCCGCCCATGCGCTCCAGCACCTTGCCGGCGAAGCCGCCGATGCGGAACTTCAGGCCCTTGAGGTCGGCGACGCTCTTGATCTCCTTGCGCATCCAGCCGCCCATCTGGGCGCCCGTGTTGCCGCAGGCGAAGTTGATCATGTTGTACTTGGCGTAGAACTCGCGCATCAGCTTCAGGCCGTTGCCCTCGAAGGTCCACGCGCTCATCTGGCGGCTGTTCAGGCCGAACGGGATGGCGCCGCCGATGGCGAAGGTCTCGTCCTTGCCGAAGAAGTAGTAGGGCGCGGTATGCGCGGCTTCCACCGTGCCGTTCTGCACGCCGTCCACGACGCCGAAGGCGGGCATCAGTTCACCGGCCGCATGGACGGAGACCTCGAACTTGCCGCCCGAGAGCGCCTTGACCTTCTGCGCGAAGACCTCGGCGGCACCGTAGATGGTATCCAGCGATTTCGGGAAGCTCGAGGCGAGGCGCCAGCGAAGCGCGGCCTGCGCGTGCACCGCGGGCGCGGCACCGGCGGCCAGCACCCCGGCGATGCCGGCGTGCTTGATGAGGGAGCGGCGATCCATGGTCATCTCCTTGCTTGTGTGTATCGGATGTATCGCGGAGCGATCATCAGAGCGGGCTTGCGGGGACCCTTGCAAGGTACTGACGGCCGG
Organism: Pseudomonadota bacterium; assembly: GCA_023390985.1. Classification (GTDB taxonomy): domain Bacteria; phylum Pseudomonadota; class Gammaproteobacteria; order Burkholderiales; family Burkholderiaceae_C; genus Ramlibacter. The sequence continues at coordinate 6,083 of JAEWBU010000025.1, forward strand.
ATCGAGGGAGTCAGGCAGTCGTCAGGACAAGAAAAAAGGCCGGGGTCGCCGGCCTTTTCCTGGTGCGCGCGGAACGCTCAAAGTTTTTGCGCCTGCATGAAACGGTCGAAGCCCATCTCGGTGAAGCGGAACCAGAGGTTCTGGTCGGCGCGGAACTTGTTGTAGTCCTCGTAGATCTTGCGCCAGCTCTCGTTCTTGGCATTGAGCTCCGCGTACAGGTCGTTGGCGGCCTTGAACGCGGCGTTCATCACGTCATTCGGGAAGGGGCGCAGCTTGGTGCCGGCGCCCACCAGCTGCTTGAGCGCCGCCGGGTTGCGGGCGTCGTAGCGCGCCTGCATGACGACGTGAGCCTCGGCCGTCGCGGCCTCGACGATGGCCTTGTTCTCGGGGGAGAGCGCGTCGAACGCCTTCTGGTTGATGAAGAAGTCCAGTTGCGGGCCGCCTTCCCACCAGCCGGGGTAGTAGTAGAACGGCGCGACCTTGTTGAAGCCCAGCTTCTGGTCGTCGTACGGCCCCACCCATTCGGCCGCGTCGATGGTGCCCTTCTCCAGCGCCTGGTAGATCTCGCCGGCCGGAATGTTCTGCGGCACGCCGCCGATGCGCTCCAGCACCTTGCCGCCGAAGCCGCCGATGCGCATCTTCATGCCCTTGAGGTCCGCCAGCGTCTTGATCTCCTTGCGGTACCAGCCGCCCATCTGCGAGCCGGTGTTGCCGCCGGGGAAGCTGATGATGTTGTACTTGGCGTAGAACTCGCGCATCAGCTTCAGGCCGTTGCCCTCGAACATCCAGGCCGACATCTGGCGGCTGTTCAGGCCGAACGGGATGGCGCAGCCCAGGGCGAAGGTCTCGTCCTTGCCGAAGAAGTAGTACGGCGCCGTGTGCGCCGCCTCCACCGTGCCCTGCTGCACGCCGTCCACCACGCCGAAGGCGGGCATCAGCTCGCCGGCCGCGTGCACCGAGACCTCGAACTTGCCGCCGGACATCGCCTTGACCTTGGTGGCGAAGACTTCGGCCGCGCCGAAGATGGTGTCGAGCGACTTGGGAAAGCTCGAAGCCAGGCGCCAGCGGATGGCCGCCTGCGCATGCACCGCGGGCGCGACGCCGGCGGCGAGAACGCCGGCGATGCCTGCGCCTCGGATGAGTGAACGACGATCCATGGGGGTGGTCTCCTTGTACGAATAACGGATGAACAACGAATGTCCGCCGCCATTCTAGGAATGACCACACTTAGGTATTCAGGGGTTTTCCCTTGCGATGAATCTCGAAAACTTTTTCTTGAAATACGGGCATCAGAAAACTTTCAGCCTACGACCTTGAGCGAGGGCGCGGGACGCGCGACGAGTTCATCGAAGCGATCTCGCACCGACGATTCGATGCCCGCCGCATCCAGCCCTTGCAAGGCGAGCAGCTTGGCCGGATCGCCGTGCTCGATGAACACGTCGGGCAATCCCAGCTGCAGCAGCGGCATCTCGATGCCGGCCGCATGCAGCGCCTCGGCCACCGCGCTGCCCGCTCCGCCGGCGATGCAGCCCTCTTCCAGCGTCACCAGCGCCTCGTGCTCGTTCGCCAGGCGCAACAGCAGCTCGGTGTCCAGCGGCTTGGCCCAGCGCATGTTGGTCACCGTGGCGTCCAGGCGCTCGGCGGCCTGCAGCGCGGGATGGAGCAGCGTGCCGAACGCGAGGATGGCCACGCCCTTGCGCGACGCATCGGCGCGCTGCCTGCGCACCTCGCCCTTGCCGAAGGGCAGCGACTGGAGGCCGGGCTGCACCGCGACACCGGCACCCGCGCCGCGCGGATAGCGCACCGCCACCGGATGGTCCTGCTCGAACGCGCTGGTGAGCAGCCGGCGGCATTCGTTCTCGTCGGCGGGACAGGCCACGCTGACATTCGGGATGCAGCGCAGGTAGGCGATGTCGTAGGCGCCCGCGTGCGTGGCGCCGTCGGCGCCCACCAGGCCCGCGCGGTCGAGCGCGAACACCACCGGCAGGTTCTGCAGCGCGACGTCGTGGATCAGCTGGTCGTAGGCGCGCTGCAGGAACGTCGAATAGATCGCCACCACGGGCTTGAGGCCCTCGCACGCCAGGCCCGCGGCGAACGTCACCGCATGCTGTTCCGCGATGCCGACGTCGAAGTAGCGGTCCGGGAAGCGCTTCTCGAACTCCACCAGGCCCGAGCCCTCGCGCATGGCGGGCGTGATGCCGATGAGGCGCTTGTCCTGCGCCGCCATGTCGCACAGCCAGTGGCCGAACACCTGCGTGAAGGTCTGCTTGGGCGGCGTGGCGGGCGCGACCAGGCCCACCTTGGGATCGAACTTCCCGGGGCCGTGGTAGGCCACGGGGTCGGCTTCGGCCAGCTTGTACCCCTGGCCCTTCTTCGTCACCACATGCAGGAACTGCGGGCCCTTGAGGTGCCGGATGTTCTCCAGCGTGGGCACCAGCGAATCGAGGTCGTGGCCGTCGATCGGGCCGATGTAGTTGAAGCCGAACTTCTCGAACAGCGTGGCCGGCACCACCATGCCCTTGGCCTGCTCCTCCAGCCGCTTGGCCAGCTCGAAGAGCGGCGGCGCGACCTTGAGCACGTTCTTGCCCACGCTCTTGGCGGCCGCGTAGAACTGGCCGCTCATGAGCTGCGCCAGGTAGCGGTTGAGCGCGCCCACCGGCGGGCTGATCGACATGTCGTTGTCGTTCAGGATCACCAGCAGGTCGCAATCGGCGACGCCGGCGTTGTTCAAGGCCTCGAAGGCCATGCCCGCGCTCATCGCGCCGTCGCCGATGATGGCCACGGCCTTGCGGTCCTCGCCCTTGCGCTTGGCCGCCAGCGCCATGCCGAGCGCGGCCGAGATGCTGGTGGACGAATGCGCGGTGCCGAAGGTGTCGTACTCGCTCTCGGCGCGCTGCGGAAAGCCCGACAGCCCGCCCAGCTGGCGCAGGGAGCCCATGCGGTCGCGCCGGCCCGTGAGGATCTTGTGCGGATAGGTCTGGTGGCCCACGTCCCACACCAGCCGGTCATGCGGCGTGTTGAAGACGTAGTGCAGCGCGATCGTCAGTTCCACCGTGCCCAGGTTGGAGCTCAGGTGGCCGCCGGTGCGCGACACGCTCTCGAGCACGAAGTTGCGCAGTTCGTCGGCCAGCGGCGTGAGCTGCTGGCGCGGCAGCCGGCGCAGG
>JAEWBU010000084.1 GCA_023390985.1 Pseudomonadota bacterium
ACGATCAGCGTCATGCCGTTGGCGAGCGTGTACTGCACCGGCCGCTCTTCGGTGGCGGGGGCTGTGGTGGTTCGGGGGATGGGGACCGAAGGCGACTGCGCGGATGCGCCGCCACCGGCCAGGAACAGCGCGGCACAGCAGGCGGCCGCCACGCGTCGCAGGGGGTGTTTCATAGAATCCCTTGATTCTAGAAACCCACCCGATGTTCAGTTTCTTCCGCAGAAAACCGGCGGCCACCCCCGCACCCGCCCCGGCTGCGACGCCCCCGACTCCCGAACCCGCCGCTCCCGCACCCGCTCCTGTCGCGCCAGCCGCGCCTGTAGTTGCGCCGGTGGCGGCGCCCGCACCCACTCCCGCGCCCACGCCGGCCCCGACACCCGCGCCCACGCCCGCGCCTGCCCCTTCCGGCGGACTCATCGGCAGCGCGCTGGTCAGGGCGATGGAGGTGCCGGCGCCGGTGCCCGTCGCGCCCGAACGGCAGAGCTGGATGGAACGGCTGAGCGCGGGCCTGCGCAAGACCGGCTCCAACCTGTCGCAGGTGTTCACCGGCGGCACGATCACCGAAGAGCTCTACGAGGAGCTCGAGTCCGCGCTGCTGCTGGCCGACACCGGCGTCAGCGCCACCGAGTACCTGCTGGCCGAAGTCAGGCGCAAGGTCGCCGCCACCGGTGCCACCCGGCCCGTGCAGGTCAAGAACATCCTGGCGGACACGCTGGCCCAGCTGCTCAAGCCGCTGGAGAAGGCACTCGTGATCGGCGAGCGGCAGCCCACCGTGATCATGGTCGCGGGCGTCAACGGCGCGGGCAAGACGACCTCGATCGGCAAGCTCACCAAGCACCTGGCCGACGAAGGCGCTTCGGTGCTGCTGGCCGCGGCCGACACCTTCCGCGCCGCCGCGCGCGAGCAACTGGCCATCTGGGCCGATCGCAACACGGTCGAGATCGTCAGCCAGGAAGGCGGCGATCCGGCCGCGGTGAGCTTCGACGCCGTCAACGCCGGCCGCGCGCGCGGCAAGGACGTGGTGATCGTCGACACCGCCGGCCGCCTGCCGACGCAGCTGCACCTGATGGAGGAGCTGCGCAAGATCAAGCGCGTGGTGCAGAAGGCCCAGGCCGACGCGCCGCACGAGGTGCTGCTGGTGATCGACGGCAACACCGGCCAGAACGCGCTGGCGCAGGTCAAGGCTTTCGACAACGCGCTGGGCCTCACCGGCCTGGTGGTCACCAAGCTCGATGGCACGGCCAAGGGCGGCGTGCTGGCCGCCATCGCGCAGGAAAAGCCCGTGCCGGTGTATTTCATCGGCGTCGGCGAGAAACTGCAGGACCTGGAAACCTTCAACGCCCGCGAATTCGCGCAGGCCCTGCTGGGTTGAGGAGCCCCCCATGAACGCATCCACCCTCGCGGCCACCGAGCCGCGCCTCACATCGCTCTCGCACGGCGGCGGCTGCGGCTGCAAGATCGCGCCCGGCGTGCTGTCGCAGATCCTGCAGAACACCGCCCGGATGCCGATGCCGCCGGAACTGCTGGTCGGCATCGAGACCGCGGACGACGCGGCGGTCTACCAGCTGAACGACGAGCAGGCGCTGGTCGCGACCACCGACTTCTTCATGCCGATCGTGGACGATCCGCACGACTTCGGCCGCATCGCGGCCACCAATGCGATCTCAGACGTGTACGCGATGGGCGGCAAGCCGATCCTGGCGCTGGCGCTGGGCGGCATGCCGGTGAACGTGCTGTCCACCCAGACGATCGGGCGCATCCTCGCGGGCGGCGAATCGGTCTGCCGCGCGGCGGGCATCCCGATCGCGGGCGGCCACACCATCGACTCGGTCGAGCCGATCTATGGGCTGGTGGCGCTCGGTCTCGTGCATCCCAAGCGCGTTCGCCGCAACGCCGACGCCAGGCCGGGAGACCGGCTGATCCTCGGCAAGCCGCTCGGCGTGGGCGTGCTGTCCGCGGCGCTGAAGAAAGAGGCGCTGGACGCGGCGGGCTACGAACGGATGATCGCCACGACCACCCGTTTGAACACGCCGGGCCCGGACCTCGCGGCGCTGGACGGCGTGCATGCGCTGACCGACATCACCGGCTTCGGCCTCGCGGGCCACGCGCTGGAACTGGCGCGCGGCGCCGGCCTGACGGTGCAACTCGACTGGTCGCGCGTGCCGCTGCTCGCGGGCGTCGCCGACCTGGCCGCCGCCGGCCACGTCACGGGCGCTTCGGGCCGCAACTGGGCCGGCTACGGCGAGCACGTCGTGCTGCCGGACGGCTTCGGCGCGACCTCGCAGGCGCTGATCACCGATCCGCAGACCAGCGGCGGGCTGCTCGTCTCGTGCTCGCCGGAGAGCGTGCCGGACGTGCTGCGCGTCTTCCGCGCGCACGGCTTCGAGGATGCGGCGGAGATCGGCGAAGTGGCGGCCGGTCCGGCGCGCCTGGTGGTGCGCTAAGCCTCGACTTCCTGGCGCACCCACTCGGCGTACGCCGGGCTCGCGCCCATCGCCTGCCAGAGCAGCTGCGGCACCTCGTACGGGTGCTGCTCGGCCATGAAGTCCTGGATCGCCGCGAGCCGGGCGGGCATCGACTTGATCGTCAGGCGCACTTCGGCGTCGGCGCAGGTTTCGCCTTTCCAGCGGTAGTGCGACTGCACGCCGTCGTCGATCTGCACGCAGGCGGCCAGGCGGCGATCGAGCAGCGCGCGCGCCAGGCGCTCGGCGTCCTCGCGGGACGCCACGGTGGTGGTCAGGCTCAGGATTTCCATGGAAGCACTATTCCGCCGGGACCCGCCCCGGACCACAATCATCCTTCCAAAAAACGACCAGGAGACCGCCATGCAGACCGTCAGCGAAGCGACCGCCGCCGCCGGCACGCGCCGGGTCGACGCCCTGCTCGCCCACTACGCGGAGAGCCACCGCGATCCGAAGAACGAGGCGATCCACTGCGTGGCCATCCCGCTGATCATGCTCAGCCTGCTGGGGCTGCTGTCGGCCATCCATCCCTGGGTGGCCTACGCCTTCGTGGCGGCCAGCATGGTCTATTACGCGCGGCTGTCGATGGTCTTCCTGCTGACCATGGCGCTCGTCTCCGCCGTCGGGCTGGCCCTGGTCCACGCCATGGGGCCGTACGTGCTGCCAATCTCGGTGGTGGTGTTCGTGCTGGCCTGGATCGCCCAGTTCGTCGGGCACAGGATCGAGGGCCGGAAGCCCTCGTTCTTCGAGGACCTGCAGTACCTCTGGGTCGGGCCGCTGTTCGTGCTGAGCCTGGGTTTCCGCAAGCTCGACATTCGCTGGTGATGTTAGCGCACACTCTCTTTTAGAGTTAGGCGACAATTAGGGTCCTGTCGAGCCGGGAACCCCGAGGTGCCCGGTGGACTCCATACGGGTTTCCGCCCATTTCCGCTATCGCGGAGATTGAACTTGCACCTTAGCACTCCCTCTAACCGAGTGCTAACATGCCAATCAAATTGAAAGGAGCAACCGGAATGACAGCCTCGATCGCAGCCCCCTCCGGCGCGCTGGCCGTCGCCAGCCCGTGGGCGGTGGTTCCTTCGCTGGGCAACCTGGACGCCTACATCTCGGCGGTGAACCGCCTGCCGATGCTCAGCCCCGAGGAAGAGCGCGAGTTCGCCCGCAAGCTCAAGGACGAGAACGACCTCGAAGCCGCCGGAAAGCTGGTGCTGTCGCACCTGCGCCTGGTCGTGTCGGTCTCCCGCAAGTACCTGGGTTACGGCCTGCCGCACGGCGACCTGATCCAGGAGGGCAACATCGGCCTGATGAAGGCCGTGAAGCGCTTCGACCCCGACCAGGGCGTGCGCCTGGTCAGCTACGCCCTGCACTGGATCAAGGCCGAGATCCACGAGTACATCCTGAAGAACTGGCGCATGGTCAAGGTGGCCACCACCAAGGCCCAGCGCAAGCTGTTCTTCAACCTGCGGTCCATGAAGCAGGGCTTCAAGGACGAGGAAGACGCGCAGACCCACCGCGACACGCTGACCGACGCGCAGATCGAGGTGATGGCGCGCGAGCTGAACGTCAAGCGCGAGGAAGTCATCGAGATGGAGACGCGCATGGCGGGCGGCGACGTGCTGCTCGACCCGACGCCCGGTGACGACGGCGAGGAAGCCTTCGGCCCCATCGCCTACCTCGCCGACGGCAGCCACGAGCCCACCGCCGTGCTGGAATCGCAGCAGCGGGACGCGATGGCCACCGACGGCATCGCCGCCGCGCTGGAAGAACTCGATGCGCGCAGCCGCCGCATCGTGGAAGAGCGCTGGCTCAAGGTGAACGACGACGGTTCCGGCGGCATGACGCTGCACGAGCTGGCCGCCGAGTACGGCGTGTCGGCCGAGCGCATCCGCCAGATCGAATCGGCGGCCATGAAGAAGATGCGCAAGGCGCTGGCGGCCTACGCCTGAGCCACGCCTGCGTTGAACAAGCCCGGTCCGACCGGGCTTTTTTTCGCCCTGCCCGGCCGATGTAACAACGTGAACCGACGCACGGACAATCCGAGGGAAATGCTTTTAGTCTTCCGTTGGGCCCTGCTCGTCTGCATGGGCCTGCTGGCCGGCTTCACTGCGCTGGCCCAACCCGCAGCGCCACCGCTGGTGCTGGAAAACGCCGGTTCCGTCCCCCTCGAGGGGCGCGCCCTCTACTGGGTTGCGCCGGCCGGCGTGCAGACCCCCGACGACCTCGATCGGCAGGGCACGGCCGTCGCCTGGAAGCCGCGCGAAGCCGGCCAGCAGCACCGCCTCGATGGCGAAGCGCTGTGGGTCCGCTTCGATGCCGAAGTCCGGGGCCCCGAGGCCTGGTTCTTCACCGTCGCCTCTTCCGGCATCGACCGGGTGCAGATGTTCCATCGCGACGCCGAGGGCCGCTGGGTGGTGCAGGAAGCGGGCGACAGCCGGGCGGTGTCGCAATGGCCCGTGCCCGGCCGCGTCCCCACGTTCGAACTGGCGCGCCCGACCGGCCAACCGGTCACCTACTGGGTTCGCATCGAGCACGCGCGCGTGGACTTCGGCGCCGAGCTCACGCTTCGCAGCCAGAGCAGCCTGCTGGCCGTGCGCGAGCGCGAGCAGTTCCTCATGGGCGGCTACTTCGGCGTGGCGGCGCTGCTGGCCCTGGTGGCGCTGGCCAACGCAGCCACTTACCGCGACCGCAACTTCGCCGCGTACGCGATCTACCTGATCACCTTCACGCTCGGCCAGGCCGCCTACCTGGGCGTGGGCGCGCAGCACCTCTGGAACGACGACCTGCAGTGGAACGCGCTGTCCACCTTCCTGCTGCCGGGCCTGTCGGCGGTGGCCGCGCTGTGGTTCGTGCAGGTGGTCACCGAGCCCGCGCGCTTCTCGCGGCTGCTCAACCAGATCGTCTGGGGCCTGATCGTGGCGCTGCTGGCCGCGGTGCTGCTGGACACCCTGATCCCCAGCCGGGAGATCATGCACGCGCGCCTGGCCCTGACGGCGGCCGCGTTGGCGCTGGTGTGCGTTGTGATCGGCTACGTCTGGCGCAAGGGCGACGACGCCGAGATCCGGATCATCGCGCTGGGCTTCGTGCCGGTGCTGGTGATGGCGCTGTTCCCGATCGCGCGCGGCCTGGGCCTGCTGCCCAACAGCCTCTTCACCCGGTACGGCCTGGCGATCGGCGCCGCGATGGAGATGCCGATCCTGTTCTACGCGCTCAGCCGGCGCGGCAGCCGCCGCCGCGAGGCGCAGCTGCGCGCGTCCGCGCTGCCGCGCACCGACGCGCTCACCGGCCTGGCCGACCGCCGCAACCTGCTGCAGCGGATGGAAGCCTCGCTGAAACGGGCGCGCAGCCAGCGCCACACCTGCGCCCTGCTGGTGGTGCGCCTGGGCAACTACGACGCCATCGCGGCCGAGTACGGACGCGAGCTGCTGGACCGCGCCCTCGTGGTCACCGCCTCGCACCTGCGCCGCTGCGCGGCCGACATCGACCTGGCGGCGCGCGTGTCCGAACGCGACTTCGCGCTGCTGCTGGAAGGGCCCACCAGCAGCGACCTGGCCAATGCGCGCGCCCAGCAGGTCGTGGCCAGCGGCCTGCGGCCCTCGGCGGCGCTGCCGCCGGAACTGACGCTGCGGTTGCTGGTCACGGTGGCCGCGCTGCCGGGCGAGCAAGCGGATGCCGCCTCGACCCTGCAGTGGATGCTGGCGACCTCAGCCGCCGTGCGGCCGGATACGCGCAAGCAGATCCGGATGCTCTAGTCCCCGGCCGGCGCGCACCGGTTCACGGTGCGCAGCGCGCGGCGCACGATGTACGCCGTCTCCGGCCGCTTCGCGCCGCGCAGCCAGCCCGCGCAGATCCCCTTCACCCACTCGGGCTGCGTGCGGCTCGCGTCGTTGAGCCAGTTGGCCACCGAGTTGCGCACGTACAGGCTGGGATCGGCCTTGAGCGGCTCGAGCAGCGCCAGCGCGCGCCAGGGTTCGGCCTTCAGCGCCGGCACCGGTGGGCACCACACGCCGTGCGGCCGCGTGAGTTCGGTCGCGAAGCGCCGAACGTTGGCGTCGCCGTCGAGCACCCAGTCGGCCAAGAGCGAGACGGCCGCATCGGGATCGCGCACGACTTCCGCGCGCACCGCCATCCACGCCATCTCGCGAACGCCGAAATGCGGGTCGGCCGCGAAGCGGCGCACCGACGCGAGCTTGCCCGGCAACGACAGGTCCGAGCACGCGATCCACTGCGCCGCCCACGAGCGCGCCACGTCGCTCGGATGCGTGGCCAGCGCGTGCGCGACACGGTCGCGCTGCGGATGCGCGGCGGCCAGGTCGTAGAGCGCCAGCGCCACGTGGTCGTGGCGGCGGATCGGCTTGAACGCACCCAGCATCGCCAGCGTGTCCTGCAGGCGCTCGGCCTGCGGATCCAGGCCGATGTGCCGGGCGACGTTGCCGGCCAGGCGCGACAGGTCGAGCGCCAGGAATTCGTTGAGGTTGACCGTGGGCACCAGGCCTTCGTTCAGGGCCTCCAGCACCTCGGCCGGGATCAGCGCGATGCGGGCCGCGCCGCGCCGTTGCAGCAGGTGCTGCACCACGGTCTTCAGGCGAGCAGTTGCTTGATGTCGTTGGCCAGCGCCTGCGGGCCGCTGCCGTAGCGCGAGTACAGGCGCAGCCGTCCCTCGGGGTCGTACACGAAGCTGGCGGCCGAGTGGTCCATCGTGTAGCTGCCCGGCGTCTTGCCTTCGACCTTCTTGTAGTAGACCTTGAAGTCCTTGGCGACCGCGGCCAGCTGCTCGGGCGAGCCGCGCAGCGCGATGAAGTCGGGGCCGAAGTTGGCCATGTAGGCCTTGAGCACCTCGGGCGTGTCGCGTTCCGGGTCCACCGTGACGAAGATGCCCTGCACCTTGGCGCCGTCGGGTCCCAGCAGCTGCTTGGCCTGCGCGATCTCGGCCAGCGTCGTGGGGCACACGTCGGGGCATTGCGTGAAGCCGAAGAAGACCACGACCGCCTTTCCGCGGAAGTCCTTGAGGCTGCGCACCTTGCCCTCGGTGTCGGGCAGCTGGAAATCCTTGGCGTAGTCGGCGCCGGTCAGGTCGACGGCGCTGAACTGCGGCTTGCGCTCGCCGCAAGCGGCCAGTGCGCCGGCGGCAACGAGACTGATCAGGGCGTGGCGGCGGTCCATGGCGTCACCTCACAACAGGTAGTGGTCCAGCAGGAGCGCCGCGAACAGCACGCTCAGGTGGATCAGTGAAAAACGGAAGGTCTTGCGCGCGAGGGCATCGGAGTAATCGCGCCAGAGGCGGAAACCGTACCACGTGAAGCCGGCACTCAGGCCCAGGGCGGCCAGCAGGTACAGCCACGAGCTCATGCCGATGGCGAAAGGCAGCAGGCAGGCGGCGAACAGCACCAGCGTGTACAGCAGGATCTGCAGCCGCGTGAACTCGCTGCCGTGCGTCACCGGCAGCATCGGCAGGCCGGACTTGCGGTAGTCCTCCACGCGGTACAGCGCCAGCGCCCAGAAGTGCGGCGGCGTCCACAGGAAGATGATGAGGAAGAGCACCAGCGCCTCGGGACCGACGTCGCCGCGCATCGCGGCCCAGCCCAGCACCGGCGGCATGGCGCCCGAGGCGCCGCCGATCACGATGTTCTGCGGCGTGCGGGGCTTGAGCACCACGGTGTAGATGATGGCGTAGCCGACGAAGGTGGCGAACGTGAGCCACATCGTCAGCGGGTTCACCGTGACGTACAGGATCGCCGATCCGATGGCGCACAGCGCGGCCGAGAAGATGAGCGTCTGCGTGTCGGACAGCTCACCCTTGGCCGTGGGCCGCCAGGCGGTGCGGCGCATCTTGGCGTCGATGCCCTTCTCGATCAGGCAGTTGAACGCGGCGGCCGCGCCGGCCACCAGCCAGATGCCCAGCGCCGCGAACGCCGCGGTGCGCAGGTCCACCGCGCTCGGAAGCCCGGGCACCGCCAGCACCATGCCGATGACGGCGCAGAACACGATGAGCTGGACCACGCGCGGCTTGGTCAGCGCGTAGTACTGGGACAGGCGGCTCATGTCCGCGCCTCCTTGCCGGCGGCGCTGAAATCGCGCGCCGCTACTCGCCTGTCACCGCGCGCGACTTCGCTTTCGCACAGCGCCCAGGTCAGCACCACAACCAGCGCCGCGGCGCCGCCCGTGTGCGCCAGCGCGGCGATCAGCGGCCAGCCGAGCACCACGTTCGACAGGCCGCTGAGGAGCTGCCACGCGGCCAGCCCCGCGAGGACGCGCGACTGGCGCGGGAGCGCGGCGCGCAATTGCCAGGCCGTCGCCAGCAGCAGGGGCAGCACCGCATAGGCCACCAGCCGATGGATGTAGTGCTTGGCCGTCAGCGCGGCGAAGCTCACGTTGGCGCCGTCGGAACCCACGCCCAGGGGCCGCCAGATGTCGAAGGCCTGGCTGAAATCCATCTCGGGCCACCAGCGGCCCTGGCAGGTCGGGAAATCGCTGCAGGCCAGCACCGCGTAATTGGTGCTGACCCAGCCGCCCAGCGCGATCTGCAGCCAGACCGCGGCGAAGGTTGCGAACAGCAGGGCTCGCAGCCCCGCGCGCAGCCCGGCGCGCGCGGAAGCGCCTTCGGCATGCCGGTACTCGACCGTCTGGCGGCACAGCAGGGCCAGCAGCACCAGCCCGCCGAGCAGGTGCAGCGTGACGATCGCGGGGAACAGCTTCATGGTCACCGTGAGCGCGCCGAACGCGCCCACCAGGCAAACCCAGCCCAGGCTGGCCGTGGGCCACCACGGGCTCACCGGCAGCACGTGGCGCCGGCGCAGCACCCAGGTGCTGGCGGCCAGCGTGAGGATGAGCACGCCCACGCCCATGGCGAGGTAGCGGTGGATCATCTCGATCCAGGCCTTGGTGTGCGTGACCGGTCCCGTCGGCATGCTGGCCTGCGCGAGGCTGATGTCCGCGTGCGCGCCGAACGGACTGGCGTTGGCGTAGCAGCCCGGCCAGTCGGGGCAGCCCAGGCCCGAGTCGGTCAGGCGCGTGAAAGCGCCGAACAGCACCAGGTCGAACGTGAGGAACAGCGTGAGGCCGGTGAGCATGGCCAGGCGACGGGCCGGCGCCGCGTTGCGGCTGCGCACCCAGAGCCAGGCGAGCGGGCCCGAGGCCACGATGATCCCGAGCAGCATCATGCGCAGCACGGGCGAGAGATCCACGAGCGAGTTCATCGTCCGGCCTTGTCCCAGCCTGCCGAAGCGCGCATCAGCCGTTCGAGGTCGCGCTTGGCCTTGGCCGCGCCCTCGCGGTCCAGGCGCGCGGGGAATCGCATCATCCAGTGGCCGAGCGGATCGATCACGTACAGGTGATCGTCGAGCGCACCACCCGCGGCGGGCTTGAGCCATTGCGCGAGTTGCTCGCGCGGCACGCGCAGCACGGTGGCCTGCGCGAGCGCGGGCTGCAGTTCCGCGCGCACGGGGGCCGCGTCGTCGACCAGCCAGACCCAGTCGAGCCGGTCCTTGTCCTTGCCGAGCGTCTCGCGCAGCTGCCGCTGCAGGTACAGGTGGTTCTCGCACTTCGCGGTGCAGGCGCCACCGCTCACGCTGACGAGCAGCCATTGCCCCTTCAGGTCGGCCAGCGGCGAAGGCTTGCCGTCGAGGGTGGTGGCGGTGACCGCGGGAAGGGTGGGCTGCTGCTCGATCAGCTCGCCGAAGTTGCGCCGGCCTTCCGGACGCAGCACGTAGTAGGTGAAGTAGGAGGCGATGACCGGCGCGGCGCAGATCAGCATCACCACGAACATCTTGAAGCGGCCGCGCGCGGTGCGCTGCGCCTCCTCGACCTCGCGCGGTCCGGGCAGCGAATGGACGGTCAGGTCCAGCGGCTGGTCAAGCCTGTCGGGCCTGGCGGCGGGGTTGGATGAACTGGAACCAGACATAGAGGATGGCGATCAGGCCGCACAAGGCCCACCACTGGAAGGCATAGCCGTAATTGGTTTCGGGACCGCGGCCGACGACGGCCTCGGGCCAGTCACGCTGCAGCCCCTGCGAGGCCGGTCCGGTCTGCTGCACGCTCACGTCCTGCAACAGCGCCAGGCGGGTTTCGGCCGCGAACGGCTTCAGGTCGAGATTTTGCCGGATGGGCCCGGTGCCGGCCGCGCCGAACTGAAGAAGCTTGGCCGGCGGCGGGGCGATGCGGCCGTGCAGCTCCACCTCACCGTCCGGCGTCTCGATGGCGGGCAGCTGCTCGCGCTGCTGGAAGTTGCGCGGGGCCCAGCCCCGCTGCACCAGCACCACCGCGTCGGAGCCCGCCAGCCGCAGCGGCGTCGCCACGTAGAAGCCGACCTTTGCGCCCATCTGGCGGTTGTCGAGGAAGACGGTGCGATCGCCCACCCAGCGGCCGCGCAGGACCACGGGGCGGTACAGCATCGAGCGGCGGTCGGTGGAAAGGAAATCCGCCTGCGACAGCGGCGCCTGCTGCCGCTGCGAGCTCACCGCTTCGGCCAGCGCCTCCTTCTGGTGGGCGCGGCCGAGCTGCCACAGGCCCAGCGCGAAGGTGGCGCAGATGCCGAGGGCGGCCGCCAGCGTGGCGGCCCAGAAGCGCCAGCCGCTCATGTCGCGCGCCGGATAATCGGCCCCATGAAATTTCTCGTGGTGCTGGCTTTCATCGCCATCCTCGGCAGCCTGGCGTCGGCCCTGTTTTTCATGCTGCGCGGCGGCCAGGAAGGCAAGGGCAAGTCGGGCCACATGGCCCGGGCGCTGGCGTTCCGCGTCGGCTTTTCCATCCTGTTGTTCCTGTGCCTGCTGGTGGCCTGGAAGCTGGGCTACATCAAGCCGACCGGCATCCCGGCCGGCGCCTGACGCTTCGACTTCAACGCCCTCCCAAAGGAACAAGGCGCCCCGCGGGGCGCCTTGTCGCTTGCATGGCCGGTGAGCGTTACAGCCAGTAGACCAGCACGTAAAGGCCCAGCCACACGACGTCGACGAAGTGCCAGTACCAGGCGGCGCCTTCGAAGCCGAAATGGCGCTGCGGCGTGAAGTGGCCGGCCATCAGGCGCAGCGTGATGAACAGCAGCATCAGCATGCCGACGATCACGTGGAAGCCGTGGAAGCCGGTCAGCAGGAAGAAGGTGGAACCGTAGGCGCCCGAGGAGAGCTTCAGGTTCAGGTCGCTGTAGGCATGGAAGTATTCATAGCCCTGCACGCAGACGAAGGTGGCGCCCAGGATGACGGTGATCCACATCCACAGGATGGTCTTGGCGCGGTGGCCGGCGATCAGCGCGTGGTGCGCGATGGTCAGCGTCACGCCCGAGGTCAGCAGCAGCGCCGTGTTGATGGTGGGCAGCGGCCACGGACCCATGGTCTGGAACGGGTCGATGATGTTGCCCGGGGAGGCGGTGGCACCGACCGCGGTGCTCGGCCACACGGCCTTGAAGTCGGGCCAGATCAGCGAGTTGTCCAGGCCGCCCAGCGCCGGCACCGAGTGCGAGCGCATCCACCACAGCGCGGTGAAGAAGGCGCCGAAGAACATCACCTCCGAGAAGATGAACCAGCTCATGCTCCAGCGGAACGAGAGGTCGATCTTGCGGCCGTACTGGCCGCCTTCGCTCTCGCGCACGGCGTCGCGGAACCACTGGAACAGCACCGCGAACAGCCAGGCCATCCCGAAGAACAGCGACCACTTGGCCCAGCCCGCGCCGTTGACCCACTGGGAGGCGCCCAGGATCACGAAGAACAGGCCGAAGGCGGCGAACGCCGGGTGCCGCGAGGGTTGCGGAACGAAGTAGTACGGCTGGCCGCCGCCGGTGGTGGAACTCATGTTTACTCGACTCCTGCTTTCGATTCTTCTTCGGCCGTCAGACGACCCAGTTGACCAGCGCGATCAGTCCGGCCACCAACAGCGCCACGAACACCAGCGCCACGACCACCACGTGCAGCGGATTGAGCCGCTGCATGTCGTCCTCGAGGCCGCTTCGCTTGCGGATGCCCAGGAACGACCAGGCCACCGCGCGCATGCTGCGCAAGAAACTCATCCACGCTCCCCGCCTTGCCGCGACACCGCGGCGGGAGCGGCGGCCTGGGGCGCCTGCGGCACCTTGGCGCCCACCTCGAAGAAGGTGTACGACAAGGTGATCGTGGTGACGTCCTTGGCCAGCTTGGGGTCGATGACGAACGCCACCGGCCACTGCTTCTTCTCGCCCGGCGCCAGCGTGTACTGCTCGAAGCAGAAGCATTCGAGCTTGTTGAAGTGCGCGGCGGCGTTGCGCGGCGCGTAGCTGGGGATGGCCTGGGCCGACATGCGCCGGTCCTGCACGTTCTGGAACTCGTACATCACCGTCGCCAGCTCACCGGGGTGGACCTGGAGCGACGCGACCTGCGGCTTGAACTGCCAGGGGCCGCGCGAGTTGGCGTCGAACTCCACCGTGATGGTGCGGCTGCGATCCACCTGGGTGTTGGCCGCGACCCTGGAGCCGCCCGGCACCTGCTTCTCGCCCAGCGCCAGGATGTTGATGCCGGTGATCTCGCAGATGTGCTTGTAGATGGGGATCAGCGCGTAGCCGAACAGGAACATGCCGCCGGCGACCACCGCCAGCTTGCCCACCATCTTCCGGTTCTCGGCCTTGAGCGCCACCCGATCAGCCTCCGAAGAAGACCATCTTGGCCGCGAAGCCGACGGCGAAGGCGAGCGCCACCGACGCCAGGATCAGGCCCAGGCGGCGGTTGGCTTTCTTCTGCTCTTCCGAGGTCATCGCTCGTTCAGGCGGATGCCGCGCGGATCAGTGCGCCGCGCCGGCGTTGCGGTTGATGGAAGCCGGCACGGCATCCAGCACCCGGGTGGCGGTGGCATCGAGCTTCGGGGGCACTTCGAAGGTGTGGAAGGGGGCCGGCGAAGGCACTTCCCACTCCAGGCCTTCGGCGCCACGGCCGTCGGCGTCGTTCCAGGGGCGCTGCGGGGCAGGCTCGCCCTTGCCACGCATGCAGGGCAGCACGACGAAGAAGAAGAAGTACACCTGGGCCAGGCCGAAGCCGAAGGCGCCCACGGTGGCGATCGCGTTGAAGTCCGCGAACTGCATGGGGTAGTCGGCGTAGCGGCGCGGCATGCCGGCCAGCCCCAGGAAGTGCATCGGGAAGAACGTGATGTTGAAGAAGATCAGCGACGACCAGAAGTGGATCTTGCCGCGCGCCTCGTTGTACATGACGCCGGTCCACTTGGGCAGCCAGTAGTAGGCGCCCGAGAACATGGCGAACAGCGAGCCGGCCACCAGCACGTAGTGGAAGTGCGCCACCACGTAGTAGGTGTCCTGCAGCAGCAGGTCGATCGGCGCCATGGCCAGGATCAGGCCGGTGAAGCCGCCGATGGTGAACACGAAGATGAAGCCCACCGCGAACAGCATCGGGGTTTCGAACGTCATCGAGCCCTGCCACATCGTCGCGATCCAGTTGAAGATCTTCACGGCCGTGGGCACCGCGATCAGCATGGTCGCGTACATGAAGAACAGCTGGCCGGTCACCGGCATGCCGGTGGTGAACATGTGGTGCGCCCACACGATGAACGACAGGATCGCGATCGAGCTGGTCGCGTACACCATGGAGGCGTAGCCGAACAGGCGCTTGCGGGCGAAGGCGGGCACGACCTGGCTGATGATGCCGAAGGCCGGCAGGATCATGATGTAGACCTCGGGGTGGCCGAAGAACCAGAAGATGTGCTGGTACATCACCGGGTCGCCGCCGCCGGCGGGGTTGAAGAACGTCGTGCCGAAGTGGCGGTCTGTCAGCGTCATCGTGATGGCGCCGGCCAGCACGGGCATCACGGCGATCAGCAGGTAGGCGGTGATCAGCCAGGTCCAGGCGAACATCGGCATCTTCATCAGCGTCATGCCGGGGGCGCGCATGTTGAGGATGGTCACGATGATGTTGATCGAGCCCATGATCGAGCTGGCGCCCAGGATGTGCATCGCGAAGATGCCGGCGTCCATCGACGGACCCATCTGCAGGGTCAGCGGCGCGTACAGCGTCCAGCCGGCAGCGGGGGCGCCGCCCGGCATGAAGAACGAACCCACCAGCATCAGGCCCGCGGGCACCATCAGCCAGAAGCTGAAGTTGTTCATGCGCGCGAACGCCATGTCACTGGCGCCGATCTGCAGCGGGATCATCCAGTTCGCGAAGCCCACGAACGCCGGCATGATCGCGCCGAACACCATGATCAGGCCGTGCATGGTGGTCAGCTGGTTGAACAGCTCGGGGTTCACCAGCTGCAGGCCGGGCTGGAACAGCTCGGCGCGGATGCCCAGCGCGAGCGTGCCGCCGAACATCAGCATGAAGAACGAGAACAGCAGGTAGAGGGTGCCGATGTCCTTGTGGTTGGTCGCGTAGACCCAGCGGCGCCAGCCCGCGGGGGCGTGGTCGTGGTGGTCGTCGTGCCCGTGCGCGTGGCCGTGGGGATCGAGAACTGCGCTCATGGGATTCCTCGGGTGCCTGTGTCTTGATTACTTGTTGCGCTGCGCCGCCACTTCGGTCGGCTGCACGATCTGGCCGGTCTTGTTCGACCACGCGTTCTTGGTATAGCTGATCACGGCCGCGATCTCGGTGTCGGACAACTGCTTCCAGGACGGCATGGCGTTGCGGCCGTTGAGCACCACCTGGATCTGCTTGGACTTGTCGGCGTCCTGCACGATCGGCGAACCGTTCAGCGGCTTGTTGGCGCCGGCGCCGGCGCCCGTGGGCAGGTGGCACACCGCGCAGTTCTTGGAGTAGACCTGTTCGCCGCGAGCGACGATGTCGGTCAGCGTCCACACCTTCGCCGGGTCATCCATCTTGGCGGCCATCTTCTTCTGCTGGTCGGCCACCCAGGCCGTGTATTCCTGCGCGCTCACCACCTTGACGTGGATGGGCATGTAGGCGTGCTCCTTGCCGCACAGCTCGTAGCACTGGCCGTAGAAGTCGCCGGTCTTTTCGCTGCGGAACCAGGTGTCGCGCACGAAGCCGGGGATGGCGTCCTGCTTCACGCCGAACGCCGGGATGCCCCAGGCGTGGATCACGTCGTTGGCGGTCGTGATGATGCGGACCTTCTTGTTGACCGGTACCACGACGGGGTTGTCGACCTTGAGCAGGTAGTTGTCCGGCACGTCGCCCTTGGCGCCGGCGTTGGACAGCTCGCGGTGCGTGGTATCCAGGGTGGACAGGAAGGAGACGCCCGCACCTTCGCCGTTGAGGTAGTCGTAGCCCCACTTCCACTGGTAGCCGGTGGCCTTGATCGTCACGTCGGCGTTGCTGGTGTCCTTGGCGGCGACCAGCACCTTGGTGGCCGGCAGCGCCATCAGGATCACGATGACGAAGGGGATCAGGGTCCAGATCACTTCCACCGTCACCGACTCGTGGAAGTTCGCGGCCTTGGCGCCGACCGACTTGCGGTGCTTCCAGATCGAATAGAACATGACCGAGAAGACCAGGATGAAGATCACCGTGCAGGTGATCAGCATGAACCAGTGCAGCCAGGCCTGCTCGACCGCGATGCGGGTGGCCGCCGCGTGCAGGTTCAACTGGCGCACCGCCGGCCCGCCGGGCAGGTCGTTGACCGCAGCTTGGGCCGCGCCGGCCGCCAGCACACCCGCAAGGCCCGCCAGCATGTTCGAAAGGCTCTTCATCGTTCTCGGTTCCGATCTACTCAATCACAAATCCGTCGGCCCTCAGGGGGCCACGACCCGCTCGCGCAAGGCGCTCCTGATCTCCTGCGCCAGCAGCGGCCGCAGCTCCGGCCGCACGAAACGCCCGACGCTGACCGACCGCCCGCGCCCCGACACCTCGATCAGCGAGCGCCCGTCGGCACGCGGCTCCACGCGCACCCAGTCGGGATCGAACTCGGTGCGCTGCAGGTGCCCCGCGCTTTCCAGCTCCACCACCAGACGCCGGCCCTGCAGGCTGATGCGCTCGCCGTCCGCCGCGTGCCGCGCGTACAGCAGGAAAGCCAGCCCCACGGCGCCCAGCTCGAGCCAGGCGAACGGAAGGACCAGCGTCGCGCCCTGAAGCCAGAAGACGGTGCCGATCACGAGCGAGACCACGCAAAGCGAGGCGTAGAACCACCCCAGCTGGGTCGGCGTGACCGAGCAATTGCGCTTGAGAAACCAGACGATGGCCTGGCCCTGGACTGTCGCGAAACGAAAAACCGGCATCGACGGTGACGTCCACAAAACAACCGG
>JAEWBU010000188.1 GCA_023390985.1 Pseudomonadota bacterium
GAGGCGCTGGGCGAGGAGGAAAGCCGCCGCTGGACCGACATCATCAGCTTCACGATCAACATGGAGCAGATCGGCGACACCATCGAGCGCATCCTGATCGACATCGAGGACAAGAAGATCCGCAAGGGCCGCAGCTTCTCCGACGCCGGCATGGCGGAGATCTGCGAGCTGCACGCGCGCCTGATCGACAACCTGCGCCTGGGCATGAGCGTGTTCCTCAACGGATCGGTGCGCGACGCGCAGAAGCTGCTCGAGGAGAAGGCGCGCTTCCGCGACCTGGAGCACGCCTACGCGTCCACCCACCTGGAGCGCCTGTCCGGCAACACGGTGCAGAGCATCGAGACCAGCTCGCTGCACATCGACCTGATCAGCGACCTGAAGCGGATCAATTCGCACATCTGCTCGATCGCCTACCCGATCCTGGAATCGGCCGGCGCGCTGGCGCCCAGCCGCCTGCGCAGCGACGTGCTGGCGACGAGCAAGGAACCCGTCTAGGTCTGACGGCCGTCGTCCCCGCGAAGGCGGGGACCCAGTGCTTCCGGCAGTCCGCGGAAGGCGGATGCACTGGATTCCCGCCTTCGCGGGAATGACGCGGCTCCTTAGCCGACCCGCAGCGCGACCACGCCCGCCAGGATCACCACCGTCCCCAGCGCACGCCGCAAGGTGAACACCTCCTTCAGCAGCCAGGTCCCCAGCAGCGCCGCGAACAGCACCGAGGTCTCGCGCAGCGCTGCGACCACCGCGACCGGTGCACGCGTCATCGCCCACAGCGCGATGCCGTAGGCGGCGAGCGATGCCGTCGCGCTGAACGCCGCCACGGGAGCGCGGCGGCGCAGGTAATCCCAAGCGACGCCGGCCCCACGCCGATGGACCACCAGCGCCGTGAACGGCCAGCCGTTGAGCAGGAACAGCGTCGCCACGTACTGCAGCGCGTTGCCGCCGTCCCGGGTCGCGACGCGAACGCCGAGGCCGTCCACCACCGTGTACATCGCGATCGCGGTCGCGTTCGCCACGGCGAAGGCCAGCGCCTTCGGCCGCGCCAGCGCCTGCCGCGACAAGCCCAGCAGCAGCACGCCCGCGCAGATGCCGCCGGCCCCGAGCCAGGCCGCGGTGGACAGCTGCTCCCCGATCAGCAGCCCCGAGGACAGCGCCACGAGCATCGGGCCAAGCCCGCGCATCAGCGGATAGGTGAGCCCGAGGTCGCCGTGCTCGTACGCACCGGTGAGCGAGATGTAGTAGCCGACGTGGATCAGCATGGATGCCACCAGGAAGGGCCAGGCCGCCGCGGGCGGCAGGCCGGTCACGGCGAGGATCGGCACCACGATCAGCGCGCCCATCACGTGCAGCGCCGCCGTGTCCAGCGCCTTGTCCGGGCTGGACTTGACCATGGCATTCCAGCCCGCGTGCAGCAGCGCCGCGAACAGGACCGTGAGCACGACTTCCCAGGGCATCGGGGTTGGCATGCTGCCGATTAGACCAGCCGCCAGGATCGGCGCGGCCCGCCCATGGCTGGGTTGCGCCGCGTCGCCGTCCGCGCCCCACGGCGCTGCCGAACCGTGCCACGATGGCGCGATCCCCGCTCGTGCAAAGCGCCATGGCCAGCCCGACAGTGCATCCCGCCCTCGCCGCCCTGAAGAAGGCCGGCGCCACCAAGGTCAAGGTCGCGGTCAGCGACATCGATGGCGTGCTGCGGGGCAAGTACCTGCACATCGACAAGTTCGAAGGCGTGGCCGACGGCGGCTTCGGCTTCTGCGACGTGGTGTTCGGCTGGGACATGCTGGACTCGCCCTACGACAACACACAGGTGACGGGCTGGCAGCACGGCTTTCCCGATGCGCTGGCCCGCATCGACCTGGACACCGCGCGCCGCGTCCCCTGGGACAACGGCGTGCCGTTCTTCCTGGGCGAGTTCGTCAACGCCGACGGCACGCCGCACCCCGTGTGCCCGCGCCAGCTGCTGCGGCGCGTGCTGGCGCGCGCGGAGAAGCTCGGCTACGAAGTGATGGCGGGCATGGAGTTCGAGTGGTTCAACTTCCGCGAGACCATCCACAGCTGGGCCGAAAAGCGCGGCATGCCGCCCGAGCCGATCACGCCGGGCATGTTCGGCTATTCGGTGCTGCGCATGGCCGACAACCCCGGCTTCTTCAACGCGCTGATGGACGAGATGCTGGCGTTCAACGTGCCGATCGAAGGCCTGCACACCGAGACCGGGCCGGGCGTGTACGAGGTCGCCATCGGCTTCTCGCCGGCGCTGGAGCAGGCCGATCGCGCCATCCTGTTCAAGACCGGCGCGCGCGAGATCGGCAAGCGCTTCGGCATCATGCCCAGCTTCATGGCCAAGTGGAGCCAGCAGTACCCGGGCTGCAGCGGCCACATCCACCAGAGCCTCTCCGACGGCAAGACCAACCTGTTCCACGACGGTGGATCTCCCCGCCGCATGAGCAAGCTGTTCGAGAGCTGGCTGGCCGGGCAGCTGCACTGCCTGATGGAATTCGCGCCGATGTTCTGGCCGACCATCAACAGCTACAAGCGGCTGGTCGACGGCTTCTGGGCGCCGGTCAAGCCGACGTGGGGCATGGACAACCGCACGGCCAGCTTCCGCGTGATCGCCGGCTCGCCCAAGTCGACGCGCCTGGAGACGCGCTGTCCCGGCGCCGACGTCAATCCTTATCTCGCGATGGCCGCCGTGATCGCGGCCGGCCTGCATGGCGTGGAGAAGGGCCTGAAGCTCACCGCGCCGCCGATCACCGGCACCAACCAGGGCGCCGACGACATCCCGCGCGCGCCGCGCACGCTGATCGAGACCACGCGCGTCTTCCGGCAATCGGAGATCGCGCGCGACTGGCTGGGCGACACCTTCGTCGACCACTTCGCCGCGACCCGCGAATGGGAATGGCGCCAATGGCAGGATGCCGTGACCGACTGGGAATTGAAGCGCTACTTCGAGATCATCTGAAGGGCGACAAGAACATGACGCTGTCCAGCTTCTCCTTCCCCACCGCCATCCGCTTCGGGCCCGGCGCCCGCAAGGAGGTCGCGGCGCACCTGCGGGATCGCGGGCTCTCGCGGCCGCTCATCGTGACCGACCGGGCGATCGAGGCGCTGCCGGTGTTCACCGAGTTCCGCTCGCTGCTGCAGGGCCTGCAGGTCGCCGTGTACGCGGGCGTTTCCGGCAACCCGACGGCGCGGCAGGTGGCGGACGGCGCCACCGTGTTCCGCTCGCATGGCGCCGACTGCGTCGTCGGCCTGGGCGGCGGCGCCGCGCTCGACGTGGCCAAGGTGGTCGGCCTCGCCGCCACGCACGAAGGCGGCATCCTCGAATACGCCTGGGACCATCCCGCGGTGCGGACCATCCTGTACGAGCTGCCTTACTTCGTCGCGCTGCCGACCACCGCGGGCACCGGTTCCGAAGTCGGCCGCTCGGCGGTGATCAGCGAGGACGACACGCACCTCAAGCGCGTGGTGTTCAGCCCGCAGATCCTGGCGCGCCAGGTGTTCGCCGATCCCGAACTCACGGTCGGCCTGCCCGCGCACGTGACGGCCGCGACCGGCATGGACGCGCTCACGCACAACGTGGAGAGCTACCTCTCGCCGGCCTACCACCCGCTGTGCGACGGCATCGCGCTGGAGGGCACGCGCATCGCGGCCCGCTCGCTGGCCATCGCGGTGAAGGAGCCTTCGAACCTGGCCGCGCGCGGCGACATGATGATGGCCTCGATGATGGGCGCGATCGCTTTCCAGAAAGACCTGGGCGCGGTGCACGCCTGCGCCCATGCGCTGGGCGCCGTGTGCGACCTGCACCACGGCCTCGCGAACGCGCTGATGATCGAGACCGTGATGGACTGGAACATCGAGGCGGCGCCCGACAAGTTCGAGGAGCTGGCGCACGTCTGCCGGGCGGGGGGCGGCGGTCCCGGCTTCGTGCGCTGGCTGGGCCACCTGAAGCAGAAGATCGGCATCACCGGCACGCTGTCCGCGCACGGCGTGAAGAAGGAGCAGATCCCGCGCCTCGTGGAAATTGCCTTCAAGGACATCTGCCACCAGACCAACCCCCGGCCCTGCACGCCGGCGGACTTCGAGCGGCTCTTCCTGGCCGCACTGTGACGCGATGAACGAACGCCTGAAGATCGGCATCAGCGCCTGCTTCTTCCACCCGGACCCGCGGCGCACGGCGGCGCCCAAGAAGACCCTGCTGTGGATCGAGCAGTCCACCGCGCACTGGGTGATGTCGATGGGCGCGCTGCCGGTGATGGTGCCTTCGCCGTTCGGCGACACGGCGCGCGGCGACGTCGGCGTGGACGACTACGCGCAGTGGCTCGACGGCCTGGTGATGCACGGCGGCGCCGACGTCTGGCCCGGCAGCTACGGCGAGGAGCCGCTGCGGCCCGAATGGTCCGGCGACCGCGCCCGCGACGAGTACGACATCGCGCTGGTGCGCGCCTTCGAGGCCGCCGGCAAGCCGGTGTTCGGCATCTGCCGCGGCCTGCAGCTGATCAACGTGGCGCACGGCGGCACGCTCTACCAGGACATCTCGACCCAGAAGCCCGGCGCGCTGACACACCGCGACGCGGACGCCTACGACCTCAACTTCCACGAGGTCGACATCCTCCCCGGCACGCGGCTCTCGCAGCTGCTCGGCGAGCCACGCCACAAGATCAACAGCGTGCACCACCAGGGCATCAAGGACCTGGCGCCGGGGTTCGTGGTCGAGGCGACCTCGCCCGACGACGGCGTGATCGAGGCCATCCGCCACGTCGGCGACGCCTGGGTCGCGGCCGTGCAGTGGCATCCCGAGTTCCACTTCCCGCGCCTGGGCGTGGTGGACGACACGCCGCTGCTGCGCGACTTCCTGGAAGCCGCCCGGGCGGCCCGCAAGGCATGAGCACCCTCTCCGTCCTGAATCCCGCCACCGGCGAACTCATCACGGAACTGCCCGCTGACGACGCGGCTTCCGTGCGAGCGAAGTACGAGGCCGCTCGCGCCGCGCAGCCGGCCTGGGCCGCCGTCCCGCTGCTCGAGCGCCGCGCCTGCATCGAGCGCTTCCGCGAAGCCGTGGTCCGCGAGACCGAGTCGCTGGCCCGGACCATGACGCGCGAAACCGGCAAGCCGATCCGCATGTCGCGCAACGAGCTCGCCGGCCTGCTGCCGCGCATCGATTTCTTCCTCGGCATGGTCGAGCCGGTGACCGCGCCGGAGCAGGTGTTCGACGAGGCTGGGATGCGGGAGGTGATCCAGCACGAGCCGCTGGGCGTGGTGGCCAACATCTCGGCCTGGAACTACCCGTGGTTCGTGGGCTGCAACGTGCTGCTGCCCGCGCTGCTGACGGGCAACGCCGTGCTCTACAAGCCTTCGGAGTACGCGGCCATGACGGGCCTGGAGATCACGCGGCTGCTGCACGAGTCCGGCGTGCCGCGCGACGTCATGGCCTGCCTGGTGGGCGCGGGCCCGGTGGGCGCCGCTCTGCTGGAGCAGCCGATCGACGGCGTGTTCTTCACCGGCTCGCGCGCGACCGGGCAGCGCATCGCGCAGGCCGTGGGCGGTCGCTTCCTCAAGCTGCAGCTGGAGCTCGGCGGCAAGGACCCGAGCTATGTGTGCGACGACGTCGATCCGCGTGCGGCCGCCGAATCGCTGGCCGACGGCGCCATGTACAACACCGGCCAGAGCTGCTGCTCGGTCGAGCGCATCTACGTGCACGAAAAGGTGCACGACGCCTTCGTCGAGGCTTTCGTTTCGGCGGTGAAGGGCATGCGCATGGGCGACCCGATGGACGCGGACACCTACATCGGCGCCCTCACCCGCGCGCCGCAGCTGGACGTGCTGGCCGCGCAGGTGAGCGATGCCCTCGCCAAGGGCGCGAAGCTGCTGACGGGCGGCGGCCGCAAGCTCGGGCCCGGCCACTGGTTCGAGGCCAGCGTGCTGGTCGACGTGGACCACCGGATGGAGCTCATGCGCGAGGAAAGCTTCGGGCCGGTGATCGGAATCCAGAAGGTGTCGGGCGACGAAGAGGCGGTGCGCCTGATGAACGACACCCGCTACGGCCTGACGGCGGGCGTCTACACGCGCGACGAGGCGCGGGCCAAGCGGCTGCTGGCGCAGGTGCGCGCCGGCAGCGTGTACTGGAACTGCTGCGACCGGGTCAGCCCGCGGTTGCCGTGGAGCGGCGTGGGCGATTCAGGCGTGGGGCTGACGCTGTCGGGTTACGGGATCCAGACGTTCACGCGGCCCAAGGCCTGGCATCTGCGCTCTGTTTAAGCCGCTTCCAGCTCCCCGCGGGCCTTGACGCAATAGTCGAGCAGCGCATCGATCTCGGTGGACTTGTCGAACACCGCGTCGGCGCCCAGCTGCGCGCAGCGGCGGCGCATGTCCGAGGTGGCGTGGTTGCTGAGCACGATCACCTTCTGGCCCCGCTTGCGCGAGCGCAGCGCTTCCACCACCCGCAGCCCGGTGCCCTGTCGCAGGAACAGGTCCACCACCGCGACGTCCCAGCCCTCCGGGTTCTGCGCCAGCCAGCGCTTGGCCTCCTGCTCGGCATCCGCCAGGCCGACCGGCTGGACTTCGGCCAGTTCCTGCAGCGTCTCGATCAGGTTGTCTCGGATCGTCGGGCTGTCCTCGACGATGTAGGCTCTCAGCGCCATAAGGCATTGCTCCGCTCGCCGCAGGTTGGCTCGCGGCAATCTTTCATGGGTTGCGGATCAATCTACCCAACCGCACCGTAGCGAGATGCAAGCTGGGGGGCCAAGCCGGTGTAGGAATGCGCGGTCAGCGCGCATTCACACGCAGCCGCTGCCGAGCTGGCTCAGAGCGTGAGGATGGTGCTGCCGGTGGTCTTGCGCGCCTCGAGGTCGCGGTGCGCCTGCTGCACCTGCTCCAGCGGGTAGCGCTGGTCGATGCGGATCTTCACCTTGCCGGAGGCGACCACCTCGAACAGGTCATCGGCCATCGCCTGGGTGTTCTCGCGGCTGGTGATGTGGCTGAAGAGCGTCTGCCGCGTCACGTACAGCGAGCCCTTGGCCCCCAGGATGCCGGGCGCGAACGGCGGCACCGGTCCCGAGGCGTTGCCGAAGCTGGCCATCAGGCCGAGCGGCGCCAGGCAGTCGAGCGACTTCTCCCAGGTGTCCTTGCCCACCGAGTCGTAGACCACCTTCACGCCCTTGCCGCCGGTGATCTCCTTGACCCGCTCCTTGAAGTCTTCCTTGGCGTAGTTGATGACGTGGGCGGCGCCGTGCGCCTTGGCCAGCGCGCACTTCTCGTCGGAGCCGGCCGTGCCGATCAGCTGCAGGCCCAGCACCTTGGCCCACTGGCAGGCGATCAGGCCGACGCCGCCCGCCGCGGCGTGGAACAGCACCATGTCGCCCGGCTTCAGCCCGCCCTGCGGCAGCGTGCGCTTGAGCAGGTATTGCGCGGTGAGGCCCTTGAGCATCATGGCCGCGCCGGTCTCGAAGTCGATGGCGTCGGGCAGCTTGCACACGTTCATCGCCGGCATCACGCGCGCTTCGCAGTAGCTGCCGGGCGGCTGGCTGGCGTAGGCGGCGCGGTCGCCGGCCTTGAGGTGGGTGACGCCTTCGCCGACCGCTTCGACCACGCCGGAAGCCTCCATGCCGATCTGCAGCGGCAGCGGCAGCGTGTACAGGCCGGTGCGGTGGTACACGTCGATGAAGTTCAGGCCGATGGCCTTGTGGCGGATGCGGATCTGGCCCGGCCCGGGCTCGCCGACCTGGACGTCGACGAGTCTGAGTTGCTCGGGTCCACCGGTCTGTTCGATGCGTACGGCGCGGCTCATCCTTGTTCTCCTCGTTGGGGTTCCGACAGGGCGGTGATCGTGCCACGTTTCGGCAAGCCCTGCCGTGGGCGGCTACAGTGGCGGCCCCTATGCAACAACGACTCACGCCCGCCACCGCGGCTCTGCTGGTGGTCCCGCCGCTGCTCTGGGCGGGCAACGCGGTGGTCGGCCGCTTGATGGCCGGCTCGGTGCCGCCGATGACGCTCAACTTCCTGCGCTGGTCGCTGGCCTTCCTGCTGCTGCTGCCGTTCGCGGCCGGCCTGCTGCGCGGAACCAGTCCGCTGTGGCCGCGCTGGCGCCGCTTCGCCGTGCTGGGCCTGCTGGGCGTGGGTTGCTACAACGCGCTGCAGTACCTGGCCCTCACGACGTCGACGCCGCTCAACGTGACGCTGGTGGCGGCCAGCATGCCGGCCTGGATGATCGGCATGGGCGCCCTCTTCTTCGGGCAGCGCATCACGCTGCGGCAGGTCGTGGGCGCGGCGCTCTCCATCGGCGGCGTGCTGGTCGTGCTCAGCCGCGGCGACTTGGAAGTGCTGCGCCAGGTTCACCTGGTGCCGGGCGACATCTACATGCTGCTGGCCACCGCCTGCTGGACGCTCTACAGCTGGCTGCTGGTGCGCCCCGGCGATCCGCCCGGAATCCGCGGCGACTGGGCCGCCTTCCTGATGGCGCAGCTGGTGTTCGGCGTGCTCTGGTCAGGCGCCTTCGCGGGCGCCGAGTGGGCGGTGGAACCGCGGCACGTCACGTGGGGACTGCCGGTATTCGCCGCGCTCGCCTACGTGGCGATCGGGCCCGCCATCCTGGCCTACCGCTGCTGGGGCCTGGGCGTGCAGCGCGTCGGCCCGACCATTGCGGGCTTCTTCTCCAACCTCACGCCGCTGTTCGCCGCGCTGCTGTCGGCCGCCGTGCTGGGCGAACTGCCACGCCTGTACCACGCCGTGGCGTTCCTGCTGATCGTGGGCGGGATCGTGGTGTCGTCGCGCAAGGCGACGACTGACGCTCAGTAGGTGCCCGGGTAGGCGCCGCCGTCCGTGAGGACGTTCTGGCCGGTGATGTAGCCGGCCTGTGCGCTGCAGAGGAAGGCACAGGTCGCGCCGAACTCCTCCGGCGTGCCGAAGCGCTGCGCGGGGATGGTGTTCATGCGCGTCGCCTTCACCTGTTCCATCGCCTGGCCGGTCTTCTTCACCGCGCCTTCCATCGTGGCCCGCAGCCGGTCGGTGTCGAAGGCGCCGGGCAGCAGGTTGTTGATGGTGACGTTGGCCGAGGCCAGCTTGCGCGTGCGCGCCACGCCGGCCACGAAGCCGGTCAGGCCGCTGCGCGCGCCGTTCGACAGGCCGAGGATGTCGATCGGCGCCTTCACCGCCGACGAAGTGATGTTGACGATGCGACCGAAGCCGCGTGCCGCCATGCCGTCGACCGTCGCCTTGATCAGCTCGATCGGCGTGAGCATGTTGGCTTCCACCGCCTTGATCCAGGCCTCGCGGTCCCAGTCGCGGAAGTCGCCGGGCGGCGGTCCGCCGGCGTTGGTCACCACGATGTCGTAGTCCTTGCGTGCGGCGAACGCCGCGGCGCGGCCCTCGGCGGTGGTGATGTCGGCCGCCACGGCGACGACCTGCGCCGCCTGCGGCCGCTGCGCGTCGGACCGCAGGCGGGCCGCGGCCTCCTCGAGCACCTGCGCGCCGCGCGCCACGATCACCACGTTCACGCCTTCGCGCACCAGCGCCTGCGCGCAGCCGAAGCCCAATCCCTTGCTGGCGCCGCACACCAGCGCCCACTTGCCCGAAATGCCCAGATCCATGGCTTGCCCGTCCTGCTGTCGATGAAGCGCCGGATGATACGGGCGGCGCGAAAGCTCCGCTTCAACGCGCCCCGCGCGTGAACACCCAGATGCCGGCGATCACCAGCGCGGTGCCGGCCGCGATCCAGCCGGTGAACGGCTCGCCCAGGAGCAGCGCGCCCAGGGCGATGGTGGACAGCGGCCCGACCATGCCGGCCTGCGCGGCGAGGGCCGGACCGATACGTTCGACGGCCATCATCACCAGCAGCACCGCCACCGCGGTGCACAGGGTGGCGTTCAGGATCGACAGCCACACCACGGGCGCCGGCACGGCCAGTGCGACCCCGACCGGCCGCAGCACCAGGAACTGCACGATGCAGCACACGCAGGCGACCGAGGTGGCCAGTCCCACCAGCCGCAGCGATCCGAGCCGCTGCACCAGTTGCCCGCTGTACGACAGGTACAGCGCGTAGGTGACGGTGCTCAGGAACACGAGCGTGGCCCCCCAGGCCGTGCCCGCGCGATCCAGCCCCAGTTCATGACCGAACACCAGCAGCACGCCCGTGTAGCTCACGCCCATCCCGGCCAGCTGGGCCCGGGTGAACGGCTTGCGGTGCAGCAGCCAGCCGAGCACCAGGACGAGGGTGGGCGTCAGGTAGGTGATCAGTCGCTCGAGCGAGGCGGTGATGTACTGCAGTCCGAGGAAATCGAGAAAGCTGGAGAGGTAGTAGCCGGAAAAGCCCAGGCCGATGACGCCGAGCCAGTCGGCGCGCGTGAGCGACGGCTTGCCGCGCCCCGCCCACCAGGCCATCGCCAGGAAGAACGGCAGCGCGAACAGCATGCGCAGCATGATCACGGTCACCGCGTCCGTACCCTGGCCGTAGGCGAGCTTGACGATGATGGCCTTGCCGCTGAACGCGATGGCGCCGCCGACGGCCAGGGCCAGGCCGGGGAGCATGCGCCCGGACGCTGCAAAAGCCTTCGGGGGCGGCGAAACGTCGGCGGCCGGCTCGGAGCTTGCGGAGGTCATCGGTCGTGGATTGTGCTCGCGCAAAAAGCAAACGGCGCCCGAAGGCGCCGTCGTGGTCAGCGTGAGGCAAGCCTCAGGCTTCTTCCTCGTGGAACACGTCCTCACGCTTGTTCTTCACCGCGGGCAGCAGCACGATCACCAGCAGCAGCAGCGCGGCGGCGAGCAGGCCGGCGGACAGCGGACGGGTGACGAACACCGACCAGTCGCCGCGGGACAGCAGCAGCGCGCGGCGCAGGTTCTCTTCCATCATCGGGCCCAGGATGAAGCCCAGCAGCAGCGGCGCGGGTTCGGCGCCCAGCTTGATGAAGCCGTAGCCGATGATGCCGAACAGCGCCACCATCCAGATGTCCCAGGTGTTGTTGTTCGTGGAGTACACGCCGATGGCGCAGAACAGCACGATGGCGGGGAACAGCCAGCGGTAGGGCACGGTCAGCAGCTTGATCCACA
>JAEWBU010000301.1 GCA_023390985.1 Pseudomonadota bacterium
TCCGGGATCGGCGGCGGGCTGAGCGGGAAGATGAAGGCGTCGCGGATGCCCGAGAGCGCGCCGAACGCGCGGCCCGCGATGGCGGCCGCGCCGTGCTGCTCGCCCTTGCGCTCGTCCCAGTTCTTGAGTGTGACGAACGCCAGGCCCGCGTTCTGGCCCTGGCCGGAGAACGAGAAGCCCAGCACGCCGACCATGCTCTGCACCTCGGGCTGCTTGAGCATGAAGCCCTCGACCTGCTCCATCACGCGCGTGGTGCGCTCCAGCGTGGCGCCGGGCGGCAGCTGCACGTTCACGATGATGTAGCCCTGGTCCTCCTGCGGCAGGAACGAGGTGGGCAGGCGGGTGTAGATCAGCGCGACCACGCCGCCGATCACGCCGTACAGGATCAGGTACCAGGGTGCGCGGCGCAGCATGCGCGACACGAAGCCTTCGTAGCCGTGCGCGGTGCGCCGGAAGCTGCGGTTGAACCAGCCGAAGAAGCCGCGCTTCTCGACGTGGTGGCCGGCTTCCACCGGCTTGAGCAGCGTGGCGCACAGGGCCGGCGTGAGCGACAGCGCCATGAAGGCCGAGAACGCGATCGAGGCCACCATCACCGCCGAGAACTGGCGGTAGATGTTGCCGGTGGATCCGGCGAAGAAGGCCAGCGGCACGAACACCGAGATCAGCACCACCGTCACGCCGACGATCGCGCCCTGGATCTGGCTCATCGCCTTGCGCGTCGCCTCGCGCGGCGGCAATCCCTCCTCGCTCATGATGCGTTCGACGTTCTCCACCACCACGATGGCGTCGTCCACCACGATGCCGATCACCAGCACCATGCCGAACATGGTGAGCACGTTGATCGAGAAGCCCAGCGCCAGCAGCGTCGCGAAGGTGCCCAGCAGCGCCACCGGCACCACCAGGGTCGGGATGATGGTGTAGCGCCAGTTCTGCAGGAACAGGAACATCACCAGGAACACCAGCGCCACCGCCTCCAGCAGCGTCTCCACCACCTGCGAGATGGAGATGCGCACGAAGCGCGAGCTGTCGTACGGGATCTCCCACTTCATCCCGGCGGGGAAGTAGGGCGCCAGTTCACCCATGCGCTTGCGGATGGCGTCGGCCGTCGCCAGCGCGTTGCCGGTCGGGGAGAGCTGCACGCCGATGCCGGTCGAAGGCTTGCCGTTCAGGCGGGCACTGGTGGCGAAGGTCTGGGCGTTGAGCTCGACCCGGGCCACGTCCTTCAGCCGCACGGTGGAGCCGTCGGTGTTGGCGCGCAGCACGATGTTCTGGAACTGCTCCACCGAGCCCAGCTGGCCGCCCACGATCACCGTGGCGGCGACGCCCTGGCCGGTGATGTTGGGCAGGTCGCCGATGCTGCCGGACGACACCTGCGCGTTCTGCGCGCGGATGGCCGCGTTGACGTCGGCCGCCGACAGGTTGAAGCCGACCAGCTTCTCCGGGTCGATCCACACGCGCATCGCGGCTTCGGTGCCGAACAGCTGGGCCTGGCCCACGCCGGGGATGCGCTGGATCTCGGGCAGCACGTTGCGCGAGGCGTAGTCGCCCAGGTCCACCGGCGTCCAGGCGGGATCGTCGGACGACAGGATCGTGAACAGCAGGAAGTTGGCGCGCGATTTCTCGACGCGCACGCCCTGCTGCGTCACCGAAGCGGGCAGGCGGGGTGCGGCGCGCGAGAGGCGGTTCTGCACGTCCACCTGCGCCAGGTCGGCGTTGGTGCCGGGCTCGAACGTGATGGTGATCTGGCCCAGGCCGTTGGCCTGCGCCACCGACTCCATGTAGATCAGGCCGGGCGAGCCGTTCATCTCCTGCTCGATCACGGAGATGACGCTTTCCTCCAGCGTGCGGGCGGACGCGCCGGGGTAGGTGGCCGACACCACGATGGCGGGCGGCGCGACCGGCGGGTACTGCGAGATCGGCAGGGTGCGGATGGCGACCGCGCCCAGCACGATCAGGAACAGCGCGATGACCCACGCGAAGATGGGCCGGTCGATGAAGAACTTGGCCATGCGGCGACGTCCTTCCTTAAGTGCGCGGCGCCGAAGCGGCGGAAGCCGCGGACGCGGCCGGAGCGGCCGCCGCGGCGGGCTTGCCGTTGTTCCAGGGCACCGGCTTGACCGGCGTGCCCGGCGGCATCATCTGCAGCTTCTGGAAGCCGTCGACCACGACCTGCTCGCCGGCCTTGAGGCCGTCGACCACGACCCACTGGCCTTCCTGGCTGCCGTTGACCTTGATCTGGCGGTTGGCCGGCTTGCCGTCGGCCCCGACCACCAGCACGCTGTCGCCCTGCTGGGTGCGAGTGACGGCCTGCTGCGGCAGCAGGATCGCGTTGCTGGCCTTGGCCTGCTCCACCTGCACCCGCACGTACATGCCGGGCAGCAGCATGCCCTGCGGGTTGGGCACCTCGGCGCGCAGCGTCACCTGGCCGCTGGTGGGATCGACCTGCAGGTCGGCGAACAGCAGGCGGGCCGGCTGGTTGTAGCTGCTGCCGTCCTCCAGCAGCACCTTGACCGGCGCGGCGTCGCCCACGCGCTTGAGCTTGCCTTCCTGCATGGCGCGGCGCAGGTTCAGCACTTCGGTGGCCGATTGCGTGATGTTCACGTACAGCGGGTTGATCACCTGGATGGTGGCCAGCGGCGTGGGCTCGCCCTGGCCGACCAGCGCCCCCTCGGTCACCAGCGCGCGGCCGATGCGGCCGGAGATCGGTGCGGTGACCAGCGCGTAGTTCAGGTTGATCTGCGCCGTGCGCACCGAGGCCTCGGCGGCGGCCACCTCGGCTTCGGCGGCCTTCTGCGCGGCGACGGCGTTGACGTATTCCTGCTTGCTGATCGCGTTGGCTTCCACCAGCGGCTTGTAGCGCTCGGCCAGGCCGCGGGCCTGGGCCACGTTGGCCTGGGCGCGCGCCAGCGAGGCCTGCGCGCTGGCGGCCTGCGCCTGGTAGGGCGCGGAGTCGATGCGGAACAGCGACTGGCCGGCCTTCACGTCGCTGCCTTCGCGGAACAGGCGTTCCTGCACGATGCCCGCGGCGCGCGCGCGCACCTGCGCCACGCGCGAGGCTTCGAGGCGGCCGGGCAGTTCGGTGACCAGACCGATGTCGCGCGGCTGCACGGTGACGACGCCCACTTCAGGAGGAGGCATGCCGCCGCCGGGAGGGCCGGCCTGCGTCTGCTGCGACTTGCCGCAGGCGGCGAGAAGAAGCGCGAGAGACAGGAGCGAGGTGCGGATCAGCAGCTGTGAGGCCATGGGGCGCCGGTACGTTGAGCAAAACGGGCCAGTATAGAGAGCGAGTCTTTGCTGGGCATTAAGCAGGGCCGGGGCCGCGGACCGAGTCCGGCCCGGCCGCAAGCGGCGAACCCTTCCTACACGCGGCGCCTCGCGCCGTCCGCACAATGGCGGTGCATTGGGGATGGGCAGTTCATGAGGATCTTGTTGGTGGAGGACCATGCCGTGACGCAGGAGCTGTTGCGGCAGATGCTGGCGATGGTCGCGGGCGCCGAAGTGGTGCACGTGGCCACGACTTCGGCCGAGGCGGTGGACTGGCTGTCCCGCCATGACGACGGCTGGGAGCTGGCCGTGATCGACCTGTTCCTGGCCGATGGCCACGGCTTCGACGTGCTGCGCAAGTGCCAGGGCCGCGCGGCCCACCAGCGCGCCGTGCTCCTGAC
The DNA here is from genome assembly GCA_023390985.1 of Pseudomonadota bacterium. Lineage (GTDB taxonomy): Bacteria > Pseudomonadota > Gammaproteobacteria > Burkholderiales > Burkholderiaceae_C > Ramlibacter. The sequence goes on from JAEWBU010000301.1 coordinate 3,666, forward strand.
CAACTACACGCGCGAACCCGTGCGCGAGAACGCGCAGCGTGCCGGCGCCGACGCCGTGTTCGACAAGACCACCGAAATGAAGGGCTTCATCGCTTGGTGCCGCGACGCCCAGGCCGCCCTGGCCGGCTGAGTCCGGTCACGCCTCGCCCCGCGGCGTGAGAATCGTGGGCATGACCCTCGAGACCGACGTCCTCGTCGCGGGAGGCGGCCCTTGCGGCCTCATGCTGGCCATCGAGCTCGGACGCCGCGGCGTTCGCGTGCTGCTCGTGGATGCCAAGCCGGGCACGGCCTTCAACCCGCAGGCCAACGCCACCCAGGCGCGCACGATGGAGCACTTCCGTCGCCTGGGCTTCGCGCACGAGGTGCGCGCGCTCGGCCTGCCGCCCGACCACCCGACCGACATCGCGTACTTCACCCGCTACACGGGCCACGAGCTCGCGCGCATCCGCCTGCCCACCGCGGCCCAGGCGGTCGAGCGCATCCGCACGATGACGGGCTCGTGGAGCGCGGCGGAACTGCCGCATCGCGTGTCGCAGAAGTTCGTCGAGCAGGTGCTGCTGCGGCAGGCCCGCCTCCAGCCGTCGGCCGACCTGCGGTACGGCTGGACGCTGGAGTCCTTCGAGGACACGGGCGCCGGCGTCGAGGCGACGGTGCGCCCGAACGGAGGCGAGCCGGTGCGAGTGAAGGCGAAGTTCCTGGTCGGCGCCGACGGCGCGCGCAGCATGGTGCGCCGTGCGCTCGGCATCTCCTGGGGCGGCGTCACCGGCGTGCAGCGCGAGTTCATGGGCGGCAAGATGTTCGCCGCCTACCTGAAGGCGCCGGCCTTCCTCTCGGCGCTGCCGCATCCTCGGGCCTGGATGTACGTGTCGGTCAACCACGAGCGGCGCGCCTTCATGGCCGCGGTGGACGGGGTTTCCGAGTTCGCGTTCCATGCCGCGCTGCGGCCTGGCGAGGACGCGGACCGGTGGACCGAGGACGACGCGCGCCGCGTGTTCGCGGAGGCGGTCGGGCGCGAGCTTCCGATCGAGATCCTCTCGATGGGCACCTGGCTCGCCGGCCACGCGCTGGTCGCGCAAAGCTTCGGCCGCGGCCGCGTGCTGATCGGCGGCGATGCGGCGCACCTGTTCACGCCGACCGGCGGCCTGGGCTACAACACCGCGGTCGAGGACGCGGTCAACCTCGGCTGGAAGCTCGCGGCCGTGCTGAAAGGCGTTGCGCCGCTCTCGCTGCTGGAAAGCTACGAGGTCGAGCGCAAGCCGGTCGCCGAACGCAACACCGCCTATGCGCGCCGGTTCGCGGATTCGGTGGGTCTCTTCACGGCGGGTCCCTTGCTTGACGAGGACTCGCCGGCAGGCGAAGAGGAGCGGCGGCGCGCGTCCGGGTACCTGGACGCGCACGCGAAGCTGGAATTCAACATCCCGGGCGTCACTTTCGGCGGCCGCTACGACGGCTCGCCGGTGATCGTCCCGGACGGCACCCGTCCGCCGCCCGACGAGCCCAACCAGTACCAGCAGACGGCCTGTCCCGGCGGCCGTCCGCCGCATGCCTGGATGGACGACGGGCGCTCGCTGTTCGACCTCTTCGGGCCGGAGTGGACGCTGCTCGCGCTGGGCGGCGAGGCGCCCGACACCACGCCGTTCGAAACCGCTGCCATGGCGGGGGGCCTGGACCTGCGCGTGCTTCGCTTGCCCGCCGCTTCGCTGCGCGAGCTCCATGAAGCGCCGCTCGCATTGATCCGGCCCGACCAGATCGTGGCGTGGCGTGGCGCCGATGCTTCGAAGGCGGTCGAAGTGATGTCACGCGTGGTCGGTCGCTGACCGGTTTGTGTCGACTACGCCACGGCTGAGGATGCAACTTCCGGCGTCGGACCGAGGTGCCCACCGATTGAGCATCGCGTGGCAGGCCGCGCCGGGACTGGCCTCGGCACGGGTGTCCGACGGTTTTCCACAGCCTTCTCCACGCGATCTGTGAAATGGAGGCGGCCGGACCTGTGCTAGGTGCCCCGCGCCGTATCGAGCGCGCCACAAACACTCACCGATTTGCAAGGGCGGGCCACATTCCCGCACCGGTCCAGGCCGGCTCGCCGCAAGATGGAGGCGCGCTGTCACGCACTGGGAGGTGCCCCGTGAACGTCGTCCGATCCACCCTCCGATTCACCGCCGTCAGGAGCTTCCTGAGGGCCGTGGCTGCCTGGATCGATCGCCAGTCCTGGCTTCGCTCCGAATCGGTTCGCTCCACGAGCGGCGGCCTGCACTCGGGCCTGGTCTCGCGCGGCACGCGATCCGACTTCTGACGCAGCCGCCGGCCGGTCAGGCCTTGCGCCAGAACGGCCGGGCGTCGGCCAGGCGCTCCAGCGCCTTGCGGCAGGCCTTCGCTTCCGAGCGCCGGCGCGCCTCCAGCAGCGCCACCGCGAACCGCGCCTCCTCCTGGTCGCCGGCGAGCTCGCGGTAGAGCGAAGCGGCCATGATTTCGTCGTTGTATTCGCCGAGCGCGTCCTGCGCCGGTTTGAGCGCCTTCATGTAGCGGCCGACGGCCTTGTCCGGATAGAGCGGCGCCACGAACTCGCCCAGGTAGCGCAGGCGCTTCAGGCGCTTGCGCACGCCGTGCTGGCGCTCCTCGGACAGCCGGGTGAAACGGGCGCCGTCTTCGCAGACACGCTGGTGCAGGCGATCGAGCCGGCCGGCCACCATCCTGCGCACGCCCTTGCGATCGTCGCCGCGGACTGTTTCGGCGAAAGACAGCAGCTGCAGCAGCGCGTCCTGGAAAGCGGGCCCGTGCACCATCTCCCGCGGATCGCGGTCCTGATGGAAGCCCGCTGGAAAGCGCACCGGCCGCCCGCCCGCGGCCTCGATCCTGGGTTCGATGGCGCGCACGACGTCGCTGCGATCGCGCCACTCGCCCAGGGGGCGGAACACGCCGAGCAGCGCCGGCTCGACCGCCTCGCCGGCGTCGCGCAGCGCGGGCAGTTCCCTCAGCGCCGTGCGCAGCCGCCGCAGCCCGACGCGCAACTGGTGGATGTGCTCGTCGGCCCGGCTGCCGGCGGCGATCTCGCCCGCGTTGGCCAGCACCTGCCGCAGGCAGGCATCGAGCACGGCGCCCAGGAACCGGCCTCGCGTGGGCTTGTTCCGATCCAGCACGGGCGGACTCGCGTTGACGGGCTCGCCGAACTGCTCGCCCGCGGCGAGCCGCTGCCCGCGCTGGGCCTTGCTGCTGGTGGACAAGAACAGGTCCCACTCCATGCGCCAGCGGCGGGCGAGCATCAGCAGCCCCTGCCGGTCGCCTTCGAGCAGCTCGAGTTCGAGTTCGCACACCGGCGCCTTGCGGCCCTGCGCCAGCAGCTCGCCTTCGTCGAACGCCAGCTCGACCACGGAGCCGCTGCTTTCGACGCGGCGCACGCGCCGATCGACCTTCACTTCGAAAACGGGCTGGAGGAGTGCGTCGCCCGGGTTGCCGCCCAAGGCGGAACGGATGACTTCCAGCGCGCGCGCGTCGGTGTGCCGGCCCAGGTCCGCGCGAGGCGGCGCCTTGCGCGAGCCGGCGGCGCCCAGGGGAACGTTGTCCTCGAACCGGTCGAGCGTCGAATCGCCCGGCGCCTTGAGCGTCTGGACCCAGTGGTCGCCCTCGCGCCGCACGCGCAGCGAGACATGCCGGGCGGACAGGGCGGAGCCGGGCGTATCGAAATAGATCGCGTGCAGCGGGACGGTCTCGACCTGCGCGCCCGACAGTGCTTCCAGCAGGTGGGGCCGGGCCGCCGCCGGCACGGCGAGCTTGATCTCGAACTCGCTCATGCCCGGATTCTCAGTCTTCCTACACTGGCGCCATGAGCGATCTCGCACCCCTGCCACCCACCCCGACCGGACGCTACCGCCACTACAAGGGCGGCGAGTACGAAGTGCTCGGCGCCGTGCGCCACAGCGAAACGCTGGAGCCGCTGGTGCTCTACCGCGCCCTGTACGGCGAACGCGGCCTGTGGGTGCGGCCGCACGCGATGTTCTTCGAGAGCATCGTGGTCGACGGCGTGCGCCGGCCCCGGTTCTCGGCGGTGGGCTGAGCGGCTCAGCCAGGGATCTCGGGCTCGACCAGCTGGGCCAGCGAGACCAGCGACTCCTGCCAGCCGAGGTAGCACATCTCCGCCGGGATCGCGGCCGGGATGCCTTCCTGCGTGACCTGCATGTCGGTGCCACAGGACACGGCGGTGAGCACCACCGTGGTGGTCATGGTGCCGGGCAGGTTGGGGTCGTCGAAGGCGGCGTCGTAGGCGATGCGCTTGCCGGGCACCAGCTCCAGGTACTTGCCGCCGAAGGAATGCGAGTGTCCCTTGCCGAAGTTCGTGAACGACATCCGCCACTGGCCGCCCACCACGGGCTCCATGGCGTGGACCTTGCCCGTGAAGCCGAACGGTGGCAGCCAGCGCTCGAAGGCAGCGGGCTCGACGAACGCGCGGTACACGCGCTCGGGCGGGCAGCGCAGCACGCGGTGCAGGCGGACGGTCTGGGTGGACATGCGGTTTCTCCTGGTGAGCAGAGGATGGCCCTCAGACACACGACGGATGACGGCGTGCCGGATCGACATCCGACACGCCGGGGCTAATCGGGCGTCCAGCTCGCGTAGCGGATCGCCCCGCTGCGCGTGACGCTCGCGGCCACCGCTTGCGCCACGGCGGCGATCGCCTTCGCGTCGGCCTCGCGCAGGTCCTGTCTGGCCGAGTGGCTGATGCAGCAGACCGTGCCGAAGACCTGCCCGTTGGGCAGCACGACGGGCGCGCTCAGGTAGGCCCGGATGTTCAGCACCTGCGTGATCGCGAGCGAGGACGCTTCCGGCGATGCGCCGGTGTCCGGAATGACCGCGGGAAGCCGGCCGTCGACGATGCGTTGGCAGTACGTGTCCAGCAGCGGGTCCGAGCCTCCCGGCATCACCACGGAAGCCGCTTCGCCCTCGGCGCTCACCACTTCGAACACGCGCTCCTTGTCGATGAATTGCGAGACGAACACGACGTCCATCGCCAGGCTGCGCCGGACCTGCGCCAGCAGGAAGGTCAGCGGCCGGTAGATCTCGGGGCTGGCGTCCTCCGAGGTCGCGCGCGCGTACTCCTGCGCGGCCGCGAATACCTGCTCGACCCTGTCGGAACCGGGGGTGCGTTCCATCGGTCCGATTCTGTTGAGGGAGCGGCATCGGACTCGTAGGACATCGGCCGATTTCCGTCAACCGGCCACCACCTCGTACTTTCCGCGCGCCACTTTCTCGAGGTTCGTTCCCTCGATGCGGATCAGCCGCGTGGGTCCGCCGCGGCTCGGTGCGTGGATCGCGCCCTCGTTGTAGAGGTGGGCGTCCCCGGGGCGAAGCGCATAGCTGCGGGTCCGACGCACCTGGCCCGCCTTGCCGGCGGCGGCCGGCTGCACGACCTCGAAGTCGGTCATCACCGTCTCTCCTTCGGCCTGGCCGTAGATCGCCCACGAGGGGCCGTGGTCGTGCGGACCGCCTTCCTTCGCATCGTGGTATTCGTGGCCGAGGATGCAGAAGCCGAGGTCGCGGTCCTCGTGGAGGATCCTGCGTTCCGGCATGCCGCCGGCGAACTGCGCGCGAACGAACTCACCGTCCCGCAGCGCGCGGCCCAGCAGGGCGGCGACCTGCGCGCGGCCGGCGGGCGACGGGTCCGCCAGGAGCAGGTTGCGGCATTCGCGCGCCAGCGCATCGAGTGTCATGGTCATGGGTTTCTCCTTGAATGGTTCTGGCAGGATAGAAATTCAAGTCCACTTGAAGTCAAGGGGTTGGCCATGGATATCTCGGAGGTAGCGATGCGTTCCGGCGTGCCGGCTTCCACGCTGCGTTTCTACGAGGAGAAGGGACTGATCGCCTCGGTCGGGCGGGACGGCCTGCGACGCCGTTTCGCGCCGGGCGTGCTCAACCAGCTGGCGCTCATCGCGCTTGCGCGTTCGGCCGGCTTCGCGCTCGACGAGATCCGCTCGATGTTCTCGCCCGAGGGCCGCCCGAGCCTCGACAGGCGAATGCTGGCCGCGAAGGCGGACGAGATCGACGTCACCATCCGGCGGCTGCAGGCCGTGAGCAAGAGCCTGCGCCATGCGGCGGCCTGCCCCGCGCCCAGCCATTCGGAATGCCCGACCTTCCAGCGGCTGCTGCGCACCGCGGCGGCCGGCCTCAACGCCTCATCAAGGTCTGCAGCTGGTCCACTTCCTTCTGGGCCGCGACGAGCAGCTTCCTCACCTCGTCAACGGAACTGAGCTTGATGCTCCCGTCCTGCACGAGCAAGTCGACGCCGTGCAGCAGGTCCTGGAGTTCCTCGCGCTTCTTCAGCGCGGCCTGCCATCTGTCCAGTGCTGTACAGCTTTGATCGGCTTGGGTCATCCTGCATGAACGCTCGCGGCGGCCGGTTTATTCCTTCGTGCCGCCGAGATGGGCGGCCGCCGCCCGCAGCTTGTCCTTCTTGCTCGGCCGTTTCCCCTTGATGCCCCCGGTGCCGGCCGCGGCTTCGGGCGCCGGCTCCACCGGTTCGAATCCCGCCACCTGCTCGCGGGGCAACTGCCGCTTCGTGCGCTTCTCGATCAGCCGGAAATGCGATTCCGTCGCGGCGCTCGTGAAGCTCACGGCGAGTCCTTCCGCTCCGGCACGGCCCGTGCGGCCGATGCGGTGCACGTAGTCGTCCGCCGAGCGCGGCAGGTCGTAATTGACCACCACCTGCAGCCCGGCGATGTCGATGCCGCGGGCCGCGAGGTCGGTCGTCACCAGCACGTCCCAGCGGCCGTCCTTGAAGGCCTGCAGCACCTCGGTGCGGCGTGACTGGCTCATGTCGCCGTGCAGCGGCGCCGCGTGGATGCCGCGGTCGAAGAGCTTGCGCGCGACGTGTTCCGTGGCGTAGCGGGTGGCCACGAACACCAGCACGCGCCGCCAGCCTTCCTGCTTCACGAGGTGGCGCAGCAGCTCGGTGCGGCGCGGTGCGTCGACCGCGATCACCCGCTGGACGATCGCGGGTTCGAGGCGCGGCTCGGCGGCGGCGTCGATGCGCACCGCGTCGCGCAGCAAGCCGTCGGCCAACGCCTGCACTTCCGGCGGGAAGGTCGCGGAGAACAGCAGGTTCTGCCGGCGCGCCGGCAGCGCGGCCAGCACGCGTTCGCGTTCGGCGGCGAAGCCCAGGTCCAGCAGGCGGTCGGCCTCGTCGAGCACCAGCGCTTCGACGGCGTCGAGCCGCACCGCGTTCTTGTCCAGCAGGTCGAGCAATCGGCCCGGCGTGGCCACCACCACGTCCGCGCCGCCCCGCAGCGCCATCATCTGCGGGTTGGCCGACACGCCGCCATGGAGCACCGCGACCTTGAGCTCGCGGGGACAAAACCTGCCGAGCTTGCGGAAGGTTTCTCCGACCTGCGCCGCCAGTTCGCGCGTCGGCACCAGCACCAGGGCCTTGACCCGCCGGTACGCGTGCTGCCGGCCGGCGATGACCCGCTGCAGCAGGGGCAGCGCGAACGCGGCGGTCTTGCCGGAGCCGGTGGGCGCCAGGCCGAGGAGGTCGCGGCCGCGCAGCAGGAGCGGGATGGCCTCGGCCTGGATCGCGGTGGGCGTCGCGTAGCCGACCTCGGCGCACGCCTGCAGGAGCGGCGCGGACAGCCCGAGCGACTCGAAGTTCGTTTCGCTCATGGCGCCCGGTGCAGCCGGGGCGCGGAGAGCGCCTGCAAACTTTCGGCGATGGCGGCGTCGACGTCGCGCCACTTGCCCGCCAGCTGGGCGGCGGCGAGCTGTTTCTCCAGGGCGCGCAGGTCGCGCACGCTGGGCGCCACGCGGATTTGGGCGATCGCGGCCGCCGGGTTGCCGGCGCGCAGCAGCGCCATGATCTTGCCGGGCCAGGCGGAGGAGTGACTCACGGGTTTCTTCGCGAATGGGGGAGGGCGCATTGTCCGCCGGAGCGCTGTGGAATGATCGGGCGATGCCCCAAGCACTCCCTGCGAGCTTCGACACGCTTCCCCTGCCTCCCGCCACGCTGGCCAACCTGCACCGGCTCGGCTACCTCGAGATGACGGCCATCCAGGCGGCCAGCCTCCCTTCCGCCCTGCTGGGCAAGGACCTGATCGCCCAGGCCAAGACGGGCAGCGGCAAGACCGCCGCCTTCGCGCTGGCCCTGCTGGCGAACCTCAACGCGCGCCGCTTCGCGGTGCAGGCGCTGGTGCTGTGCCCGACGCGCGAGCTGGCGGACCAGGTCACCACCGAGATCCGCCGCCTCGCCCGCGCCGAGGACAACGTCAAGGTCATCACGCTGTCCGGCGGCGTGCCGCTGCGGGGCCAGACCACCAGCCTCGGGCACGGGGCGCACATCGTGGTTGGCACGCCCGGCCGCGTGCTGGACCACCTGGACCGCGGCAACCTGCAGCTCGACGCCCTCAACACGCTGGTGCTCGACGAAGCGGACCGCATGCTGGACATGGGTTTCGTCGACGACATCGCGAAGGTGGCGCGGCAGTGCCCGGCGCAGCGGCAGACGCTGCTGTTCTCGGCCACCTATCCGGAAGGCATCGCCAAGCTCGCGGCGCAGTTCATGCGCGAACCCGTGATGGTCAAGGTCGAGGCGCAGCACGGCGGCGAGCAGATCGGGCAGCGCTGGTACGAGGTGACCGAACCCCAGCGGTTGCCCCAGGTGGCGCGCCTGCTGGACCACTTCCGTCCGGCCAGCACGCTCGCCTTCTGCAACACGCGGGCGCGCTGCCGCGGGCTGGTGGAGCTGCTGCAGGCGCAGGGCTACAGCGCGCTCGCGCTGCACGGCGAGCTGGAGCAGCGCGACCGCGACCAGGTGCTGGTGCGTTTCGCCAACGGCAGCTGCTCGGTGCTGGTCGCCACCGACGTGGCGGCGCGCGGCCTGGACGTCGCCGGCCTCGCCGCCGTCATCAACGTGGACGTGCCGGTCGATCCCGAAGTGCACGTGCACCGGATCGGCCGCACCGGCCGTGCCGGCGAGACCGGCCTGGCGCTCAGCCTGGCCAGCCTGGACGAGATGGGCGCCGTCGGGCGCATCGAGCAGCTGCAGGGACGGGAATCGGAGTGGCACGACCTGGCCGAACTCACGCCGGCGGCGAGCGGCCGCCTGCTGCCGGCCATGGCCACCATCCACCTGCAGGCCGGGCGCAAGGAGAAGATCCGCCCGGGCGACGTGCTGGGCGCGCTGACGGCCGACCTGGGCTACACCCGCGAGCAGGTGGGGAAGATCGACATCAACGAGTTCGCCACCTATGTCGCGGTGGAACGCGGCATCGCGCAGGAGGTGGCGGCGCGGTTGAACGAGGGACGCATCAAGGGGCGCAGCATCAAGGCGCGGTGCTTGAAGGACTGAGCGTCCCTTCGGCGGGCGGGGCCCGCCCTCTCAGTCGTGGTTCTTGTGCCAGCCGACCGCGCGGCCCGGGGGATGGCCCTTGTGCTTGTGCTTGCCTTTGTGCCGCTCGCCCTCGGCCCGTACGACAACGGCCCCCGGGGCGCCTTGCGCGACGTGCGTCTGCACGGGATCCTTCTTGG
>JAEWBU010000302.1 GCA_023390985.1 Pseudomonadota bacterium
TGGCCCGCATGATGATCCTGGCCATCTTCGCGATGAGCCTGGACCTGCTGCAGGGCGTCACCGGCCTGGTGTCGCTCGGCCATGCGGCCTTCTTCGGCATCGGCGGCTACTTCCTGTCGCTGGTGTCCTCCGACAGCGGCGCCGTCAGCCTGTGGTGGACGCTGCCCGGCGCGGTGCTGGCCTCGGCTTTCTTCGCCGCGGTGATCGGCTTCTTCGTGGTGCGCACCCACGGCATCTACTTCATCATGGTCACGATGGCCTTCGCGCAGATGCTGTTCTACCTGGTGTTCGACAACAAGGAGATCGGCCTGTTCGGACTGTCGCTGCGCCTGGGCGGCTCCGACGGCGTGTACATCAACCTCAAGCCCGACGCCGCGCTGTTCGACCTGGAGGACAAGAAGGTCTTCTACTTCTTCACCCTCGGCTGCCTGCTGGCCGTGTACCTGTTCCTGCGACGCGTGCTGTGGAGCCCGTTCGGCCGCGTGCTGGCTGGCATCCGCGTCAACGAGCACCGCATGCGCGCCCTGGGCTACGGCACCTTCGGCTACAAGCTCGCGGCCTTCACGCTCGGCGGCGGCATCGCCGGCCTGGCCGGCTACCTGTGGGGCGCGCAGACCGGCTTCATCAACCCCGAGCTGATGGGGTTCCACATGAGCGCGCACGCGATCATGATGGTCATCCTGGGCGGCATGGGCAACTTCGCCGGCGCCATCGTCGGCGCGTTCGCCTTCGAGTATTTGCTGCACCTGTTCAAGGACCTGCCCGATATCGGGGCTTTTCGCGCCGGCAAGCACTGGCAGCTGTGGATGGGCCTTTTCATCGTGCTGGTGGTCGCCTTCGCGCCGCGCGGCCTGCTCGGTCTGGCCGAACGCGTGCTGCGCGGCAAGGAGAAGCACCATGGCTGACGAAGTGCTGCTCTCCGCCAGGAACCTGGTCAAGCGCTTCGGCGGCCTGGCCGCGGTGAACGACGTGTCGGTGGACCTCTGGCGCGGCCGCATCCATGCCGTGATCGGACCAAACGGCGCCGGCAAATCGACGCTGACCAACCTGCTCTCGGGCGACCTGCCGCCCACCACGGGCAGCATCCGCCTCGGCGACCAGGACATCACCGGCCGCTCGCCCGAGCGCATCTCGCGCGCGGGCCTGGGCCGCAGCTACCAGAAGACCAACATCTTCCTGCCGTTCACCGTGTGGGAGAACGTGCGCCTGGCGTCGCAGTCGCGCGCGCAGCACGCGGCCAGCTGGCTGCGCCGCGCCACCGGCTACGCGGGCACCAACGAGCGCGCCGAGAAGGCCATCGTCCTGGCCGGCCTGGAACACCGCCGCGACGCGGTGGCCGGCACCATCAGCCACGGCGAACAGCGCCAGCTGGAGATCGCGATGACGCTGGCCACCGAGCCCCAGGTGCTGCTGCTGGACGAACCCCTGGCCGGCATGGGCACGGCGGAAGCCGAGCGAATGGTGGCGCTGCTCAAGCGGCTCAAGGAGGCGCACGCGATCATGCTGGTCGAACACGACATGGACGCGGTGTTCGCGCTGGCCGATCGCCTGACGGTGATGGTCAACGGCCAGGTGATCGCCAGCGGCACGCCTGAGCAGATCCGCCACGACGCGGGCGTGCAGGCGGCCTACCTGGGCGAAGAGGAGCACTGAGATGGCGAACGAACTCCTCATCGACGCCCGCGGCCTGCACACCTACTACGGCCAGAGCCACATCCTGCGCGGGGTCGACTTCCAGGTCGCTCGCGGCGAAACCATCGGCCTGATGGGCCGCAACGGCATGGGCAAGAGCACGCTGCTCAAGACGCTCATGGGCCTGGTCAAGCCGCGCGGCGGCAGCGTGCACGTGATGGGCCGCGAGATGACCGGCCGCGCGCCCTACGAGATCGCCAAGCTCGGCGTGGCCTACGTGCCCGAGGGCCGCGGCATCTTCGGCAACCTGAGCGTGGTCGAGAACCTGAAGATGGCCGCGCGAGCCGGCACGCGCGGCCAGCGCGACTGGACCTACGAGCGCGTCCTCCAGACCTTCCCGCGCCTGTCGGAGCGCCTGTCGCACGGCGGCCAGCAGCTGTCGGGCGGCGAGCAGCAGATGCTCACCATCGGCCGCGCGCTGATGACCAATCCCGACGTGCTGATCCTGGACGAGGCCACCGAAGGCCTGGCCCCGCTGATCGCGCGCGAGATCTGGCGCATCTGCGGAGTGATCCGGGAGTCGGGGATTTCCACGGTGATCGTGGACAAGAACTGGAAGCACGTCACGCAGCTGACGAACCGCAACCTGATCCTGGTCAAGGGCGAGGTGGTGTTCAGCGGGACGTCGGACGAATTGCGCTCCCGGCCCGAGGTGCTGGCGCAGCACCTGGGCGTTTAGCGTCATTCCCGCGGAGGCGGGAATCCAGGGCGTCCGCCTTCAGCGGACTTCGTGGAAGCACTGGATCCCCGCCTTCGCGGGGATGACGGATTCACCGGAGCGCTGACGCCGCGCCCCACAGGCCATCGGCCTTGAAGGTCGAGCGGGCCTGGTCCTGCTTGCCGTGCACCTTCGCGCGCAGCACGGTATAGCCGTGCGGCAGGTTGGCCGCGACGTTCAGCGAGCGGTCGATGCTGCCGTCGGGCTGGATGGTGAAGACGGCTTCACGCGCCAGCTCGCCGTTGCGCAGCACCTTGAGCGTGTACTCGCCGGGGTTCTCGCTGAGCACGAAGAAGCCGCCCTTCTCCGGCCGCCGGTCGTAGGCCACGACGTTCGGCAGCGACCAGGCCGCGCCGATCGCGCCGTAGCCCTGGCGCGTCTTCGAGTTGCGCGCATTGGTGGTGAAGTCGCTGCCGAAGCGATCGGCCGACGCGATCTCCCTGCCCTTGTGGAAAAGGTGCAGCGACATCGTTTCGCTGCGCTCCGTGGGCTGCAGGAACACGCCCTGCACCACCAGCCCGGGGTAGTCCAGGGCGGGATTGCCGCGCCCCATGAAGTCCACCCACATCACCTCGGTGGCCCAGTCGTACGACACGTGGTAGTCGACGTCGTTGGCACCGCCGCCCACCGTGAAGTGCCCCGCGCCCACCTTGCGGTTGCCGCCGGCCAGCGGGTCGGCGAAGCTCACCTCGAAGTCGATGCGGCCGGTGTGGCGCGCCAGGTGCTCCTGATTGCGGCCCGACCGGAATCGGTACAGCAGGTTCACGCTGTTGCGGTCGCGCAGCAATGCGGTCGCGTCGGCGGGACGGAAGCGCTCCGTGAACCACGGCTTGCCGTTCGCCTTGTAGGCGACGTGGACCTCCTGGCCGGTGCTCATGGGGCCGGACATCGGCAGCAGGATGATGGGCACCCAGCAGCGTCCGGAGCCGCTCGGGCAGGGGTTGGAGAAGGCCTCGAAGCGGATGCCCGCCAGCACGGCGTACGGCAACTGCGTGTTCACCGGCGGCAGCTCCGTGCTCCATTGATGGATGTCGGGCAGCGTGGCCGTTCCGTTGCCCGCGGCCGGCGCCTGCGCGGCCGTGGATGGCGCCGGCGTCGGAGAGGCCATCGGTTGCACCGGCTGCGGGGCCTGGGCCGGCTGCTGGGGCGACTGCCCCTGGCCCGGCAGCGGGTGGTTGATCGCGTCGCGCAGCTTGTCGAGGCCGAACTTTCCGGATTGGGCCAGGGCGCCCTGCCCTGCCATGACTGACGCCAGCACGAGTGCGGCGGCGGTGAGAGGAAACACGTCGATTGCTCCTGTTGGGTCGCGGGCGGTTCGCACGCGGCGCCCAGCTTGGGCGGTTCCGCGGTGAAGGCCAGTCCTCAAGGTCACGCCCGAGCGCAGCTCAGCCGTAGCAGATCGCGTGTCGGCGCACACGCCGCCGCGACGCGCCGATCCGGCTCGCGGCTCAGCTCCCTGCGAGCCCGCGCACGCGTCGGCGGAATCGACGCCCCTCTGTAGGTGCCGGACTACGGCAATTCGTCGGCGCTTCCTTCATTCTGGAAGGCTGCGCAGCACAAGAATGTTTCCTCACGCAAGTTACGACATGACGCCTTCGCACATCCATTCCGGCGCCGCGACCACGACCGCAAGCGTCGCCGCCAGATCGGGGCCAAGGCCGAGCCACCACTTCCGCCAGTTCGACGTGATGGGGGCCCATGTGGACGGCAGCGGCACACGCTTCACCGTGTGGGCGCCGAACGCGCGCAGCGTCGGCGTCGCGGGCTCGTTCAACAACTGGCACTGCGAGCCGCTGCAGCGGCTGGAGGACGGCAGCGGCCTGTGGCACGGGCGGCTGGAAGGCGCGCGCGCCGGCGACTTCTACAAGTACCGCATCCACGGCGCGCATGGCGGCTGGATGGACAAGGCCGATCCCTACGCGTTCCGCTGCGAGCATCCGCCCGGCACGGCCTCGCAGATCTGGCCGCTGGAGGGCCACGCCTGGGGCGACCGCGAGTGGATGGCGCAGCGCGCCGAGCGCCAGTCGCACCGCCAGCCGATGTCGATCTACGAAGTGCACCTGGGCTCCTGGCAGCGCGAGGAAGACGGCCGGGTGCTGAACTACCGCGACCTGGCCGTGCGCCTGGCCTCGCACTGCCGCACGATGGGCTTCACCCACGTCGAGCTGATGCCGGTGGCCGAGCATCCGTTCTACGGCTCGTGGGGCTACCAGACCACCGGCTACTACGCGCCCACCTCGCGCTACGGCACGCCGCAGGACCTGATGGTGATGGTGGACACGCTGCACCAGCACGGCATCGGCGTGATCCTGGACTGGGTCGGCTCGCACTTCCCTTCCGATCCGCACGCGCTGGCGCAATTCGACGGCACCGAGCTGTACGAGCATGCCGACCCGCGCCTGGGCTTCCACCCGCAGTGGAACAGCCTGATCTTCAACTACGGCCGCTACGAGGTGCGCGACTTCCTGATCAGCAACGCGCTGTTCTGGCTGGAGAAGTACCACTTCGACGGCCTGCGCGTGGACGCGGTGGCGTCGA
>JAEWBU010000308.1 GCA_023390985.1 Pseudomonadota bacterium
CACGCCTTCCTCGAAGCCATTGCCGACCTTGAAGCCCTTGACCCGGGCGGCGAACTTCTCGACGAAGCGGTCGTACACGCCTTCCTGGACGTAGATGCGGTTGGCGCACACGCAGGTCTGGCCGGCGTTGCGGTACTTGCTGGCGATCGCGCCTTCCACCGCCGAGTCGACGTCCGCGTCGTCGAACACGATGAAGGGCGCGTTGCCCCCGAGCTCCAGGCTCAGCTTCTTGATCGTCGGCGCGCTCTGCGCCATCAGGATGCGGCCCACTTCGGTCGAGCCGGTGAAGCTGATGTGGCGCACGGTGTCGCTGGCGCAGAACACCTTGCCGACGGCGATGCTGTTGGCGCCGTCGGCGGTGAGCACGTTGAGCACGCCGGCCGGGATGCCGGCGCGGATCGCCAGCTCGGCGGCGGCCAGCGCGGTCAGCGGCGTCAGCTCGGCCGGCTTGATCACCACCGGGCAGCCCGCGGCCAGCGCCGGCGCGACCTTGCGCGTGATCATGGCCAGCGGGAAGTTCCAGGGCGTGATGGCGGCGCAAACGCCGATCGGCTGGCGGATCACCATCAGGCGGCGGTTGTTGTCAAACGGGGGCAGCGTTTCGCCGTTGACCCGCTTGGCTTCCTCCGCGAACCACTCGACGAAGCTGGCCCCGTAGGCCACCTCGCCGCGCGATTCGGCCATCGGCTTGCCGTTCTCGGCGGTCATCAGCCGGGCCAGGTCTTCCTGGTGGGCCATCAGCAGGTCGAACCACTTGCGCAGGAGGATGCTGCGTTCCTTGGCGGTCTTGCCGCGCCACGCGGGCCAGGCGGCGTCGGCCGCGGCGATGGCCTTCTCGGCGTCGGCGGCGCCGAGGTTGGCCACGTCGGCCAGCTTGGCACCGGTGGCCGGGTCGTTCACGTCGAAGCGGGCCGTGCCCTTGACCCACTGGCCGTTCACCAGCGCGTCGGTCTTGAGAAGGGAAGGGTCGTTGAGCTGCGCCAGCGGCGAGGTCTTCATGTCCATCGTGTTCTCCGTAGGGAGCGCCGATTGTGCTCGCCCGGGTGGTGGCTTGCAGGCGGCACGGCCGGGCTGCGAGGGGGGCAAACCTATAATCGACGGCTTCGCCGCGCGCACTCTCGCGAGAGCGGCGTCCAGCCTTCCGCCGCACCTTTTTCGCCGGCCCCGCACCATGACCCAGAAGCCGCCCGCCACCGTCGCCGACATCCGCAAGACCTTCCTGGACTTCTTCGCCAGCAAGGGCCACACGGTGGTCGAGTCCAGCCCGCTCGTGCCGGGCAACGATCCCACCCTGATGTTCACCAACTCGGGCATGGTGCAGTTCAAGGACGTGTTCCTCGGCACCGACAAGCGCCCGTACGTGCGCGCGGCCTCCGTGCAGGCGTGCCTGCGCGCCGGCGGCAAGCACAACGACCTGGAGAACGTGGGCTACACGGCGCGGCACCACACCTTCTTCGAGATGCTGGGCAACTGGAGCTTCGGCGACTACTTCAAGCGCGATTCGCTCAAGTGGGGCTGGGAGCTGCTGACCGAGGTCTACAAGCTGCCCAAGGAACGCCTGTGGGCCACCGTGTACGCCGAGGACGACGAGGCCTACGACATCTGGACCAGGGAAATCGGCCTGCCCGCCGAGCGCGTGGTGCGCATCGGCGACAACAAGGGCGCGCGCTACGCCTCCGACAACTTCTGGATGATGGCCGACACCGGCCCCTGCGGCCCCTGCTCGGAGATCTTCTACGACCACGGCCCGGAGATCGCCGGCGGCCCGCCCGGATCGCCCGACGAGGACGGCGACCGCTACATCGAGATCTGGAACCACGTGTTCATGCAGTTCGACATGCAGCCCGACGGCAGCGTCAAGCCGCTGCCCGCGCCCTGCGTGGACACCGGCATGGGCCTGGAGCGCCTGGCCGCCGTGCTGCAGCACGTGCACAGCAACTATGAGATCGACCTGTTCGACACGCTGATCAAGGCGGCGGCGCGCGAGACCGGCTGCGGCGACCTGGAGAACCCGTCGCTGCGCGTGATCGCCGACCACATCCGCGCCACCGCCTTCCTGGTGAGCGACGGCGTGATCCCCAGCAACGAAGGCCGCGGCTACGTGCAGCGCCGCATCATCCGCCGCGGGATCCGCCACGGCTACAAGCTGGGCCGCAAGCACCCGTTCTTCCACAAGCTGGTGCCCGACCTGGTCAAGCTGATGGGCAAGGCCTATCCGCGCCTGCAGGCCGAGGAGAAGCGCATCACCGAGGTGCTCAAGGCGGAGGAAGAGCGCTTCTTCGAGACGCTGGAGAACGGCATGGAGATCCTGGACGCCGCCCTGAAGGACGGCGCCAAGGTGCTGCCGGGCGAAGTGGCGTTCAAGCTGCACGACACCTACGGCTTCCCGCTCGACCTGACGCAGGACGTCTGCCGCGAGCGCGGCGTGACGGTGGACGCGGCCGGCTTCGACGCCGCCATGGACAAGCAGAAGGCCGCCGGCCGCGCGGCCGGCAAGTTCCGCATGGACCGCGCGCTGGAATACACCGGCGCGGGCCATCCCTTCACCGGCTACGAGAAGCTGGCCGAGCCGGCCACGGTGGTCGCCCTGTACAAGGACGGCACGCCGGTGCAGCAGCTCGCGAGCGGCGAGCAGGGCGTGGTGGTGCTGGACACCACCCCGTTCTATGCCGAGAGCGGCGGCCAGGTGGGCGACAGCGGCGTGCTGACGGCCGAGGGCCTGCAGTTCGGCGTGGAGGACACGCAGAAGATCAAGGCCGACGTGTACGGCCACCACGGCGCGATGGCCGAGGGCACGCTGAAGGTCGGCGACAAGGTGCTGGCCCAGGTGGACGTGGCGCGCCGCCAGGCCACCATGCGCAACCACAGCGTCACGCACCTGATGCACAAGGCGCTGCGCGAGGTGCTCGGCACGCACGTGCAGCAGAAGGGCTCGCTGGTCGACGCCGACAAGACGCGCTTCGACTTCACCCACAACCAGCCGGTCACCGAGGACCAGGTCCGCGAGATCGAGCGGCGAGTCAACGCCGAGATCCTGGAGAACCAGCCGACGCAGGCGCGCGTGATGGAGATCGAGGCGGCCAAGGCCACCGGCGCGGTGATGCTGTTCGGCGAGAAGTACGGCGACTCCGTGCGCGTGCTGGACATCGGCTCCAGCCGCGAACTGTGCGGCGGCACCCACGTGCAGCGCACCGGCGACATCGGCCTGTTCAAGATCGTGGCCGAGGGCGGCGTGGCCGCCGGCGTGCGCCGCGTGGAAGCGGTGACGGGCGCGAGCGCGCTGACCTACCTGCAGGAAGTCGAGGCGACGGTGCAGAGCGCGGCTGCCGCCCTGAAGGCGCCGGTGCCCGAGCTGCAGTCGCGCATCGGCCAGGTGCTGGAGCAGGTGCGCTCGCTCGAGAAGGAAGTGGCGCAGCTCAAGGGCAAGCTGGCGTCGTCGCAGGGCGACGAGCTGGTGAACCAGGCGGTGGACGTCAAGGGCATGAAGGTGCTGGCCGCGACGCTGAACGGCGCGGACGCCAAGACCCTGCGCGACACCATGGACAAGCTCAAGGACAAGCTCAAGACCGCGGCCATCGTGCTGGCGGCCGTCGACGGCGGCAAGGTGCAGCTGGCCGCGGGCGTCACCGCGGACCGCATGGGCCAGGTCAAGGCCGGCGAGCTGGTGAACTTCGTCGCGCAGCAGGTGGGCGGCAAGGGCGGCGGCAAGCCGGACATGGCGATGGCCGGCGGCACGGACGCCAGCAAGCTCCCCACGGCCCTGAAATCGGTGCAGCAATGGGTGGCGGACCGGGCCTGACGCGTCGCCTGCTGCTGGGCGCCGGCCTCGCGGCCGCGCTGCCCGTGGCGCGCGCGGCGCAGATCGACAAGGCGCCGGCGGGGCTGGCCTCGTTCAACGCGCTGGACCTGGACGGCGGCAAGGTCGTGGTGCCGGCCGCCGGCCGCGCCACCATCGTCAACTTCTGGGCCACCTGGTGCCCGCCGTGCCGCGCCGAGATGCCGCTGCTGCTGGACCTGCCCACGTTCTACGGCGACCGGCTCTCGCTGCAGCTGGTCAACTTCAAGGAGCGCGCCGCCACCGTGCAGCGCTACATGCGCGAATCCAACTGGTCGCATCCGGTGGTGATGGATGCGGCGGGCGAGGGCGCCGCGGCCTGGGGCGTGAAGATCTTCCCGACCACCGTGGGCTTCGACGCCACCGGCCGTGCGCGCTGGCGGGTGCGCGGCGAATTCGACTGGAGCGGCGCAGAGGCCGCGCGCCTGGTGGAGAGCCTCTTCGGCCCGACTTCCGTGAGATCGACATGAACACAAGACGCGACCTTCTCGCCGCGGCCGCCGCGGCCGCCCTGGCGCCCCTTCCCGCGCTGGCGCAGTCCCAGGCCCGCCGTTTCGCGCCCAGTCCCGACGGCTGGCGCACGTTCGAGGTGACCACGCTGGTGGAGCCGGCCCTGGCCCAGGGCGCGCCCCAGGTCTGGGTTCCGATCCCTTCGGTGGACACCGCCTGGCAGCAGTCGCTGGAGAGCAGCATCCGCACCAATGGCAGCGCCGAGCGCCTGTCCGACGGCGTCGAAGGCGCGCGCATGCTGCACGTGAAGTTCGACGCGGCCGAGCAGCAGCCGTTCGTCGAAATCACCACGCGCGTTCGCACGCGCGATCGAGCGGTGGACTGGTCGTCGTCCAGGCCCGTGCGCGAGGACCCGGCCGTGCTGGCGCACGCGCTGCGGCCGACGGCGCTGATCCCCACCGACGGCATCGTGCGCGACACCGCGCGCAAGGCCGTGGGCGATGCGCGCACCGACGCCGACAAGGTCCGGCGCCTCTACGACTGGGTCGTCGGCAATGCGTGGCGCGAGCCCACCGTGCGCGGCTGCGGCGAGGGCGACATCCGCACCATGCTGGAAACCGGCGACCTGGGCGGCAAGTGCGCCGACCTCAACGCGCTGTTCGTCGGCCTGTGCCGCTCGATCGGCGTGCCGGCGCGCGACGTCTACGGCTTGCGGCTGGGGCCTTCGGCTTTCGGCTACCGCGAACTCGGCAGCAATCCGGCCAACCTGAAGGCGGCGCAGCACTGCCGCGCCGAGGTGTACCTGCAGGCGCACGGATGGGTCGCGATGGACCCGGCCGACGTCAGCAAGGTGATGCGCCAGGAGACGGGCGAGTGGATCAAGGACGTGCGGCATCCGGTCGTCGCGCCCGTGTACCGCGGACTCTTCGGCAGCTGGGAAGGCAACTGGGTCGCCTACAACATGGCCCACGACGTGGCGCTGCCGGGCTCCCGGCTCGGGAAGCTCGGCTTCCTGATGTATCCGGTCGCCGAGGACAAGCAGGGCCGCTTCGACTCCTACGCGCCGGACGATTTCCGCTACCGCATCGCGGCGCGCGAGCTGAAGGCCTGACCCGTCATTCCCGCGAAGGCGGGAATCCAGAGCTCCCGCCTTGGGGGGTCCTCGATGGGAGCCCTGGATCCCCGCCTCCGCGGGGATGACGAAGCAGGAGCGGTTGAGTTGAAACCCCGCCGCGCCGCCCCACGGCGCGCTCCGGCCGAGGTAACCTCGTCCGCGTGATGCACATCATCGGCCGGTTCTTCGCGGCGATCCATGCGGTGGTCGCCCTGCTGTTCGCCTGCGCGGCGATCGTCCTCGTCATCACCGCGATCCGGCTCGGCGTCGAGGCGCTGGCGCGCGGCTTCGAGCCGGGGGGTGCGCTGATCGTGATCGAGGCGCTGGGCCTGCTGGCCGCCGCCGTGGTCGCGCTGCAGATCGCGCAGACCATCGCCGAGGAGGAGATCGTGCGCGACGCCCACATGAGCGCGCCGACGCGCGTGCGGCGCTTCTCCTCGCGCTTCCTGGTGGTCGTGGTGGTGGCGCTGGCCATCGAAGGCCTGGTCGCCACCTTCAAGGCGATCCGCGAAGACCTGTCGCAGCTGGTCTATGCGGCGGCGCTGGTGGGCGCCACCGGCCTGCTGCTCACCGCCTGGGGCGTCTTCATCCACCTGAACCGCTCGGCCGAGGAGCTGGAGCCGGAGGCGATGGAGAAGGCCAAGCGGGAGGATCGGAAGCTGGAGTGACAGGTCAGCGAACCACCTTCCCGTCCGCCGTGATCGTCACCAGGTCGATCGCGCGCACCGAGTCGCGCACGCCCGCGCGCAGGTTGATGCGGAAGCCGCCGACGTCGTAGTCGCTCATGCCGGCCAGGGCCTTCTGCAGGCCGGCCTTGTCGAGGTTGCGGCCCGCGCGGCGCACGGCTTCGTTGAGCGCCTTGGCGGCGATGAAGCCTTCCAGGCCTTCGTACGACGCCGTCTGGTCCGAGTTGTCGATGGCCGCCAGGTATTCCTTGACGATGGGCGTCGCCGAGCTGCGCGGCGAAGGCACGACCTGCGAGATCACCACGCCGCCGATCTCCTTGCCGAGCGCCGTGTAGAGCGGGTCGATGCCGACCACCGAGAAGTTCATGAAGGCGCCCACGTAGCCCGTCTTGCGCATCTTGCGGATGAACGCGGCCGTGGTGTTGAACAGCGAGACCTGGATGATGGCGTGCGGCTGCAGCTTGGCCAGCTGCGCCACCGCGGCATCGACCTTGTCGCTGTTGACCGGCACGAACGCCGAGCCCACCAGCGGCGGCAGCTTCAGCTCCGTGATCGCCTGCTGCACCGCCGCCAGGCCCGCGCGGCCCATGGCGTCGTCCTCGGCCAGCACCGCGATGCGGTTCTGCCCGAGCGTGGCGCAGTGCCGCACCATCTTGAAGGCCTCGTCGGCCAGGCTGGGGCGCACGTGGAAGACGTGCGAGACGGACGGATCGCGCAGCGCGTCGGAAGCGGCGAAGGGCGCGAACAGCACCGTGCCCTGCTCGCGCGCGACCGCGGCGGCGGCTTCGGCGCTGCCGGTGCCGACGAATCCGAACAGCAGGTCGGCGCCGTCGGCCAGCAGCTTCTTCGCATTCGCCGCGGCCTTGGCCGGGTCGTAGCTGTCGTCCACCTGGCGCAGCTCGAAGGTCCAGCCCGGGTTGTTCTTCGCGCCGTTGAAGGCGTCGAAGTACAGCTTGGAGCCGGCCGCGAAGGCCAGGCCGATCTGGTCGCCCGCGCCGGTGAGCGGCACCGACTGGCCGAGCACGATCTTGCGCGAGGCGCGCGCCTGGGCGTGCACCACGGACGGGACCACCGCCGCCGCGGCGATCGCCGCCAATACCCGCCGTCGGGTGTTCATCATGGGGGAATCCTCCTCGTCCTCAGGTCCAGAAATTGAGCAAGTCCGATGCCACCGCTCACGCGGCGGCGCGCTCGAACACCACGTCCCACACGCCGTGCCCGAGGCGAAGGCCGCGGTTCTCGAACTTGGTGAGCGGCCGGTAGTCGGGGCGGGGCGCGAAGCCGTCGGCGGTGTTGCGAAGCCGCGGTTCGGCGCCCAGCACTTCGAGCATCTGCTGGGCGTACGGTTCCCAGTCGGTGGCGCAGTGCAGGTAGCCGCCGGGCCGCAGGCGGTCCGCCAGCTTGGCGACCAGCGGCGGCTGGATCAGGCGCCGCTTGTGGTGGCGAAGCTTGTGCCAGGGGTCGGGGAAGAACACGTGCACGCCATCCAGCGACGCAGGGCGCAGCATGTGGTCCAGCACTTCGACCGCGTCGTGCTGCACGATGCGGATGTTCCGCAGGTTCCCCTCGCCGATGCGCTTGAGCAGGGCGCCCACGCCCGGCTCGTGCACCTCGCAGCACAGGAAGTTCTTGTGCGGCATCAGCGACGCGATGTGGGCCGTGGCCTCGCCCATGCCGAAGCCGATCTCCAGGATGGTCGGCGCCTGGCGGCCGAAGGCGGCCGCGAGATCCAGCGGCTCGGCCCGGTAGGGGATCAGGAACTGCGGTCCCAGCTGCTCGAAGGCGCGGGCCTGGCCGATGGTGGTGCGGCCGGCGCGCCGCACGAAGCTGCGGATGGCGCGGGGAAACGGCACGCCCTCGGGCGCGCCGGCGGGCTTGTCGTGGGGATCGCCGGGTTCAGACACCCGTGGATTGTAGAAAGGGCCAGTGCGCGATCCACGCGGAAAGCGCGCCGGACACCGATCCTTTTTGCGCGGGCAGGGACAGTGCCGCGGCGGCGTCGTTCAGGGCCCGCAGCGGATCGGCCAGGTCGAGCGCCTGCGCGCCGTTCTGCTTGGACAGCTTCTCGCCGTCGGCGCCCAGCACCAGCGGCGTGTGCAGGTACGCGGGCGAGGGCACACCCAGCGCGCGCTGCAGGAGCAGTTGCCGGGCGGTGTTGTCGGCCAGGTCCTCGCCGCGCACGACGTGCGTGATGCCCTGGTCGGCGTCGTCCACCACCACCGCGAGCTGGTAGGCCCACAAGCCGTCGGCGCGCCGAAGCACGAAGTCGCCGACTTCGCGCGCCACGTCCTGCCGCTGGTCGCCGAGCCGGCGGTCGTGCCAGTGCACCACGCCGTCGGGCACGCGGAACCGCCACGCGCGCGCGGGCCGGCCGTGCAGGCCGTCGCGGCAGGTGCCGGGATAAGGCGCTTCCTGGCCGCGCACGCGCGGGCGGCCCTGGGCGGCCAGCGCGGTCTCGATGTCCCTGCGCGAGCAGGCGCAGGGGTAGGCGAGTCCTTGCGCGACCAGGCGATCGAGCGCCGCTTGATGGACCTCGCCGCGTGTCGATTGCCACAGGGGCGGTTCATCGGGCACCAGGCCGCAGCGTTCCAGCTGCTCCAGGATCAGCCGGTCCGCCCCCGGCACGCAGCGCGGCGTGTCCACGTCCTCGATGCGCACCAGCCACGATCCGCCGTTGCGGCGCGCGTCGAGCCAGCTGGCCAGCGCCGCGACCAGCGAGCCGGCATGGAGGGGACCGGTGGGGGACGGCGCGAAGCGCCCGCGGTAGGCACCGCCCATGGGGGAGCTCAGATGGCGGCCAGCGCCAGTTCCAGGCCCGAGACGAACGCGTCCTCGACGCGATGCCCCAGGCACCAGTCGCCGCACAGCCCCAGGCCGATCTGCGCATCCCACAGGTGCGAGCGGCCGAGCGGTGCCAGCGTCTTGGCATAGCGCCAGCGCCGCACCTCGGTGTGGGCCGGCTGCGCGCGGATGCCGGTGACTTCGGCGAAGGCCTTGAGCAGCTTGGCCTCGATGCGCTGTTCGTCGTCGCCCAGGTGCTCGGCCGACCAGGCCGGGCTGGCCTGCACCGTCCAGCGCTCGACCGGGCCGCGGCCCGGCTTGGACGATTCGCGCGCCAGCCAGGCGATGCGGTGGTGCGTGCTGAGCGCCGCGTTCCATTGCGGGCCGAGGGGCGCGAGCCCGGGCTGCGCCTGCGGAAAGGCGAGCATCAGCGTCCAGCACGGCGCGATGTCGACGGTGCGCAGGCGCTGCACGAAGGACGGCGCGGTGCGCGAGCGCTCCAGCAGGGTGGACGCGTGCGCGGCCGGGATGGCGAGCACCACCGCGTCGAAGCCGGAATGGACGTGCACCGCGCCGTCCTGCGGGCCGAGGGTGCGCAGCTGCCACTTGCGCGCATCGAGCGCGTCGGGCTCCAGGCGATCGACCACGGTGTCCAGTTCCACCCGGCCTTCGGCGATGAGCGGTTGCGCCCACTGGCGCGCCAGCGTGTCCATCGAAGGCGAACCGACCCAGTGCGCCTCGGGGCGGGGCAGGGCGGCTTCGGCCACGCGGCCGAGCGGGTCCAGCACGCGGACGGCGTTGGTGGTCCAGCGCTGGAAGGCATCGGGCGTGGTGTCCAGCGCGCGCTGGAAGCGGGCGTCGCGCACGGTGAAGTACTGGGCGCCGGCATCGAAGCTGCCGACCGCGCTCTGCCGGCTGGTCATGCGGCCGCCGACGGTGCCGGCCTTTTCCAGCAGCAGGACCTCGTGGCCGGCCTGCTTCAGCGTCCGCGCGCAGGTGATGCCGGCGAGGCCGGCGCCGACGACCGCGAAGCGGCGGGGTGGGGAAGAGGGCGTCGCGCGGGCGTTGGTGGGCATCGAGGGCATTGTGTCATCACCCCCGCGGGCCGCTGTGGCGATCGAGCAGCGCCTTGCGCGTGGCCGGGCTCTCCAGCTGCTGCAGCCACCATTGCAGGCCGCGCCCCGGGCCCAGCGCGCCGGGCTCGCGCCACGCGTAGCT
>JAEWBU010000320.1 GCA_023390985.1 Pseudomonadota bacterium
GATCAAGGCGGCGAACCGGTAGGTATCGGGACCGAAGAAGACCGCGTCGCCTTCGGTGGTCGGATAGGCGGAATGGGCGTACAGCTGCCCGTCGAGCGTGGAGAAACGCACCCGGCTGCGCAGCAGGCCGCCGGCTCGCTCTTCCAGGAGGTGGGCACGGCGCAGCGTGTCGACGACGTCCGTCGGCAGCAGGTCCGCCTCGAACGGCCGGCTCCATCCGAAGACGTCGCGCGCGGACAGCGCCAGGTGAGCCCCGGGCCTCGCGTTGACGCGCGCGTGCGTCGCGGGCGTGACGGTGGTGAAGTGGTAGCCGGTCGACTGCAGCCATCGGCCTGCCGCCACCAGGCTGTCGGTGAGGGCGACGGCGTCGGGTTGTTCCCCTGTCATCGCCGGCAGCTTGAAGCCGCGGCCGACGCCCGGCTGTAGGCCGCCGTCGCATGGTTGGCCCGGCGGTTGTCCACCAGGCCGTGGATCTAGGCAGGGATGACGGACACCGGGACCACCTTGCCGCGCGCCCGCAGCTGGCCGCAGCCGCCGTCCACGTCCTGCCCGGCCGAACGGCGCAGCTTGGTGAGCACGCCGCGGCGGTGCAGCTGGCGCGCCAGTTCCGCCGCCTTCTCCCACGCGGGCCGGCGGTACGGCAGGTCGGGGACGGTGTTGTAGGGGATCATGTTGAGCACGGCGAAGCGGCCATGCAGCAGCCGCACGATGCCGTCGACTTCTTCGGGCGTGTCGTTGACGCCATCGAGCAGCGTCCACTGCACCTGCAGCGGATAGCCGGTGGCGCGGGCGTAGGCGTCGCCCGCTTCGACCAGTTCGTCCGGCGTGATCCGGGGGGCGCGCGGCAGCAGTTCGTTGCGAAGGTCGGCCCGCGTGGTGTGCAGCGACAGCGCCAGCGCGGGCTTGACCGGTCCGCGCGGCAGGCGCTCGAACACGCGCTCGTCGCCGACGGTGGAGAACACCAGCGACTTGTGGCCGATGTTGCCCACCGTGCCCAGGAAGTCGATCGCGTCCATCACGTGCGCCAGGTTGTGCGCCGGCTCGCCCATGCCCATGAACACGACCTTGCGCACCGGCCGCAGCGTGCGCGCCAGCGCCACCTGGGCCACGATCTCGGCGCTGCCGATCTGGCGCAGCAGGCCTTCGCGGCCCGTCATGCAGAAACGGCAGCCGACGGCGCAACCGATCTGCGTGGACACGCACAGGCCACCGCGCGGCAGCAGCACGCTCTCGCAGGTCTGGCCGTCGGCCAGCCGCACCAGCAGGCGCTCGGAGCCGTCTTCGCCCGGGTGCCGCGAGACGAGGCTCGCGAGGCCGGCGAGTTCTTCGGTGATGGCGGGCAGCCCGTCGCGCAGGCGCTGCGGCAGGAAGCTTTCGATCGCGCGGGGGCCGCTGTCCTGCGGCAGTCCGTGCGACCAGAGGCGCAGCACGCGCCGCTCGTGCGCGGGACCGGCGCCGGCTGAGCGCAGGCGGTGGCGGATGTCTTCGAGGGAGTGCACGGGGGAGAGCTTACTTCGCACGAGTGCCGTCATTCCCGCGAAGGCGGGAATCCAGAGCTTCCGCCTTCTCGCACCTCGAAAAGGAAGCTCTGGGTCCCCGCCTTCGCGGGGACGACGATTCAGTTCTTCTTGGCCACCAGTGTCAGGATGTCGTAGCTCGCCACCAGTTCCCCGTTCTGGTTCGTGACCTCCACGTCCCAGGCGACCACGCCCTGCCCCACGCCCTTGGCGTCCTTCTTGCGCTTGTCGATCTTCCGCTTGGCGGTCAGGCGGGCCTGGAGGGTGTCGCCGATGCCGACCGGCTTGATGAAGCGCAGCGTGTCCAGCCCGTAGTTGGCCAGCACCGGCCCCGGCGCGGGCGAGACGAAGAGGCCGGCCGCCGCCGACAGCACGAAGTAGCCGTGCGCGATGCGCTTGCCGAACGGGCTGTCCTTGGCCGCGATCTCGTCGAAGTGCATGTAGAAGTAGTCGCCCGACAGGCCGCCGAACGCGACGATGTCCGCTTCGGTGACCGTGCGGCGATGCGTCAGCAGCGAGTCGCCGATCCGCAGGTCCTCGAAGTGGCGGCGGAACGGATGGACTTCGCTCTCGCGCACCTTCGCCCCGCGCACATGCTCGCCGGTCACGGCCGCGAGCATGGTGGGCGAGCCCTGCACCGCCGCGCGCTGCAGGTAGTGCTTGACCGCGCGCAGCCCGCCCAGCTCCTCCCCGCCGCCCGCGCGGCCGGGGCCGCCATGCTTGAGCATCGGCAGCGGCGAACCGTGGCCGGTGGATTCGGCGGCCGCCTCGCGGTCCAGCACCAGGATGCGGCCATGCGTGGCGGCGGCCGCCGGCACGAAACGGGCTGCGACCGCGGGGTCCTTGGTGACCAGCGTACCGACCAGGCTGCCCTTGCCCTTGGCGGCGAGGACCAGCGCCTCGTCCAGGTCCTCGTACGCCATCAGCGTGCTGACCGGGCCGAAGGCCTCGATGTCGTGCACGCTGTCGTCGCCGGCCGGGTTCCTGGCCAGCAGCAGCGTGGGCGCGAAGAACGCGCCTTCCGCCACGCCTTCGCCGCGCGGCGCGAAGCCGTCCTTCTCGCCGAACACCAGTTCGGCGTTCTTCATCAGCGCCTGCACGCGGCCCGCCACGTCGCTGCGCTGGTCGAGCGAGGCGAGCGCGCCCATGCGCACTTCCTCCAGCGCCGGATCGCCGACGACGACCTTGGCCAGGCGCGCCTTGAGGCGTTTCGCGACTTCGTCCACGTGCCGGCGCGGCACGATGGCGCGGCGGATGGCCGTGCACTTCTGGCCGGCCTTGACCGTCATCTCGCGCACGACCTCCTTGACGAAGAGATCGAACTCCTCGTCGTCGGGCGTGACGTCGGGCGCGAGCACGGCCATGTTGAGCGAATCGGCCTCGGCGTTGAACGACACCGAATGCCGGATGAGGTTCGGATGCACGCGCAGCTTCGCGGCCGTGTCGGCCGAGCCGGTGAAGGTGACCACGTCGGCGCCGTCCAGCCGGTCGAGCAGGTCGCCGGTGGAGCCGATCACCAGCTGCAGGCTGCCTTCGGGCAGCAGGCCCGACTCGACCATCAGCCGCACCGCCTTCTCGGTCAGGTAGCTGGTGGCGGTGGCGGGCTTGCCGATGCAGGGCACGCCGGCCAGGAAGCTGGGCGCGAACTTCTCGAGCAGGCCCCACACGGGGAAGTTGAACGCGTTGATGTGCACCGCGAGGCCGCCGCGCGGCACCAGGATGTGGGTGCCCGCGAACGCGCCCTTCTTGCCCAGCGGGATGGCCGGGCCTTCGTGCACCACGTTGCCCGAAGGCAGCTCGTTGGCGCCCACGCCGGCATACGCGAACAGCGTGCCGCTGCCGCCTTCGATGTCGATCCAGCTGTCGGTGCGCGTGGCGCCGGTGTGGGCCGAGACGGCGTAGAGCTCCTCCTTGCGTTCGGAGAGGAACTTGGCCAGCGCCTTGAGCCGCTCCGCGCGCTCCTGGAAATCGAGCTTGAGCAGGTTGGGCACGCCGACCCGGCGCGCGTGCTGCACGGCTTCGGCGAAGTCGATCCTGTCGGCGTGCGTGCTGGCGACCGGCCTGCCGTTGACGGCGCTGCGCAGTGCCTGCGCCGCCTCGCTGCCCTGCCAGCGGCCGCCGATGTAGCTTTGAAGAACCGGGGTGCTCATGAGGTCTCCTTGTCCTTTTCCTTGCGGGCCTGGCCTTCCGGCCGCTTCACCGATTGCAGCCCGCCCAGGAACATGTCCGCCACCACCGGCGCCATCGCCGCATGGTCCAGCGCGCCTTCCGGCTTCATCCAGGTGAACATCCAGTTGACCATGCCGAACAGCAGCATGGTCAGCGGCTTGGCCAGCGCCGCCTCGTCCAGGTCGGGCCGCATCGCCGACACGCGCTTCGCGAACGCCGCGACCACTTCGCGCTCGCGGTCCAGGATGCGGCGGCGGTCGGCCGGCTCGAGGAAGCGGACCTCGCTGGTCAGCACCCAGTGCTCGTCCTGCGCGTCGGCGTATTCCTCGACCAGGCGGGCGATCAGCGTGCGCAGCTCGCCGTCCTCGCGCGTGATGCGCTGCAGCCGCTCGACGTGCGTATCGGCGATGGAGAACAGCTGCGCGTACTTGTCGCGGTAGTAGTGGTAGAGCGTGGCCTTCGACAGCCCGCAGGCCTCGGCCACCTGGTTCATCGACGTCGCCGAATAGCCCTGGGTGGCGAAGAGGCGCGCCGCGCTGGCCAGGATGGCTTCGCGCTGGTCGTCGTATCCGGCGTGGCGGCCGCGGCCCATGTTCAGCGTTCGTCGAAGGAAAGCACGACGCGATCCGTCGTCGGATGCGCCTGGCAGGTCAGCACGAAGCCCGCCGCCACTTCCTTCTTGTCCAGCGCGAAGTTGCGCTCCATGCGCACCTGCCCTTCCACCAGCTTGGCGCGGCAGGTGCCGC
>JAEWBU010000347.1 GCA_023390985.1 Pseudomonadota bacterium
TCCAGGAACTGCGCCCACTCGTGTTCCGAGTAGCCCTTGAGCTGCTGGCCACCGATGGTCAGCAGGGGCAGCGACGCGCTGCCGCCGCTGATGCGGCCCAGCGCCTCGATGTCCTCGGGGCTGCTCACCGACTTCTCGCTGAACGGGATGCCGCGCTGCGACAGGAAGCTGCGGCCGGTGCCGCAAGGCACGCAGTTGGGGCCGGAGTAGAGCGTGACCGGATAGCGGTTGGCGACCTGGCGCAGCTCGAAGGGCAGCGAGCCGGAGGCTGCCCCTTCGGTGCGACCGGACGGACCGGCCGAGGGTGCGGCCTTGGCGGAGGCTTCCGCCGGCGGCTTGTCGGAGAAGGTGACCCGGCCGTCCGGGCCGACGATGCGATAGACCTGGGCGCCGGCGGTGCCGGCTGCTGCCGCCAGGGCGAGGACCGCCAGGCGGGACGCGACAAAGGCTCTGGAATGCGACATCTACCCCTCTCCTTGTATTGGACCGACTCCTCAGGCCATGCCCTGGTGCCGCAGCAGGGCGTCCAGCGTGGGCTCGCGCCCGCGGAACGCCTTGAACGACTCCATCGCCGTGCGGCTTCCGCCCGACTCCAGGATGGCCTGCCGGTATTTTCGCCCGGTTTCCACGCTGGGTGAACCATCGGAGCCCGCGGTCTCCTCGAAAGCCGCATAAGCGTCGGCCGAAAGCACCTCCGCCCACTTGTAGCTGTAATAGCCCGCCGCGTAGCCGCCGGAGAAGATGTGGCTGAAGGTGTGGGCGGTGCGGCTGAACTCGGGGGCCTGCAGCACCGCGACTTCCTCGCGCACCTTGCGCAGCAGCGGCATGAAGTCGCCGGCGGGGTCGTGCTCGGTGTGCAGCAGCATGTCGAACAGGGCGAACTCGATCTGCCGCAGCGTGGCCAGCCCGCTCTGGAAGTTGCGCGCGGCCATCATCTTGTCGAACAGCTCGCGCGGCAGCGGCTCGCCGGTGTCCACGTGCGCCGTCATGTGGCGCAGCACCGCCCACTCCCAGCAGAAGTTCTCCATGAACTGGCTGGGGAGTTCCACCGCGTCCCATTCCACGCCGCTGATGCCCGAGACGTCGCGCTCGTTCACGCGCGTCAGCATGTGGTGCAGGCCGTGGCCGGACTCGTGGAAGAGGGTGATGACGTCGTCGTGCGTGAGCAACGGCGGCTTGCCTTCCACGCCTTCGGCGAAGTTGCACACCAGGTGCGCCACCGGCGTCTGCAGCTTGCCGTCGTCGGGCCGCAGCCAGCGGGCGCGCACGTCGTCCATCCAGGCGCCACCTCGCTTGCCCGTGCGCGCAGCCGGGTCCAGGTAGAACTGGCCGACCCGCTCGGTGCTCACATGGTCGCTCTTGTCCTTGTGTTCGCGCTCGATCCGGTAGAACTCCACGCCCGGGTTCCACACCGGCGCGTAGTCGCGGCGGATCACCACCTCAAACAGCGTCTCGACGATCTTGAACAGGCCGGCCAGCACCTTGGGCGCCGTGAAGTACTGCTTGACCTCCTGCTCGCTGAACGAATAGCGCGCTTCCTTCAGCTTCTCGCCGATGTAGCTCCAGTCCCAGGGCTGCGGATCGCGGATGCCCAGCTGCCCGGCCGCGAAGGCGCGCATGTCGGCCACGTCCTTCTCGGCGAACGGACGGGCCTTGGCGGCCAGCTCGCGCAGGAACCTGATCACCTGTTCGGGCGACTCGGCCATCTTGGGCACGACCGACACCTCGCCGAAGTTGCGGTAGCCCAGCAGCTGCGCCTCTTCCTTGCGCAGTGCCAGGATCTCGCGGATGTTGTCGCTGTTGTCGAACTTGCGGAATTCCTCGGGCGCCTGGTCGCTGGCGCGCGTGACGTAGGCGCGGTACATGCGCTGGCGCAGCTCTCGGCTGTGCGCGAACTGCATCACCGGCAGGTAGCTCGGCATCTTCAGCGTGAGCTTGTAGCCGTCCTTGTCCTCCGCTTGCGCCGCGGCGCGGGCCGCCTGCACCACGTCCTGCGGCACGCCGTCCAGCTCCTCGAGCGAGGCGTAATAGGAGAAGGCGTCGGTGGCGTCCAGCGCGTTCTCGCTGAACTTCTGGGCCAGCTCGGCCTGGCGTTCCTGGATGGCCGCGAAGCGCTCCTTGGCCGCGCCCTGCAGCTCGGCGCCGCCCAGCACGAAGTTGCGGATGGCGTTCTTCAGCGCCTGGCGCTGTTCGGGATTGAGGCCCTTCGGGTCGATCGCCTTGTACTTGGCGTAGAGCCGCTCATCCGAGCCCAGCCGGGTCCAGAACTCGGTGACCCGCGGAAGGGCTTCGTTGTAGGCGGCGCGAAGCGCGGGCGGGGCGGCCACGGAATTGAGGTGGCCGACCGCGCCCCAGGCGCGGCGCAGCCTTTCGGTGGTGCAGTCGAGGCGGGAGGCCAGGGCCTTCCAGTC
This sequence comes from Pseudomonadota bacterium, assembly GCA_023390985.1. Taxonomy (GTDB): domain Bacteria; phylum Pseudomonadota; class Gammaproteobacteria; order Burkholderiales; family Burkholderiaceae_C; genus Ramlibacter. Next base: position 2,412 of record JAEWBU010000347.1, read on the forward strand.
GGCGGGGAAATCGGGCGCGACGACGGCTTCCAGGGCCGCCTCGCTCTCGGCCAGCAGCACGTCGACGGCGGGAGCGACATGCTCCGGCTGGATCTGGTCGAACAGCGGCAGGTCCTGGAAATCGAGCAGGGGATTGGTGGGCATGAGGGCCATTTTGCGGCACCCGCGCCTTCTTCAACCGCCGCGGCGATTGCCTCTGCCGATGGCGGCGATCAACCGGCGGCGCGCTCGGCCGCTTCCAGCGTGTTGACCAGCAGCATCGCGCGGGTCATCGGGCCGACGCCGCCGGGCACCGGCGTGATCCAGCCGGCGACCTGGCGCACGCCCTCGAAGTCGACGTCGCCGCAGAGCTTGCCTTCGTCGTTGCGGTTCATGCCGACGTCGATGACGACCGCGCCGGGCTTGACCATGTCGGCAGTCAGTACGTTGCGCTTGCCGACGGCGGCCACCACCACGTCGGCCTGCAGCGTCATGGCCTTCAGGTCGCGGGTGGCGCTGTGGCAGATCGTCACCGTGGCGTTCTTCTGCAGCAGCATCAGCGCCATCGGCTTGCCGACGATGTTGCTGCGGCCGATGACCACCGCGTGCTTGCCGCGCAGGTCGTAGCCGATGCTCTCCAGCATCTTCATGCAGCCGTACGGCGTGCAGGGCCAGAACCCGGGCTGCCCGGTGACCAGCGCGCCGGCGCTGGCGACGTGGAAGCCGTCGACGTCCTTGGCCGGCGAGATGGTCTCGATGACCTTGCTCGCATCCATGTGCCTGGGCAGCGGCAGCTGCACCAGGATGCCGTGCACCTTGGGGTCGGCGTTGAGCGCGCGGATGCGATCGAGCAGCGCCGCTTCGGTCAGGTCCGCCGGGTAGGTTTCCAGCGTGGCCTCGAGGCCGGTCTCGGTGCTGTCGTTGACCTTGTGGCGGGTGTAGACCTGGCTGGCCGGGTCGTTGCCCACGAGGATGATCGAGAGCGCCGGCTGGACGCCGCGCGCCTTCAGGGCCTGGGTGCGGCCGGAGACTTCGGCCCGGATGCGCTTGGCCAGCGCGTTGCCGTCGATGAGTTGTGCGGTCATGGGAGAAGGGGAGCGAAGCGGGCGTGGCCGGCACGCCCGCGGACCGCGGCCGGTCAGGCCTTGGCCGGGTGGTTCTGGCCGAGGGCGATCTTGAGCAGGTCGGCCACGGTGTTGGCGTTGAGCTTTTCCATGATGTTGGCGCGGTGCGCCTCCACCGTCTTGATGCTGATGCCCAGGTCGTCGGCG
>JAEWBU010000329.1 GCA_023390985.1 Pseudomonadota bacterium
GCGCGGCGGCGACCACGGCGGGGCGCGACTCGGCCGGCGCGGGTTGCGGCTTCGATTCCGCTGCCGGCGTGCTCACCGAGCCCACCGCCACCGGGGCGATGCCCGTGGCCGGCTGGCTGGCGTGCGCCCTGGGCGTCGACACCGGCGCGGGCAAGGGCTTGGCGTTGTTGCGATCGGGGATGTGGATCGGGATGTCCACCGCGATCGGCCGCGGCTGGGTGTCGAACAGCAGCGGGAATCCCACCACGCCCAGCAGCACCAGCACGGCGGCGCCGATCAGGCGATGGCGCGCGCGGCGGCGCAGGGCTTCGACGCTTTCGGCTTGCGGCGCGGCGGCCGGCGAATCGTCTGCACCCTTGCGGAACTTGAAGAAGGCCATGAAGCGTGTCGACGAGGGTTAGGAGCCCAGGTGTCTGGCCTGGAGGCGGGGGAGGCCGTCCTTCAGGACGCCGCCCACCGTGTAGAACGATCCGAAGACCAGGATTCTATCAGTGGGGTCCGCCGCGGCCATCGCGCTGCGCAGGGCCGCGAGGGGGTCGGCGTGGGTGCCCGACGACGCGTCCTTGCGCGTGGTCTGCGACTTCCAGAGCGCCTCGAGCGACACCGCGCTCGCGGCCCGCGGCGTGTCCAGGTCGGTGAAATACCAGACGTCCACCAGCGGGTCCATCTTGCGGAACATGGCGTTCAGGTCCTTGTCCCCCATCGCGCCGAACACCGCGCGCGTGGTCGGATAGAAGCCCATCGCGTCCAGGTTCGCCGCCAGCGCCGCCACCGAATGCGGGTTGTGCGCCACGTCCAGCACCAGCGTCGGCTGGCCGGGCACGATCTGGAAGCGGCCCGGCAGGTCCACCAGCGCCAGCCCGGTGCGCACCGCCTGCGCGGTGACCGGCAGCCGCTCGCGCAGCGCGGTGAGCGCGGCCAGCACGCCCGAGGCGTTCACCAGCTGGTTGGCGCCGCGCAGCGCCGGATAGCCCAGGCCCGCGTAGCGCCGGCCGCGGCCGGCCCAGGCCCACTGCTGCTTGTCGCCGGAGAAGTTGTAGTCGCGGCCGAGCAGCCAGAGGTCGGCGCCGATCTTCTCGGCGGCGTCGACCACGCTCGCCGGCGGCACCGGATCGCTGACGATCGCGGGCCGGCCCGCGCGCAGGATGCCGGCCTTCTCGCGGCCGATCGCTTCGCGGTCGGGCCCCAGGAACTCCTGGTGGTCCAGGTCGATGCTGGTGATCACCGCGCAGTCGGCGTCCACCACGTTCACCGCGTCCAGGCGGCCGCCCAGGCCCACTTCCAGGATGGCGACGTCCAGCTCGCTGCTCGCCATCAGGCTCAGGATGGCCAGGGTGGTGAACTCGAAATAGGTCAGCTGGGTGTCCTGACGCGCCCGTTCCACCCGCTCGAAGTGCGGCACCAGCGCGTCGGCCGCGACCGCCTGGCCGAGCAGGCGGCAACGCTCCTCGAAATGCACCAGGTGCGGCGAGGTGTAGACGCCGGTGCGCCATCCGCCCTGGTGGGCGATCGATTCCAGCATGGCGCAGGTCGAGCCCTTGCCGTTGGTGCCCGCGACGGTGATCACGGGGCAGGTGAAGGCGACGCCCAGCCGTTCCCAGACCGCGCGCACGCGGTCGAGGCCGAGTTCGATCGCCTTGGGATGCAGGCGCTCGCAGTGCGCCAGCCAGTCTTGCAAGGTCCGCATGGGGTGGATTGTCCTTGGGATTAGCATCACCCCATGAGCGTCACCCTCTACGGCATCTCCAATTGCGACACGGTCAAGAAGGCGCGCGCGTGGCTCGACGGGCGGGGCGTGGCCTACCAGTTCCATGATTTCAAGAAGGCCGGCGTGCCTCGGGACCGGCTGGCCGGCTGGAGCCGGGCCGTGGGCTGGGAGAAGCTGGTCAACCGTCAGGGCACGACCTGGCGCAAGCTCGATCCGGCCCAGCAGGCCGGCGTGCGCGACGAGGCCTCCGCCCAGGCACTGATGCTGGCCCAGCCCAGCGTGATCAAGCGGCCGGTGGTCGAGTGGCCCGGTGGCGCCACGACGGTCGGCTTCGACGCCGCCGCCTGGCAGACGCTCTCCGGCGCGCGTTAAAAGCTCGACATTTACCGTGGATTTACCCCCGCGCAACGCCGCGTGAGGGGTCGGCTGCCTAGAATTTCGACATCGCCTTCGAGGAAGGCGTGCGTGAGGCCCCCCATGAACAAGCTCGCTGTCTTCTCCATCGCCGCCGTCGCAGCCGCCACCGCCGGTGTCGCGCAGGCGCAGGCGGAGTACGGCCGCGTGCTCTCCAGCACGCCGGTCATCCAGCAGGTGGCCGTGCCGCGCCAGGTCTGCTCGCAGCAGCAGTACATGACGCCGCAACCCACCACGGGCGCCGGTGGCGTCATGGGCGCCATCGCCGGCGGTGCGCTCGGCAGCCAGATCGGCGGCGGCAGCGGCCGCGGCGTGGCGACGGTGCTGGGCGTGCTCGGCGGCGCCGTGATGGGCGACCGCATCGAAGGCGGCGGCAACTCGCAGTTGCAGACGGTGCAGAACTGCACCACGCAGACGTACTACGAGAACCGCGCCGTCAGCTACAACGTGATCTACGAATACGCCGGCCGCCAGTACCAGGTGAACCTGCCGAACGATCCGGGCCCGCAGGTGCAGCTGCAGATCACGCCGGTGGCCGCGCCGCCCGCGCCGGTGCAGCCGGCCGTGCCGCAGGCGCCCACCGGCGCCATCACGGCCCCGGTGGTCACGGCCCCGACCGTGATCGAGACCGCGCCCACGGTCATCGTGCCCACCACGACGGTGTATCCGGCGGCGTACTACGCGCCGTACCCGTACTACTACCGCCCGCCGGTCAGCCTGCACCTGGGCTTCGTGGGCCATTCGGGCGGGCATCGCCACCACGGCCACGGCGGACACGGCCACTGGCGCTGAGCGGCGCGCCGCCGGGGCGCACGGGGGTTGCGCCTAAAATCGCGGGTTTCCCCCGCATCCCCCTCCTCCCATGAGCACCGAGACCCTTGCCGGCGTCAGCGTGACCACGCGCGCCAACGTGTACTTCGACGGCAAATGCGTCAGCCACAGCGTCACGCTGGCCGACGGCACCAAGAAGTCGGTGGGCGTGATCCTGCCCGCCACCCTGACGTTCAACACCGGCGCGCCCGAGATCATGGAATGCGTGGCCGGCGCCTGCGAATACAAGCTGGCCGGCAGCAATGACTGGGTGAAATCCTCCGCCGGGCAGAAGTTCGACGTGCCGGGCAATTCCAGCTTCGACATCCGCGTGACCGAGGCGTACCACTACATCTGCCACTTCGGCTGAGGAACTAGGGACGAGGGACGAGGGGCGAGGGACGAGGGGAAATCCTCAGTTGCCTCCACCCTCGCCCCTCGCCCCTCGCCCCTCGCCCCTTCCCCTATGAGCACCATCCTCGAGCACCTGCCCGCCGGCCAGAAGGTCGGCATCGCCTTCTCCGGCGGCCTGGACACCAGCGCCGCGCTGCACTGGATGCGCCTGAAGGGCGCCGTCCCCTACGCCTACACCGCCAACCTCGGCCAGCCCGACGAGCCGGACTACGACGAGATCCCGCGCAAGGCCATGCAGTACGGCGCCGAGAAGGCGCGCCTGATCGACTGCCGCAAGCAGCTGGCACAGGAAGGCATCGCCGCGCTGCAGTCCGGCGCGTTCCACATCTCCACCGCCGGCCTGACCTACTTCAACACCACGCCGCTGGGCCGCGCCGTCACCGGCACGATGCTGGTGGCCGCGATGAAGGAGGACGACGTCAACATCTGGGGCGACGGCAGCACCTTCAAGGGCAACGACATCGAGCGGTTCTACCGCTACGGCCTGCTCACCAACCCGGCGCTGAAGGTCTACAAGCCCTGGCTGGACCAGAAGTTCATCGACGAACTGGGCGGCCGCGCGGAGATGAGCGCCTTCATGAGCAAGGCCGGCTTCGCCTACAAGATGTCGGCCGAGAAGGCGTACAGCACCGACAGCAACATGCTGGGCGCGACGCACGAGGCCAAGGACCTGGAGCACCTGAACTCCGGCATCCGCATCGTCAACCCGATCATGGGCGTGGCCTTCTGGAAGGACGAGGTGCAGGTCAAGGCCGAGGAAGTGCGCGTGCGCTTCGAGGAAGGCCAGCCGGTCGCGCTGAACGGCAAGCGCTTCGACGACCCGGTCGAGCTGATCCTGGAAGCCAACCGCATCGGCGGCCGCCACGGCCTGGGCATGAGCGACCAGATCGAGAACCGCATCATCGAGGCCAAGAGCCGCGGCATCTACGAGGCCCCCGGGCTCGCGCTGCTGTTCATCGCCTACGAGCGCTTGGTGACCGGCATCCACAACGAGGACACCATCGAGCAGTACCGCGACAACGGCCGCCGCCTCGGCCGACTGCTGTACCAGGGCCGCTGGTTCGACCCGCAGGCCATCATGCTGCGCGAGACCGCGCAGCGCTGGGTGGCCCGCGCGATCACCGGCGAAGTGACGCTGGAGCTGCGCCGCGGCAACGACTACTCGCTGCTGAACACCGAGTCGCCCAACCTCACCTACCAGCCCGAGCGGCTGACGATGGAAAAGGGCGAGTCCATGTTCTCCCCCCGCGACCGCATCGGCCAGCTGACCATGCGCAACCTGGACATCGTGGACACGCGCGACAAGCTCGGCGTCTACAGCAAGGCGGGGCTGCTGTCGGTGGGCGGCGCCACGGCGCTGCCGCAGCTGGGCGAGAAGAAATAAGAAAAACGCCGTCATTCCCGCGAAGGCGGGAATCCAGGGCTTCCGGCAGTCCGCCGAAGGCGGACGCACTGGATCCCCGCCTCCGCGGGGATGACGAAGCCGGCCTTCAGTCGTAGGCGAACGTGAAGATCAGGTCCACCGCCGACCGCTCTCCCGCCTGCGCCCGCAGCGTGAACCGCTGCGTCAGGTCGTAGAACACGAACAGCGTACCGATGGCGCCCGAGAGGCTGCGCTCGTACGACGCGTACAGGTTGCGCCCCAGGCGCTTGCCCAGCGTCACGGCCGGACCTTCCGCGCCGTCGCCGCGGCGGAAGCCCAGTTCATCCAGCCCGAGCAAGGCCGCCGGCCCCTTGCCGCCGCCGCCCCCGCCGCGGCTTTGCAGCAAGGCCAGCGCGGCCGACTGCAGCAATGCGGTCTCCGCGCCGCCTGACGCGGCCGGCCGGCCCAGCACCAGCCACGCCAGCTTCTCGCCTTCGGGCAGCTCGGGCTCCGCGTACAGCCGCACGAACGGCGCCTGCACCGTGCCCGTCACCTGCACGCCCACGCGCTGGGTGAGGCGCGGGCGGATCGCGAGGATGTCCAGCGCGGGGTTGTCCACCGGCCCCGTGAAGCGCAGCACGCCGCGCTCGATGTCCAGCCGCTGGCCATAGGCGCGGTACTCGCCGCCGACGGTGCGGATCACGCCCGTCAGTCGCGGCTCGGTGATGGCTTCGCCGCCCACCACCAGCGAGCCGGCCAGCCGCGTGTCGATGCCGCGGCCCTGCACGCGGAAGTCGTTGCCGAGGTCCAGGTTGACCGCGATCTCCAGCGGCTTTCCATTCCGCTTGCCCTCGGGCTGCTGCGGATCGCGTCCCAGCGCCACGCCCGCCGGCAGGTTGCGCACCATCACGTCCTCGCCGAGGCGCGGGGCGGCTTCGTCGGGCAAGGCGATGCGCGCGCGGTCCACGCGCAACGCACCGCGCACCTGCGCGCCGGTGGCATCCATCCCGGCGACCAGCTGCCCCGACAGCGTGAGCTGCCGATCGGTTCGCGTGCTCGCGCGCAACCGGTCGATGGTGGTGGACACGCGTACCTGCGGCCCGCCCTGCTGCCAGCTGCCCTCGCCCGCGCCGGCCACGCGCCCGCCATCGGGGCCGGGGCCTTGCAGCAGCAGTTCCTCGACCACCAAGCGGCGGCCTTCCAGCCGCGCGCGCAGCCGGCCGTCCTGCAGCGCCACGCCGTCGACCACCGAACGCAGCGCGAGATCGTCGGCGCGCAGGTTGCCCGTGAAACGGGGATCGCCGCGCGTGCCCGCCACGGCCA
>JAEWBU010000384.1 GCA_023390985.1 Pseudomonadota bacterium
CCGTTGGAGCGGCCGCTCAGGCCGTGCGCGCACCGGCCCACTGCCGCAGCGCCTCGGCGAACTCCAGCACCGCCGGCGGCTGCTCGCCGGCGCGCCGCAGCAGGAAGACGTCGCCGCTGACACCGGCCGCCCGCAGGTCGCGGCCGAGGCCGCAGACCGCCACTGCATCACTGCGCATCCGGGCCAGCGAGGCCGGCACCAGGGCGACCCCGAGCCCGGCCGCCACCAGGTTCAGCGCGGCCGGGATCTCCACCACCTGCTGCACGATGCGAGGCGCGAAGCCGGCGCTGACGCAGGCTTCGAACAGGCGCTTGGCGAAGGCGGACGATTCGAGCTGCAGGAACACGAAATCCTCGGCCTGCAGCGTGCCCAGGCGGACCAGCCGGCGGCCGGCCAGCGGATGCGCCAGCGGCACGGCGAGCACCACCGGGTCGCGCCAGAGCAGGGCACCCTGCAGCCGGCCGTCGGCCGGCACGCCGCGCGAGACGCTCAGGTCCACGTGGCCTTCGCGCAGGGACTGCACGTGGTCGGCCGGCCGCATCTCGTGCAGCACGAGCTCGACGCCCGGGCGCCGCTTGCGGTACTCCTGGATGAAGTGCGGAAAGGGGCCCAGGAAGTGCGAGCCCGCCAGCCCCACCTTGATCCGGCCTTCCAGGCCCTGCGCCACCCGGCGGACGTGGCCGCGTGCCTCCTCCACCCGCTCGAGCACCGCCAGCGCATGCGGCAGCAGGGCCTTGCCGGCCTCGCTCAGTTCGACGCTGCGGCTGGTGCGGTTGAACAGCCGAGCCCCCAGCTCCGCTTCCAGGTTGGCGATCTGGTAGCTCAGTGGCGGTTGCGAGACGTGAAGCCGCGCCGCCGCCCGGGTGAAGCTCAGTTCACCGGCCAGCACGGTGAAGTAGCGCAGCTGCCGCAGTTCCATGATTGATCTGGTTGGAGTATCGGTCCATCCAGATTATGTATTTGATGGTATGGATCCGGCGGGTCAAGATCGATCCTCCATCAAACCAGTCTGCGACCCCAATGACCCGTGCCCACCGTGTCGGATTGATCGTCCCCAGTTCCAACACCACGATGGAAACCGAGATTCCCGCGATGCTGCGGGCACGCGAGGAGGTCTTGCCCGAACGCTTCACTTTTCATTCCAGCCGCATGCGGATGAAGGAAGTCAAGAAGGAGGAGCTCGCCGCCATGGACCGCGACTCGGACCGCTGCGCCCTGGAGCTGTCCGACGCCCGGATGGACGCCATGGCCTACGCCTGCCTGGTGGCCATCATGAGCATGGGTCGGGGCTACCACCGCGAGTCGCAGCGCCGGCTGCAGGCCGTGACGGCCGCTAACGCCGCCTCGACCTCGGTCAGCACCAGCGCCGGCGCCCTGGTGGACGGGTTGCAGGCCATGGGCGCCAAGCGCGTGGCGATCATCGCCCCGTACATGAAGCCGCTGACCGCACTCGTGGTCGATTACCTGCAAGCCGAAGGAATCCAGGTCGTCGACAGCATGTCCCTCGAGATTCCAGACAACCTGGCCGTCGGTGCCCGCGACCCCAAGGCCCCGGCCGAACTCTGGAAGAAGCTGGACCTGGCGGGCGCGGACGCCATCGTCGCCTCGGCTTGCGTGCAGATGCCGTCACTGGCCTCCATTCCGATGATCGAGCAGGCCAGCGGCCTGCCCGTTGTTTCCAGTGCGGCGTGCACCACCTGGGCGCTGCTGAAGAACCTGGGCCTGGAGCGGCGCGTGCCGAACGCCGGCGCCTTGCTGTCCGGCCGCTATTGATCGATTTCACACGGAGACGTAGACCCATGAAGACCGCGAAACGGCGCTCCCTGCGCGCTCTGGCGGCCGCGCTTGCCACCGGCCTTGCCTGTGGCATCGCAGCCGCCCAGGCATTCCCCGCCAAGCCCATCACCCTCGTCGTGCCCAATCCGCCCGGCGGCCTGGTCGACGGCTCGGCCCGGCTGCTGAGCGAGCCGCTCTCGCGCGTACTGAGCCAATCGATCGTGGTCGAGAACAAGGGCGGCGGCAGCGGCAACGTGGCCTACGGCCAGGTGGCGCGCGCCAACCCGGACGGCTACACCCTGCTGGCGTCCTATTCGGCCTACCACGTCGGCAATCCCTCGCTGATGCCCAAGCTGCCGTGGGCGCAGAAGGACCTGGCGCCGGTGGCGCTGATCACGGCGGCGACAAACGTGATCGCGGTCCACCCTTCCGTGCCGGCCAACACGCTGGGCGAGTTCATCGCCCACCTGAAGAAGAACCCCGGCAAGCTGAGCTATGCCTCGCAGGGCAACGGTTCGCTGTCGCACGTCGGCACCGAGATGTTCAAGATGCAGACCGGCACCAGCATGGTCCACATCCCGTACCGCGGCTCGGGTACTGCCATCGCCGACGTGCTGTCGGGGCAGGTCCAGGTCTTCATGACCACGCCGCCTTCGGTGATGGGCCACGTCCAGCAAGGCAAGCTCAAGGGCATCGCCGTCACCAGCAAGGCGCGCCACCCCGGCCTGCCGCAGGTGCCGACGACGGCCGAAGCGGGCCTGAACGGCTTTGAGCTGGAAGCCTGGGTGGGCATCTTCGCGCCGGCCGGCACGCCGCTCGACGTGGTCAACAAGCTTTCCGCCTCGATCAAGCAGGCGCTGGAAATGCCAGAAACGCGCACTCGCGCCGCCGCTGCCGGAATCGACATCCGGTACCAGCCGCCGGCGCAACTCGACGCGCTGGTCAAGAAGGAAACCGAGTTCTGGGCCAGGACGATCCAGAACGCGAAGATCACCGCGGAGTAACCGGGTCCGGCGCGGACCCGTCCGCGCCGTTCCACCGCCGGGTGCGCTGCGCGCCCGCGCGCAGGGTCCCCATCCTCTTGTCATCGAGTGGACGGCTTCTGCTATTCCGGAGAACTACCTACTTGCCAGGAGGCGGGAGCAGTGGCTTATGCTGCAATCATGTTCTCCAGCCAAGTCGCGCTCTTGACCGCCGGTTTCCTCATCGTGATGGGCGCTGCTGGCGTCGGCTTCTTCTGGATCCGGGGTCGAAGGGGCAGGGGAGATCTGCTGCCCGATACGCGCGTCTCCACCCTCGTGTTTCCTCCCGAATCGAAGTTCCAGCCATCAGTGTTCCCGCGCCAATGAGGGGCTGACGCCGCGCGAAGCCGATGTCCGCTTCCGAGCAAGGCAAGACCGCACGACGCGACTCGCTGCCCCATCGGCGTGAAGCTGCAAGTGATGGTTACGGTGTGTCGGGCGCGCGGTACCTCGCCTCGCCGTTGAGCTGCCGTCTGCCGCGCCGGCTCCCATCGCGGTCCGCCCTTCAGAACCGCCTGCCAACTCCTACGGAGAGCAGCCGGCGCGGAAAGGTGGTGCCGGCAACGCGGCCCCCGATGCTGACGTCCAACTGCGTGTCCCGGGTGACGAGATAGGTCGCTCCGACATCGACGATCGCGCCAGTCTTTCCGTGCCTTCGCTCCCTGAACTGGACGCCCGAGTCGATGAACAGCTTCACGGCCTGGCTTGCCTGATACTCCAAGGTACCGGCGAGCAACCCGGTCGTGTAACGCTGCTGGTCGTCGTCCTCGTAGGCGCCGATGCCTATGTTTGGGTTGAAGGTCCATTGGGGGGCGACTTCCCAATCGGCCGCCAAACGGACGTCCCCGGTTGCGTGGGCGCTCTTGAAATCTCCGGTGCCGGACCGCGGGAAGAAGCGTGCGATAACGGCCGTGGGCGCTTTGGCTCCCCCGACTGCATCTGCCAAGCGGGCTTTGAATCCGATCGAGGTCGGGGCCATTCCCTCGCTGCGCTCGGCCGGACCGGTGGGCTGACTCGACTTTTCGCGCGTATAGGTGTCGCCCTCGATCCGCAGCTCGACCTCCTCGCCGGCGCCGAATCTGAACAAGGCGGGGACAAGGAGGGTGCGGGTTCGACGGATACCGTCCTTCCGCGCCTCGTGCTGGACGCCCAGTTCGATCTGCGCGCGGCCCGTGCCCACGACACCGCTGCTCTCCGCGATACCGGGGCGGTCCGGGCTGATTTCATCGTCTTCGGCTGCGACTGCCGCAGGGCCGGCAGCCAGCATCCAAGTACCGACAGCCATGCTGGCGAGCAGTGAAGCAAGTTTCATCTCGTCCTCCCTTCGATTGCGGCATGTTTTCTGCTGAGCTGCGCTTGCCCGTCGCGTGCGGATGCCCGCGGACGTCGCGCTGAGTGGAAGCGTACCTCGAACCGCAGCTACTCACGGAAGCCAGCCGAGCGCTACTCACTCGCACGGGGCAGCTCGACCGATGAGGGAAACGTCGCTTGAACCCGCTGGCTCTCGTGGCAGCGCAGGGCCTGTCAGGCCGGCTACGATGGTTCGGGGAGCGAACTGATGACAGCTTCAAGGTCCGGATCACCTCGAAGCGCCGCAAGAACTTCGCTCCGGGACGTCCAGGGATAAGCCAGTCGCTCCAGCCGTGCAAGGACGTTTCGAGACCCGGCCGCCGGTAGCACGCACATGGCCGAGATATGGATTGCGAGCGAACGCGCGAGCCCAGGCGGCGTGTCCTGAAAGTCCCAGTGGTAGCGGCCGCAGCCGAAACGCACGCCGTGGGTCTCCTTGTCCGTCATCCCGACGATCCACTCACACGCGAACGAGCGAACCTCGCTGCCGGGACGCTCCAGGTAGAAGCTGTAGACGTTTTCGTAAGTCCGCCCAAAAGCTCGAACCAGGATGTCCGCGATCGCCTCGCGGCCAACCGTCTGATGGGGGAACGCGATCGCGCTGGACGCACTCTCCGTCGTGAGGACCGCGTCTTCGGCGAAGACCCTGTCCAGGAGGTGGGGACGGTTCTCGTCCTTCGCATGGAAGTAGTTGCGCAGGACCGATTCGGGACTGTATGCGGCCATGACGGAGAGCTCGTTCACCAGAGTCGGACATTGTCCGCATGACGGAGCCGCCACGGTACCTCTTCGTAACGTCCTGGAACCGGCTCATGGGTCAGCCAGCGAAGGCCCGCTGCGTGTGTTCTCGGGTGCGCTCCACCTCGGCGCGCAGCAGCAGCTCGAACTTCGCCGCCGCGGGCGAGGGGGTTCGATCGCTGCGCCGGCAGATTCCGATGCGGCGCAGCGGCACGGGCCGCAGCAGCCGCTTCCACGCGAGCCCAGCCAGGTTGACCTCGCGCAGCACCATGGCCGGGATGAAGGTGACGCCGAATCCCGCGCGCACCATGCTGAGTGCGGTGAACATGTTGGCCACGTGGTAGTCCGGCTCGCGCGTGATGCGATTGGCCGCCAGCGCCGCCGTGATCTGTTCGTGGGTCGCCGAGTCCCGAACCAGCATGACCAGGGGGGCATCCTGCAGCGCCGACCAGCGCAGCACCGGATCCTGGCTGGCATCGGCGCGGCGCATCACGGCCACCAGTTCGTCGTCGAACAGCGGCTCGAAGTGCAGGCCGCTGCTGGCGTCGCTGTGGGCGCAGACCGCGAAGTCCACCTCGCCCTGCGCAACACGCTCCAGCAGCGGGCCGTTGTAGTCCTCGCGCATGCTCACTTTCAGGCCGGGGTGGCTCTTGCGCAGGTCGCCGAGCGCGCGGGTGACCACGCCGATCGCCAGGGAGGCGAGGGTGCCCACCGTGATGTGCCCCTGTTCGACGCGAGCGATCGCACGCGCCTCCTCGCAGGCATCGTCGATCGCGAGCACGCCCTTTCTCATCTTCGTCAACAGGGTCACGCCGGCGTCGGTGAGCGCTATGCGCCGGGTCGTGCGATCGAACAGGCGTACGCCCAGGCTGCCCTCCAGCTCGCGCACCAGCTGCGAGAACGCCGACTGGGTGATGTGCATGGCTCGGCGGCGCGGCTGAACGACAGCAGCTCGCCCGCGAGCAGGAAGCCCTCGATCTGGCGCAGGGTGACGTGGTTCCGCATGACAACTCAGCCGTGAATGGGGAATTTAGGATTATGTAGTCGTGCCGATGAATCCATTAGAACAATGCGCTTGTCCTAATCCTCCTGGCACTGCTTGAATGAGCCACCGCCGAAGTTCAAGGGCGGAACCCAACGAGCCAGGAGACACGATGAAGTACCTTCGCGCTGCGCTGCTGATGGTCGCGGGCCTGTTCGCCGCTTCGGCCCATGCCGTCTATCCCGAGAAGCCGATCCGCATCATCGTGCCGTACCCGCCGGGCGGCACCACCGACCTGTTGACGCGCCTGATCGGGCACAAGCTTTCGGAGAGCCTCAAGCAGTCGGTGGTGGTGGACAACCGCGCCGGCGGCGCCGCCATGATCGGCAGCGATCTGGCCGCCAAGGCCGCACCCGACGGATACACGCTGCTGTCCACCGGCGCCGGCCCGCACGTGATCAACGTAAGCCTGTTTCCGAAGATCCCCTACGACCCGCTGAAGGACTTCGCGCCGATCACGCTGATGTCCATCAATCCGCTGCTGATGGTGGTGCCGGCGTCCTCGCCCTTCAACACGGCCCAGGAGTTCACGGCCTGGGCGCGCGAGAACAAGGACAAGGCCAACTACTGCTCGATCGGCCCCGGCTCGCCTTCCCACCTGGCCGCCGAACTGTTCAATTCCAGCGCCGGGGTGCAGATGACGCACATCCCGTATTCTGGCAGTGGTCCGGCGCTCAACGCCGCCATCGGCGGCGTCTGCTCGGTGCTGTTCGACAGCGTGCTGTCCGCCGGACCGCACGTGAAGTCCGGCAAGCTCAAGGTGCTGGCCACCGGGAACAAGCAGCGCCTGGCTTCCTGGCCGCAGGTGCCCACGCTTGCCGAAAGCGGACTCGCCGGGTTCGAGGCGTTCACCTGGGGCGCGCTGCTGGCGCCCGCGGGCACGCCGCCCGAGATCGTGGCCCGCCTGCAGTCGGAAGTCGCCAGGATCATGGCCATGCCCGACGTGAAGCAGAAGATCGAGGACATGGGCGCGCTGCCCGGAGGCGGCAGCTCCGCCGACCTCGACACCTTCACCCGTTCGGAGATCCGCAAATGGGCCAAGGTGATCAAGGACGGCAACATCCGGCCGGAATGATCGCCGCATCACGGGAAGAACCAGGAGAAGCCATGGCAATCACTTTCAAGCCCCTGCATCCGCTGTTCGTCGCGGAGGTGGGCAATATCGACCTCACCACCGTGGACGAGGCCGCCCTGCAGGAGGTGCGGCGTGGGATGGACCAGTACGGGGTGCTGGTGTTCCGCAACCAGCCCTTCACCGACGACCAGCAGCTCGCCTTCGCCGAGCGCTTCGACGGCCGGCTCCACGCGAAAACCTCGTCCTCGGTGCTCGAGAAGAACCGTTTCGGCAACGAGGCGCTGTCGGACATCTCCAACGTGGGCCGCGACGGCCAGCTGCTGGCGGCGGGCGACCGTCGCCGCATGAGCGCGCTGGCCAACCGCCTGTGGCACACCGATGCCTCCTTCGTCGATCCGGCGGGCCGCTACTCGATGCTGTCGGCGCGCGTGGTCCCGCCGGTGCACGCCGACACCGAATTCGCCGACATGCGGTCCGCCTACGACGAGCTCGACGGCGACACCCGGGCGCTGATCGACGACCTGCGCGTGCATCATTCGATCGCCTACTCGCGCGAAGTGCTGGGATTCGAATTCGCCCCCGGCGAGCGCGAGCAGCTGAAAGGCGCGGTCCACCCGCTGGTGCGACGCATCCCCGGCGTGCAGCGCCGCTCCCTGTACCTGGCCTCGCATGCGCAGCAGATCGTCGGCTGGCCGGTGCCCGAAGGGCGCCTGCTGCTGCGCGACCTGACCGAGCACGCGACGCAGCCGCGCTACGTGTACAGCCACCGCTGGACGGCGGGCGACTTCGTGATCTGGGACAACCGCACCACGATGCACCGCGCGACCCATTTCGACGACAAGAAATACCGGCGCGAGCTGCGGCGCACGACGACGTTGGACATCGAGCGCGTTACGCTCGCCGCGTAGGGCTCGCTTCGCGGCTTGGAGCCGCGGGCCGAGAGCGGTTGCGGTTGGCTGCTTTCGGCCAGAATCTGCCGTCGAACCGCCGGATTGTGCATCCGTCGCTTCGAAAACACCTGATCCGTCCTACTCCTCAGCTCTCGCGATGAAGCAGAGCTCTATCTTCCCAGCCGCCTGCAGCACGAGCTGCGGATGCGACCCGCCAAATAGCGAGATCTACTTGATTCCGAAAAGCGCGTTGCCCGCGCTCCGATCCGAGTTCACGCCGGCGACCACCAGCTCGCGTGAGCCGCTGCTTGGAATCAGATAGGTCACAGCGATCCCGGTCGAGACACTGCCCGGCGCCACGCACGGTGCTGCGCCGCTGGTGAGAGTGACGTCAGAGAGGTTCTTGCCGGAAGGCCGCGGCGTGATGGTGCCCGAGGTCGAACAGCCGGCGTTTGTGCCAGTGAAGCTGCCTGTAGACGCGATGTCTACGATCACCGGAGTACCGTCCAAGCCCATAAGCGACCACGTACCAGTGATCTGCGACAACACAGCCGGCGCGTTATAGGTATACGCGGTCGACGTGGGAGGGGCGCCCGTGAACGACACGGATGCTCCATCCGTAGTGATCGTGCCGCTCACGAAGTTGCTGGTGATGTTGCCCGGCGGTGCTGGCAGCAGCAGGATTGAAGCCGAAATCTTTCACCGTCGACGAGGAGAAGCTGGTGCTCGTGCGGCTAGTTGGGCCCTGCACGAATCCGTTCACCACGAACGAGCCGCCGCCGGCGGTGTCGCCGTACAGGGCCCAGACATCTCCGTTCTCGAGCGCGAGCATCTGGAACGAGGTGTTACTCGTGCTGCCATTGAGGGTACCGGCGTACAGGCCTTCTGCCAGTACGGTACTCGGAGAAGAGGGTGTGTTCGGACGGTGCGGCAACTCGCATGCGATTCCGTCGTTGTCTCCATCGAGCTGGAGGTTGCTTCCCAGAGATGCTTGCGCGTCCTCCTGATAACGGAAGTCTGAGCAAGTCACCCGCGAACCGGCAGTGCCTCCGGAGCGGAAGAGCCGGAGGGGCGGCAGTGAAGTGGCTGCGGCTAGGAATTCCAGACGCGCACTGAACATGGCGCTAGTTCGAGATCCGCTCAATCCGGTTCGCTCAAACCGCGCCTGGCATGCGCAGCCGCTGCGCGGCTTCCCTCGGCCAGCACGTACGCATCAAACTTGTCTGGATCGACGAACCAGCGGCCGGCGATCATCAACAGCGCACCGGCTTCAACGAGCCGCTGCCGGTGACCGCGAAGAAACCACGTCATGGACGTCTTAGATGGAAAGACGTGCGTACGCTGCGCTACGTAGTCTTGTAGTGGCTGAAGTCGAAGCAAGTCGTCCGCCATTGCGCCGCCATTGTCCGTCGGCGGAACGTCAGCGGTAGTTCAACCACCATTTCAGTTGCGGAGAGCGCGTTGCGGAGCAGCATGGCGCCGAGCACGCTTGGTGTCGCCGTAAGAGCCGCCGAAGGCGGCGGCGCGCGACGCCAAAGGGGGACCGTTTTCGGCTAGCGGCCGCAGGTTGGCATCACTGCGCGGCCCGGCGCGAAGCACCAACTGGCTGGAATCTGGCGTTTACGGAACTCAGCTCAATCTCGCGAGCAGGCGGTCCTGATTACGGGCTTTGCCTCAGGAGGGGGGGGGCGTTATGCCCGTGTGCGTCAGCGCATGAGTGACTACGAGGTATCTGATGCCCCGAGGTCCGCATCCCTGCATGAACCACGACAATGCTAGCTGCTACTTCACCTTCGTACCGAGGACCCAAACGCCTCTGTAAGGATCGCGCGGCTTACGAATGCGCTTGAACGTCTCGTTGTATCTCGTAAGCACCGCTTCTTCATCGACCCACACCTCCTCACCGATCCTGAATTGGGTGCATTCATGACTGCCAAAAAGCTCGCGCCATAGCTCCTGATATGCCACCTTGTCCGTCATTGAAAGCTCGTGCAATCTCTCGGTCAGCTCCTCAGATCTGCAGCCAAAGGCATTGACGACGAGTTCCTGTACTTCTGAAGCAAGCGCTGCAGGGCTCAGGAGGAGTAATACAAGCAATAAGCTGGGCATTCTTCTGTCCGCTGCAGCTGTTGCAGGTGGAGGACGGGGAGCGTCGTTCAACCTGTCGATCGAACGTTGAGTTGAGTCAGAGCGGCAGGCGATCAACCAGCCGCGCCGGCATTCTTAGCAGCCTCACTGCAGCGCCACCCATGCTGATCAACGATCCGAGCTGCTTCCGACCGTGGGCCATTGTAGAAGTTGGTGTCTACCGGCTGGTTCTGAATGCTGAGCGCGACACGCTTTGTTGGCCCGGAGCCTTTTCCTTCAGCGAATTGCCAGAACGTCCACTGAGGCCATGGGAAGTGTTCACTTTCAGTAGGGAAGTAGAACACTCCTCCCTTCCCGTGGTATCGAGCAAGCCATAAAGGGTACTTTTGAAGGCGGCCGTGCAGATCAGGATCCTTTTGTAGAACCTTGTCGAAGGTCTTCAGTGCGCGAACGGATGTATACAGAATTGGAGCGACGCCGGTTCGTTTCTCAACTTCTTCCAAGAATTGGACGGCGTCGCTCGGGGGAACGATCCCTTCCTGCGCACATAGCGCTTTCGACTTGTCTTGCCAGCGGACGCATACATGCTCCCAGTCCAATGCGAGCACAACTCGCTGACCCGGATTGCAGGAATCCTTGACCCGTTTGAGAAACCCCGAAACCTGCACATCAACGTCGGCCGTAGGGTAAGCAACGTGGTAGGCGCCGAAATGTATTCCGTGGTTGTGAGCTTCAGCCGCGCGCCGAGAGAATAGAGCGTCCCCTTTGTGCAGTGGCGGGTCAAACTTTCCGAGAGTAGCTCGGTGGATGATCATCTCCACCGGGAATCCTCCGTCCCTGCCCCCCAGTTGTAGTCCGCGTTCGACCGCAATTCCCGCGTTGTTCGATGACAGGTCCACCATCCACTGCGTGATATCGGCCCGGCTCCAAGAAGCGGAAAGAAGAAGCACGGGGATCAGGAGAGCTGCGCTCTTTCTCACTCGAGTCTCCTACGCAGTTGAGCGACCCAAGAGAAGTTCCTGAAGCCGCAATCCATACCATCGCATGCCCCACGGGGGCTTCAGGGAAGTGAACCACGAACGGCGAGTCTCTGGCAAGCGGACATACCTGTTCAAGTGTTGCCACTTTGGTTCTAGTTCGGCGTGCAGCGACTATCTGGCGGAAACTCCACTGATAGTCAGAGGGGCAACTTCGTGCGATTCTTGATGAGTCTCAATGCTGAGGGATCCTATGGCCACAATCGGGATGAGGCTTGGTGCAGGGCTGGCGCTGTGTGTTTGGCTCGCAGGTTGCGGAACAGCGTCAATCAGCGGCAATCAGGCTCGGTGGCCGTGGGCTGGTGAACTCGTACTGTGCGAGGACACTGCTCTGATCTCTGCTCGTACAGGAGCTGACGGCAAGAAGCCGCCCTGCACGAACGCATTCAACGTTGAACTCGACGCATCTCAGTTTTGTCGGGACGTGGGGAATTTCTATGAGTCCGGCGGGCGCCGCTCAGATAGTTTGAGTCTTGCGGCCGGTACCTTTGGCGTCCTCGCTGGCTCCGTGTTCGCACCCGCAGCTGGCGGGACCGCTAAGAACGTCTGGTCTGGGCTCTCGGGCGCGACCAATGCATTTCAGGTGTCTTTGGACGAGAAGTTTGGGCAGGCGGTAGCGATCCAGCGCCACATAGCTGTCAAGAGAGCGATGGACGACGGGCGGAAGTTGATTGACGCGGCCACGGGCGAAACGAATAAGGCTCGTGCGGCATACCGTATGGCCGTAGACTGCTCGATGGCTCCGGCC
>JAEWBU010000398.1 GCA_023390985.1 Pseudomonadota bacterium
TAGGCGAAGGCGGTCTTCTCGCCGCTGACGGCGCGCACGCCCACGCCCTGGTCGATGCTGAAGCTGCCGGTCTTGACGATGCCCTCTTCCAGGCTCCAGCCCTCGCTGCGCGTGTACTGGAAGTAGAGGTCGGCGTCGTCCACCTGGTGGGCCGTGATCTCGGCCAGGGCGCGCGACAGATGGGTTTCGTCGAGACCGAACGGCTCGAGCAGGAGGCGCTGCGCGGTGGCCAGGCGCTCCAGGGTGGGTTCGCGGGAGATCATCGAGGGATTCTAGGCATCCCGCGGGACCCCTGTGGCCGTGCGGGTCAGCGCAGCAGGCCGCGCGACCGCAACTCGGCCAGGAAAGCGCCGGCGCTGCCGAAGCGCTCACGCGGCGACTTGGCCATCAGGCGCTCGAGCACGGGCTGCAGCGCGGCATGCTCATCGGGCAGGCTCGGCGTGGGCGCGTGCAGGTGGCGCGCCAGCAGCAGGTCCAGCGTCTCGGCCTGGTACGGCCGGCGGCCGGTGAGCAGTTCGAACATCATCACGCCCAGGCTGTAGAGGTCCGACAGCGGCGTGGTGTCGCGGCCGGCCGCCTGTTCCGGGCTCAGGTAGTAGGGCGTGCCCACCACGTCGCCGTGCCGGGTCTCGGACAGGCCCATCCGGTCGGCCTGCAGCAGCGACTTGGCGATGCCGAAGTCGGCCAGCGCGACCGTGTCGTCGGACCGCCGCATGATGTTCTCGGGCTTGAGGTCGCGGTGGATCACGCCGCTCGCGTGGATCGCCGCCAGCGCCCGCGCCACCTGCTCCATCACCTGCAGCACGCGCCGCTGCGACATGCCGCCGTCGAGCTCCTTGCGCAGGTCGCCTCGCGCGAAGTGCTCCATCGCGATGTAGGCGTGGTCGTCGGTGAAGCCCTGGTCGTAGATGCGCACCACGTTCGGATGCTCGATGCGCGACAGCAGCGCGTATTCCTGGATGAAGCGCGACAGGTGCCGCGCCGCGCGCTTGCCGCCGGCGTCCAGCACCTTCAGCACGACGGGCAGGCCGTCCTGCTCGCGCTCGGACAGGTACACGTCGGTCATCCCGCCGGCGCCGATCTTGCGCACCAGCCGGTAGCCGCGCAGGCGCAGCGGTTCCTGGCCGGGCGCGAACGCGTGCGTCTTGAGCGCGGACAGGCGCGACTGCAGCGCGCCCTTCACCGCGCGCGCCGTGATCTCCGAGTTGGCCTGCGCGGCCGCGCGGACCTCGGCCGAGCGGACCGGCAGCGTGACGGCGGCCGCTGCCCCATCGACGGCGAAGCCCGCGTCCAGCCCGACGATCTCCGCCACGTCCAAATGCGCGCCCTCGCCGCGCGCCGGCAGCGAGGTCATGCCGCCGGTCTGCACGCCGGCGCCCGCGGCCAGCAGCACCTCGCGGCTGGCGACCACCGTCCAGCCCAGCTCGCGGCTGGACTGCTCCAGCCGCGCCGCGACGTTGACCGGCTCGCCGACCGCCGCGTCCTCGCGCGCATCGGCCGATCCCACGCGGCACAGCTTCACCTCGCCCTGGTGCAGCCCCACGCCGATGGCCAGCGGCGGCAGGCCGCGTCCCGGGAAGCGGCGCTCCACCCAGCCCCGGAAATCGTGCGCCGCCAGCGCCAGGCCGAGCGCGGCCGCGACCGCGCGGCGCGCCCCGTCCTTCGCCTCGAAGATCGCGAGCAATCCGTCGCCGATGAACTTCAGGTGCCCGCCGCCGTGGCGCAGCACCGGCTCGCCGCAGCGGCCGAAGTACTCGTTGAGCAGCTCGGCCACCTCGGCCGAATCCAGCTTCTCGGCCATGCGCGTGAAGTCGCGGATGTCGGCGAACAGCACCACGGCCTGCAGCGCCCGGTCGGCCACCACGCCCGGCGGCGCTTCGAGGCCGAACTTGTCGGCCGACTTGCGGCCGCCGACGCTTTCCGAGAAGGCGCGCCGCAGCTGCGCCTCGCGCGCGCCCACGGCGTGGTCGATGCTCTGCTGCAACCGGCCCTTCTTGCGCAGCAGGCCCTGGAGCGCCTCCAGCAGTTCGACCCGCGTGAAGGGCTTGGCCAGGTAGTCGTCGGCACCCGCCGTCATGCCGCGCCGCATGCTGGCGCGGTCGTCCAGCGCCGTGAGCAGCATCACCGGCGTGGTTGCCAGTTTCGTGTCGGCGCGGATCGCCTCCAACAGCGCGAAGCCGTCCATCTCGGGCATGCCGATGTCCGAGATCACGATGTCCGGCCGCGCGATGCGCGCCTGCTCCAGGCCGCGCGCGCCGTTGACGGCGGCCAGGATCTCGAAGCCTTCGAGCTTGAGCAGCCGGGCGATGTTGGCGCGGATCGCGTCGTCGTCCTCGACCACCAGCACGGTGTTCATGAACGCGAGATCCAGCGGAACAGGGCGGCGTCGTCCAGGTCGGCCAGGCCCGCGCGGGCGGCCTCGTCGAAGGCGTCGCGCGCGGCCGCGCCCAGCGGGCCGTCGAAGCCGGCGTGCTTCGCCGCTTCCATGGCCAGCGCGGTGTCCTTGCGCAGCAGCGTGACATGCGCGCGCGGTTCGTAGTCGCCGGCGATGGCGCGGCGCATGCGGTCGGAGCCGATCCAGCTCTGGCCGCTGGACTGCTCGATCACGTCGAGCGTGCGGCCCAGGTCCAGGCCGAGCCGCTGGGCCAGCGCCAGCGCCTCGGCGGCGCCGACCAGGTTGATGCCGGCCAGCAGGTTGTTGACCAGCTTGGTCTTGGCGCCGTCGCCGGGCTGCGTGCCGACGCGGAACAGCTTGGAGCTCAGCGCGGCGAGCAGGTCGGACGCGGCGGCGAAGGCCTCATCGGCGCACGCGACCATCAGGCTCATGCTGCCGTCGCGGGCGCGGGCCGGGCCGCCGGACATCGGCGCATCGATGGGAAGTGCGCCGCTCGCGGCCAGCCGGGCGGCCAGGGATTCCGCATCCTGCGGCGCGATGGTGGGACACAGCAGCACCGGCGTGGCGGGTGCCAGCGCGGCGGCGGCGCCATCGGGTCCGAACAGCACCTCCTCGCACTGGCCCGCATCGACCACGCAGACGATCAGCGCACGCGCGCCGGCAGCGGCTTCGGCCGGCGTCAGCACCGGCTCGGCGCCGGCGCGGCGAAGGGATTCGACTTTCTCGGAGACCCGATCGCAGGCGCGGACCGCCCAACCCGTATCCAGCAGGCGGCGGGCCATGCCGCCGCCCATATTGCCGACGCCGACGATTCCGATCGGGCCGGCCGCTGAACTCACGTCTGCACCAGCCGCTTGGCCTTGGCGATGGACATCAGGATCCCCAGCCCCAGCCCCAGCGTCACCATCGCCGTGCCGCCGTAGCTGATGAAGGGCAGCGGCACGCCCACGACAGGCAAGATGCCGCTCACCATGCCCATGTTCACGAAGGCATAGGTGAAGAAGATCATGGTGATCGCGCCCGCCAGCAGGCGCGAAAACAGCGTCGAGGCCTCCAGCGCGATCGCGAGGCCGCGCAGGATCAGGAAGATGAAGCCGGCGATCAGGCAGAGGTTGCCGACCAGGCCGAACTCCTCGGAGAACGCGGCGAAGATGAAGTCGGTGGTGCGCTCCGGGATGAACTCCAGGTGCGTCTGCGTGCCCTGCATGAAGCCCTTGCCGGTCACGCCGCCGGAGCCGATGGCGATCATCCCCTGAATGATGTGGAAGCCCTTGCCCAGCGGGTCCTTGGTGGGGTCGAGCAGGGTGCAGATGCGCTGCTGCTGGTAGTCGTGCAGGATGGGCCAGCGGTGGCCGGGCTCGCACAGCGGGCCCTCGAACACCACCAGCAGGATCATGCCGACGAGGCCGATCACCAGCGGCGGCACCACGATCTTCCAGGACAGGCCGGCGAAGAAGATCACCGACAGCCCCGCCGCCATCACCAGCAGCGAGGTGCCCAGGTCGGGCTGCTTCATGATCAGGCCGACCGGCACGACCAGGATCAGCACGGCCATTCCGTAGTCCAGCGGCCGCAACTGCCCTTCCCGTTTCTGGAACCACCAGGCCAGCATCAGCGGCATGGCGATCTTCATGATCTCGCTGGGCTGGATGACCATGCCCACGTTCACCCAGCGCTTGGCGCCCTTCTTGGTGATGCCGAACACCGCCACCGCGATCAGCAGCGCCACGCCCACCGTGTAGAGCGGCACCGCCAGGCTCATGAGCCGCTGCGGCGGGATCTGGGCCACCACGAACATGATGCTGGCCGCGATCAGCATGTTGCGGCCGTGGTCGCGAAAGCGCGTGCCGTGGTCGAAGCCCGACGAATACATGACGAGCAGGCCGGCGCAGGCGAGCAGGAAGACCGCGAACGCCAGCGGCCCGTCGAAGCCCTGGAGCATCGGCGCGGCGCGCTGCCAGACCGGCGGTTTTTCGAAGACGGCGGACATGGGCGGGGATTATCGGGGCCGCCGGCCCGGCCGCCGCCGGCCGGGGGTTCACAGCGGGATCGGTGCGACCTCCTTCACGGTGCCGTGTTCGTCGTACGAAGCGACTTCCAGCGCCCAGCCGGCGCCCGCGCGGACCACGGACAGCTTGGTGAACTGCCGGTGCGCCGTGGACAGGCACCGCGCCCGGGACCAGACGTCCACCGACGCGCAGCACGCCGGCAGCCGCACCCGCTCGTCCCAGGCGTGCTCGTACACCCGCGGATTGGCGAACGGCAGCGTGGCGTTCCAGCCGGAGGCGACCACGGAGACCGCCCGCGCAGGCGGCGCGCCGATCGCCTGGATCTCCAGTTCCGCCACCGCGCTCAGGTGGTAGTCGCCCGACAGAAACACCAGGTTGCGGATCCGCTCCTCGGCGATGAACCGCGCCAGCTCCTGCCAGGTCGCCGGGTAGCCGGTCCAGTCGTCGGCGTGCCGGGCCAGCGGCGGCGCTTCGAGCACGCGGCGCTCGGGCACGCCCAGCACGCTGCCGCTGCACAGGAACTTGGGCGTGTCCCGGTGCTTCACCAGCCAGGCCTTGAGCTTCTCCAACTGCCTGGGGGCCATCAGCAGAGCCTGCTGCCAGTTGTCGCCGTCGCGCGGCCGGCGCTCGGACCGGGTGTCGGCCGCGAAGGCCGGCAGGCCGCCGATGGCGAATTCGTGCCAGAAACCGCGCGGCGGCTTGCCCGGCGGACCGAAAGCCGGCCCTTCCTGCTTCTCGCGCCACCGCCATTGATACGCCATCGCCGCCTCGAACCCGTTGTCGAAGTCCGGGCCACCCGCGCCGTCCACGTTGTCCCCGAACTCGTGGTCGTCCACCACCAGCCAGGTCGGCAGGTGCCGCAGCAGCTTCGAGGTTTCCTCGCCGTCCCAGGCGGCGCGGTAGCGGTCCTGGCCGCGCTCGGCCTTCTCGGTGGTTTCGGCCAGGTTCGCCGTGGCATCGGCGTAGATCTGGTCGCCCAGCAGCACCAGGCCGTCCACCGGCCGCGTCCTGTGCTCGATGTGCTCCCGCATCCGCGCGGCCAGCGCGTCGGCCGCCTCGCGCTCGAACGGCGTGCCCGGCCAGCGGCAGGAACTGGCCAGCAGGCTGACCGGCACGTCGCCCGGCAGGCGCCCCAGCCAGCGGTCCCACCAGGGCAGGCCCTTGAAGGACAGCACCGCGACCTGCTCGCTGTCGTAGGGCGGGCGTTCGCTCGCCTCGACCGGCACCGACTTGACGGGCCGCTCGGCGGCCGCCTTGCGCAGAATCTGCATCGGCAGCTTCGGACTCCAGGTACCCCAGGGGAACTTCGGATCGATCCAGCCCGGCACCCCCGGCGTCGACTGCCGCTGCACCTTGGCACCGCCGCCGCTGGTGCGCATCTCGACTTCGAGCAGGTCCATGCCGGAGAAGCGCCCACCGGTGTCGGGCACCGTCACCGTCCAGTGCCAGCCCGCACCGTTGCTGACGGCGAGGTTGCGGCTCTTGACGAAGCCTTCGGGGCGCTGGCTCGGCGGCCGCAGCGCCGTCGCCTCGACGGCCTTGCCGTCCGCCCGCAGTTCCGGCTCCTGCGGCTCGCTGGTGGTGTCGGAGCGCTGCTCGAACCAGAGGACCAGCTCGCGCGGCTTGCCGTGCCAGCCGTCGATCTGCAGCATCGGCCCGCACAGCGGATGGCGCGGCGCCACGTACTCGTGGTCGCTGATGTCCTCGCCGTCCACCTCGTTCCTGCCCAGGTACACGGCGGGCTTGCCGCCCACCGTGTTCTGGAAGCCGCGCTCGTCCTTCATGAAGGCGGAGAGCTTCGGGTAGACGTCCCGGTGCGCGTTCTTCCCGAACAGGAAGTCCATGTGCCCGTAGCCCTCCTGCACGAACAGGCGCACGGTCCGGTCCCTGACCTCGGCCTGCAGGAAGGTCCGCTCCAGCCGCTGCCACGACCGCACCGCGCTGCGCGGATCGAACACCTGGTTGCGACCGCCGTGGGCGAACAGGGTCGGGAATGTCCAGCGCTCTTCCAGCCGTTCCCGCGTGAGGTAGTCGTTCACGCCCTCGCGGTTGGTCAGGCGCTCGCGCTGGATCACGAAGAACAGCTGGCGGAACACCTCGATGCCGGCGACGCCGACCAGCTCGCCCAGCCGCTGGTGGGTGTCCGGGTCCAGGTTGCCGTGCTCCCACTCGCGGCCGTAGAAGACCGTCATGCGGTTGCACACGCCGTAGCCGCCCACCGGGTCGTACTTGCCGTGCTCGTGCGGCTCGCGCTCCGCCTGCGGCCACGGCAGGCTGGCGCCGAAGCGGTCGATCAGTTCGTCGATCGCCTTGCCGCGGCCCGCGGGCGGAATGGGATTGATGGTCTCATCGCCGTTCAGGAAGTCCTTGTAGAGCGCCGCCAGCGAGCCCGAGAGCCGGTTGGACACCGACGGCACCACCCACGGATGCACCGCATGGATGATGACGTTCCCGATGTGGTCCGGGTCCACGCCCTTCTCCCCGCGCTCGCGGTCGCGCAGCACCGCCATCGCGAACGCGCCGGCCCCCACGCAATGCGCGAACACGTCGAGCTTGGCCACGCCCGTGCGCTGCCGCACCTCGGCGATCGCGCGCGTGATGTCGTACTTCGCCACCATGTCCATGGTGTGGGCCTCGTGGGCATGCTCCATGCGGTTGGACAGGCGGTGGTCCAGCAGCCAGACGTCGTAGCCCTCGCGTAGGAAGTGCGTGGCCATGTTGTTCGAGCCGAGGGTGTCGGTGGTGAACACGCCGCTGCCGTGCGCCAGGCCGTGGATGAAGAGCAGCGCCCGCCGGTTCGCGTTCTTGCCGGCGGGGTAGTGCACCAGTTCCAGCTTGACCGTGCCGCCCTCGCCGTGGCCACGCGGCACCTCGAACGGCACTCGCACCGGCTGCACCGGCAGGCCGCCGAGGCCGTCGGGGCGCAGCGGCGGCGGCTTCGGCACGCGCGCCGGGGCCAGCCGGTCGTAGCTCAATCCCCGGAACGACCAGAAGTGCGTGCGCAGCAGCGTGCGCAGCCAGAACGCGCCGAAGGCCGCCACGGCCAGGATCGCGGCCGGCGTGTTGGGCGCCTTCTCCACCTGCAGCCGGCGCCCTTTCACCATGTCGACCAGGTCCACCTTCAGCCCCAGCGGCCAGGCGGTGGCGCCGCCCGAAGGCTGCAGCTTCAGGTCGAGCTGGGTCAGCGCGTCCCAGACGTTGCGCTCGTCGGTGCGGTAGGCGAGCCGCTTGAGGCCGGAGGCGCGCACCGGCGCGGCGCCGGCGCCGGTCAGCAGGAAGTCGTAGCGCAGTTCACGGTAGTCGGCGTGATTGAGCCTCGCCTGGTTGAAGAGGCGTTTCGCCTCCAGCATGCCCACGCCGGAGTGGCCGCCGAAGGTGTTCAGCAGGTCGCCCACGCCGCGCCGCTCGAGCCAGGCCTTGAAGGCCTGCCGGCCGCGCTTCCTGCGCTCGCGGTCGTCGGCCGGGAAATCGGGCGCCAGCAGCGTGACCTTGCCGCGGCCGCTCAGCACCCGATGGCCGGGCCGCAGCACCTCGTCGCGCACCGTCTGCGACTCGGGCCAGCGGTTCACGTAGAGGCGCAGTTCGGCTTCATGCCCGATGGAAGGATCGGCCAGCCAGGCGTACGGATCCAGCCACACTTCGACCTGCGCCACCCAGGCCCGCGGGCTGGCCGCGAGTTTGCGCACTTCGGGGCCCATGCCGTCGGTGAGCGCGAGCACCCAATCGGGCACCTTCCCCTCGCCAGTGGATTGCAGGCGCTCCTCGAACTTCAGCACCACCGGGCCCGCCGCCGCGAACGGCTGGCGCTCCTTCACGGCGGGCTGGCCCACGGGCAGGCGCAGCGCCAGCGGCACGGCCCGCGCCGCCGCCGGCGCCTGCGCATCCAGGCGCGCACGGATCTCGCGCGCCGCCAGCAGGCTCAGCGCGCTGATCGTGACGAAGGGATTGACGCCCACGGCGCAGGGCACGATCGCGCCGTCCAGCACGTGCAGGCCGGCGTGCACCGCCTTGCCGGCGGCGCCGCTGAACACCTCGCCGAAGCGGTTCACCACGCCGGCCGACGCGTCGTCGGCCATGGCGCAGCCGCCCAGCGGATGCACCGTCACCAGTCGCTCGGGCTGGTTGCCGCCGGTGATGCCGGAGAACTTGTCGGGCACCGGGCGCCACAGCGGATTGGGCAGGTAGTCGCCGCCGTCGAAGTCCTTGCGCTCGTAGGCGGACCTCAGCATCTCGTGCAGCGCGTGGAAATAGGGCGCCCGCCCGCCGACGCGGGCGCCGGCCTCGTCGCCGCCCGGCCACTGGATGTCGAAGACCTTCCGGTCGCCGTCCTTGCCGGGAACCAGCTTCATCTGCCCGTCGGCATCGTCGCGCCCCATGGCCAGCAGCAGCAGCGCGTGCTCGCCGATGCGCTCGGGCGTGGCCAGCACGTCGGGCGCGCCGGCGCCGTGGAAGCCGGGGGCGTCCTGGTCGACGTAGCGGTGCAGGCTGGACAGTGAACTCCCCAGCGCGATGACCGCCATCGACAGCGCCGACGGCACGGCGCCGTCCTGCACCAGCACGGTCCTGTCGTGGCCATTCACCCGGATCGGCGCGCGCAGCGTACCGACGATGGTCGGGCCGACATCGCGGCTGGGACCGGTGCTGGAAGGCCGCGGCGCCGAGATGCCGCTGACGCGCTCCTTCTGGCCCCAGGCCATCGCGATCGCATCGCCGTTGGCCGAGAACGAATGCCCCAGCCGCGGCGAGTGCGTCACCCCCGGCGACCGCAGCAGCAGCTCCGTGCTGCCCAGCGTGCCGGCGCTCAGCACCAGCGTGTGCGTGTCGACGTGGAAGTGCCGCACGAACGGCTGCGCCTTGGTTCGCGCGGTCAGCGCGAAGTGCACGCGCCAGCGCAAATGCGGCCCCGCGAGCGGCTCGATTTCCAGCGCCGTGGCCCCCGTGAAGAAGCGCGCGCCCTGCGACGCCGCCGCCGGGATCAGCGTGGTCAGCAGCGTGCCCTTGGCGCCCACGTTGCAGCCGGTGAAGCAATTGCCGCAGCGGATGCAGGCGTCCTGCGCCACGCCCTGGGCCGTGGTGCGCGGCTGGTGCGCGATGGTGAGCGGCACCGCCTCGGCCGGGCCGCAGCCGATCGCCTTGCCCAGGCGGTCCAGCGCGGCGAACTTCGGCATCTCCCGCGCGGCCGGCATGGCCTGCGCCTCCAGCCGGCCCAGCACCTGCGACATCGCGTCCTGCAGCGCGCCGTTCGCGGCGCCCCCCGGCCGGTAGGCGGCCGGCCAGCACGATTGGTCGAACAGCTCGGGCGAGGGCCGCAGCGCCACGCCGGCGTTGATCAGCGAGCCGCCGCCCAGCCCGTTGGCGACCAGCACGCCCACCTGATCGAACAGCCGGAAATCGAGCAGCGCGTCGGCGTTGCCCACCGGCGACGCCTCGCCCCGGCGCTGGAAACGCACGTGGCCGGGCAGCTGGCCGATGTCCTCGGGGAATTCGCCCAGGGCGTATTCGCGCCCCCGCTCCATCACCCAGACGCTGCGGCCCGGAGCCGCCAGTTCCGCCGCGGCGACGCTGCCGCCGTAGCCGGAACCGATCACCAGTACGTCACAGGCTTGCGGCGGGGTGGACTCGAGCAGCGATTCGACGGGCTCGGACCAGCGGGGATCGGTTGACATCTTGTAACGTCAAGGACTAAGGTCAGCGGATTGTGAAGCTCATCCATGGTCACGTTCCCAGAATTTGCGGTTGACGCCGACCAGCCCTTGCGCGTGGAGATGGCGCGCGAGTCGTTGCGGGTGCGGGCCCGGCAGTCGGTCCACTCGCGCACCACGGTCATCGTGGCGGCCATCGTGGCGATGGCGGCCTTCGCCAGCATCGTGCCGACCTGGCGCCTGCTGGCCTGGGCCCTGCCCGTGGCGCTGCTCGCGCAGGCGAATGCGATGGTGTGCAGCCGGATCCTGGGCGGCCTGGACGCCGCCTCGCCCGGGCAGCTGGCGCGCCACCAGACCGTGCTGTGGTGGACCACGGTGTTCAACCAGGTGGCCATGGGCCTGTCGGTGTGGTGGATCGGCCATGACAACACCAGCACGGTCGCCACCATCGCCACCACGCTGCAGCTGATCTACCTCGGCGGCGCGCTGGTGAACGCCTCCACCCACCCGCCCACCTTCATCTCGGGCGCCTGGATCAACCTGCTGCTGGCCGCCTCGTTCTGGCTCACGCAGAGCCAGCTGGGCTGGCCGCTCGCCTTCTCGCTGGCCATGATGGGCCTGATCATGACCCGCTCCTGCCGCCAGTCGGCGGCGGCGTTCGAGGAGTCGCTGCGCATGCGCTTCGAGAACGCGGACCTGCTCGAACGCCTCGCGGAGGAGAAGAAGGTGGCCGAGGAGGCCAACGCCGCCAAGTCGCGCTTCCTGGCCGCCGCCAGCCACGACCTGCGACAGCCGCTGCATGCGCTGCTGGTCTTCTCCACGCTGCTGCACAAGACCCAGACGCCGCAGACCGCCGAACTGGTGACCCACATCCGCAGCGCGGCGAGCTCGCTGGACAAGCTGTTCGCCGGCCTGCTGGACCTGTCCAAGCTGGAGACCGGCGGCGTGGTGCCGCAGTTGCAGGCGGTGCACGTCAACGGCATCGCCCGCGAGCTGTGCGCCGAGTACGAGGAGGCCTGCCGCCGCAAGGGCATCACCATCGCGTGCACCGGCGATTCCCAGTGGGTGCTGAGCGATCCCTTCCTGCTGGAGCGGGTGCTGCGCAACCTGATCGACAACGCCGTCAAGTACACCCGCTCGGGCGGCGTGACGGTGGCGATCACGCAGGGCCCCAGCCAGGCCATCGTGGAAGTGCGCGACACCGGCGAGGGCATCGCGCCCGAGCTGCAGCCGCGCATCTTCGAGGAGTACTTCCAGGTGGGGAACCGGTCCCGCGACCTGGCCAAGGGCTCGGGCCTCGGCCTGGCCATCGTCAAGCGCCTGTGCGCGCTGCTGGACGCCCGGGTGGAGCTGACATCGCAGCCGGGCGTGGGCACCTGCTTCCGCGTGGAGCTGCAGTCCGCGCCGATTCTGGACGCGGCGGGCGGCGCGGCCGCGCCCGCCGAGGACGACCCGATGGCGCAGTCGGCCCCGCTGCAGGGCCTGACGATCTGGCTGGTCGAGGACAACGAGCTGGTGCAGATCGCCACCCGGCGCGCGCTGGAGGAGCTGGGCTGCACCGTGCACGCCTGGTTCGCGTTGCCTCCCGACACGGCGTCGGCACCCGCGCCCGACGCGCTGGTCGCCGACTACCGCCTGGACGGCGACAGCACCGGCCTGCAGGTCGCCCGCGCGCTGCGCCAGACCTGGCCCCAGCTGCCGGTGGCCATCGTCACCGGCGACCCGGCCATCGACCGCGCCGCGCTGGAGGAGATGGGCAACACCGTGGTGCTGCAGAAACCGGTGATCCCGGCGGTGCTGGGAAGCTGGCTGCACGCCGCCTGCAAGGGCGGACGCCGTCCGCGCCGCGGCGAGTCCGCGGCCGATCAGGCGATCTTGACGCCCTGACGCGCGGCCACGTACACGGCCTCGGTGCGCGACTGCACCGACAGCTCGCGGAAGATCGCGCTCAGGTGCGTCTTCACGGTGGCGTCGCTGATGCCCAGCTGGCGGGCGATCAGCTTGTTCGGCAGGCCGCGCAGCATCGCGGCCAGCACGTCGGCCTGGCGCTGGGTGAGCGCGGGGAACACGTCCACGATGGCCTTGGGCTGGGCGTCGCGCGGCGACGGAGCGCTGCTCGCCGCCAGCAAGGCGCTGGGCAGGTAGATGCCGCCTTCGGTGATCTTGTTCAGCGCCTGCTGCAGCACGTCGGGCGGCGATTCCTTGGGGATGAAGCCGACGGCGCCCGCGTCGATGGCGCTGCGCACCAGGGTCGCATTCTTCTCGGCGGAGACCACCACGATGCGGGCCTCCTCGGCCACCTCGCGGAAGGAGCGGATGGCGTCGGCGCCCGACAGGCCCTCCATGTGCCAGTCCAGCAGCACCACGTCGAAGGGGCGGCTGCGCGCCACGCGCAGGCCCTCGTCGGCATCCGGCGCGACCTCGCATTCCATCGACCCCAGGGACAGCAGCAGCAGCCGCATGCCCTCGCGGAACAAGGCGTGGTCATCGACCACCAGCACACGCATCACAGCCGGTCTCCTTCTGGTGCGGCCGACTGTACTTGAGCATGGGCCGGGCCCGACATCGGCCATCCGGCTGATCGCTAGGATGGCGCGATGGCCCTGACCCACCTGCTCTACCTCCACGGTTTCCGCTCGTCGCCGAAGTCCACCAAGGCACGACAGGTCGCGGCGCGCATCGCGAGCGAGCATCCGGAGGTCGTCTGGTGGTGCCCGCAGCTGCCGCCTTCGCCGTGCGAGGCGATGCGGATGGTGATGGAAGGCATCGAACGCTGGCCGCGCGAGAGCATGGGCGTGATCGGCTCCTCGCTCGGCGGCTTCTACGCCACGCACGTGGCCGTGGAAACCGGCTGCCGCGCCGTGGTGGTCAACCCCGCGGTGCACGCGGCGCGCGACCTGTCCCGCCACATCGGCGAGCAGACCGCGTGGCACGACCCCGGGCAGCACTTCTTCTTCGAGCCGCGCTACGTGGACGAACTGCGCGCTCTCGAACACGGCCCGCTGCCGCATCCCGAGCGACTGTTCGCGGTGATCGCCAAGGGCGACGAGGTGCTCGATTGGCGCGAGATGGCGGGCCGCTACCCCGGATCGCGCATCGAGCTGCTGGAAGGCGGCGACCATGCGCTGCCCGAGTTCGAGCAGTACCTCGACGAGGTTTTCGCGTTCCTGGGCCTGCCGTCGCGTTGACCCCGCGTGGGACAATTCCGGCGATGTATGCATTGTTCGAAGACGCCGGCAAGTTCCAGGCGGGCCGGGTCCTCTCCCAGGCCGAGGCTTCCGCCCAGGTCGAGCTGGACAGCGGCAAGCGCGTCAAGGTCAAGTCCGCGAACATCCTCCTGACTTTCGAGAAGCCGCAACCGGCCGAACTGGTCGCCGGCGCGCAGGCGCTGGCGCAGACCATCGAGCTGGACCTGGCCTGGGAATTCGCCTCCGACGAGGAATTCGGTTTCGCCGACCTGGCGCGCGACTACTTCAGCGACAAGGCCACGCTGGAACAGCAGGCCGCCGCGCTGTTCCGCCTGCACGAGGCGCCGCACTACTTCCGCCGCGCGGGCAAGGGGCGCTTCCGCAAGGCGCCGGCCGAGATCGTGCAGCAGGCGCTCGCCGCGCTGGAAAAGAAGAAGCAGGTGCAGCAGCAGATCGCCGCCTGGGCCGCCGAACTCGCGGCGGGCGGCTGCCCGCCCGCGGTGCGCGAGCAGCTCTATCGCATCCTGTTCAAGCCGGACAAGAACGGGCCCGAGTACAAGGCCGTGGTGGAAGCCTCGCGCGCCACGCAGATGGCGCCGCTGGCGCTGCTGCAGAAGGCCGGCGCCATCGATTCGGCCTACCAGTTCCACTG
Source organism: Pseudomonadota bacterium (assembly GCA_023390985.1). Classification (GTDB taxonomy): domain Bacteria; phylum Pseudomonadota; class Gammaproteobacteria; order Burkholderiales; family Burkholderiaceae_C; genus Ramlibacter. The sequence continues at coordinate 13,887 of JAEWBU010000398.1, forward strand.
GAAGCGCTTCCTGTTCGACTGGTTCCCCAAGGGCACGGGCTTTCCGCCCCTGGCCGCCCCGCGCATCGCCGAGGAGCTGCCGGTGGCGCCGGTGCAGGCGTTCTCGATCGACGACTCCAGCACCACCGAGATCGACGACGCGCTCTCGGTCCAGGGCCTGGGCACCGGCACGGTCACGATCGGCATCCACATCGCGGCGCCGGGTCTCGCGCTGCAGCCCGGCACCCCGCTGGACCAGGTGGCGCGCCAGCGCCTGTCGACGGTCTACATGCCGGGCCACAAGATCACCATGCTGCCCGACGAGGTGGTGGCGGCCTACACGCTGGAGGAAGGCCGGGACTGCCCCGCCGTGTCGCTGTACGTCAGCTTCGACGAGGCCACCCTCGTGATGCAGTCGTCCGAGACGAAGCTGGAGCGCGTGCCGATCCGCGCCAACCTGCGGCACGACCAGCTCGACGAGCACCTCACCGTCGACTGGCTCGAAGGCGGCGCCACCGTGCACGCGGTGCCCGAGCCGGCGGCGCACCTGCGCGAGCCGCTCTCCTTCCTGTGGCGCCTGGCGCAGCACCTCAAGGGGCTGCGCGAAGTCGTGCGCGGCAAGCCGGAGGTCTTCAGCCGGCCCGACTACAACTTCCGCCTGGTCGGCCACGACGGCAGCGAGCCCGATGGCACCGAGCAGGTGGAGATCACGGTGCGCAAGCGCGGGGCGCCGCTGGACCTGATCGTGTCCGAGGCCATGATCCTGGCCAACAGCAGCTGGGGCACCTGGCTCGCCGAACTGGGCGTGCCCGGCATCTACCGCAGCCAGGCCAGCCTGCTGCCCGGCGTGAAGGTCCGCATGGGCACCAAGGCGCTTCCGCACGCGGGCCTGGGCGTCAAGAGCTACGCCTGGAGCACTTCGCCGCTGCGCCGCTACACCGACCTGGTGAACCAGTGGCAGATCATCGCGGCGGCCCGCCACGGCCGCACCGCCGCTCTGGCCGCGCCTTTCAAGCCGAAGGACGCCGACCTGTTCTCCATCATCTCGGCCTTCGACGCGGCCTACTCCGCCTACAACGGCTACCAGGCTGGCATGGAGCGGTTCTGGACGCTGCACTACCTGCGCCAGCAGGGCATCAAGGAGCTCGAAGGCACGGTGTTCCGCGAGGGGCTGGTGCGCGCCGACACGCTGCCGCTGGTGCTGCCCGTGCTGGGCACGGAGAACATCGCGCGCGGCACCAAGGTGCGCGTGCGTCTGGGCGAGATCGACGACATCACCCTGGACATCTCGGGCACCCTGATCGAGCGGATGGAGACCGCGCCCCAGGCGCTGTCGGCGGAAGACGACACCGGGGAGGAAGAAGAGCCGGTGGCCGGCCCGATCGCGATCGCGGTGGACGTCGCCGAGGGCGGAGAGCTCGACAATGCGGCGGATAATCCGCCGTCGTGAACCTCAAGTCCTTCAGCACCCTGCAGATCGCGCTGGGCGTCTCGTTCGCGGCGCATGCCGCGCTCCTGACGGTGCGCATTGTGGACCCGGAAGGCTTCAACCGGGTGTTCCAGGACACGCCGCTGGAGGTGGTGCTGGTCAATGCCCGCAGCACCGAGAAACCCGACAAGGCCCAGGCGATCGCCCAGGCCGCGCTGGCCGGCGGCGGTGAGGCCGCCAGCGGCCGCGCCACTTCGCCGCTGCCGCCTTCCGCGCTGACCACCATCGGCGACGCCGCCGAGGACGCGCACAAGCGCGTCGAGGCGATGCAGGAACAGCAGATGCTGATGCTGGCCCAGGTCAAGAGCATGCTCGCCGCGCTGCCGCCGCCCGACCCCAGGCAGCGCACCAACGCCGCCGATGCGCAGGCGCGCGAGGAGAAGCGCCGCCAGCTGGTCAAGCTGCTGGCCGAGATCGAGCGGCGCATCAACGAGGAAAACGCGCGACCCAAGAAGCGCTACGTGAGCCCGGCCACGCGCGAAGAGGTCTACGCGATCTACTATGACTCGCTGCGGCGCAAGATCGAGGACCGCGGCACGCACAACTTCCCCGAGGCCGCCGGCCGCAAGCTGTACGGCGAACTCACCATGATCGTCACCGTCAACCACGACGGCCGCGTGCTCGAGACCGAGGTGGTCGAGAGCTCCGGCAACCGCACGCTCGACCGCCGCGCGGAGAGCATCGCCCGCGCCGCCGGTCCGTTCGGCACCTTCTCGGCGCCGATGCGCCAGCGCGCCGACCAGATCGTGGTGGTGTCGCGCTTCAAGTTCACGCGCGACGAGACGCTCGAGACCAAGCTCACCGCGCGATGAACCCGGATCGGTATTGCGTCGTCGGCCACCCCGTCGAGCACAGCCGCTCGCCGTGGATCCATGCCCGCTTCGCGCAGCTCACCGGCGAGCCGGTCGAGTACGGCAAGCTGCTTGCCCCGCTCGATGGCTTCGCGGCCACCGTCCAGAGCTTCCGTGCGGAAGGCGGCCGCGGCTGCAACGTCACCCTGCCCTTCAAGTTCGAGGCCGCATCGATCGCCGGCACGCTGAGCGACCGGGCGCGGCTGGCGGGCGCGTGCAACACGCTGCGCTTCGATACGCAGGGCGTCTTCGGCGACAACACGGACGGCGCGGGCCTGGTGCGCGACATCGGCTCGGCCGGGGTCGCGATCGCCGGGCGCGAAGTGCTGCTGGTCGGTGCCGGCGGCGCCGGCGCGGGCGTGCTCGGTCCGCTGCTGCAGGCGCGGCCGTCGCGGCTGGTGATCGCCAATCGCACGCCGGCGAAGGCGCAGGCGCTGGTGGACAGCCACGCGGCTCCCGCTCGCGCGCAATCGGTGGATCTCGTCGCGTGCGGCCTCGACGCCGTGCCGGGCGCCTTCGACATCGTCGTCAACGCCAGCGCCAGCAGCATCGCCGGCGGCGCCGTGCCGGTGCCCGCCGCAGTGCTGCGGCCAGGCGCCCTCGCCTACGACATGATGTACGGCCCCCCCGCGCAGGGCTTCCTCGACTGGGCCCGCGCCCACGGCGCCACGCCGCGCGACGGCCTGGGCATGCTGGTGGAGCAGGCGGCCGAATCCTTCTTCGTGTGGCGCGGCGTGCGGCCGGACACCGGTCCCGTGCTCGCCGAACTGCGCGCCCTGCTGGCCACGGGGTGACGGCTTGAAGGGCGTGTTGCGCTGGGTGCTGCTGGCGATCCTCGCCGGCCTGCTGCTGCAGCTGTTCTTCGTGCTGAGCATCGCCGCGTCCGCCGTGCTCGACCCGCGGTCCACGACCTTCCAGCGCTCGGAGGCCTTTCGCATCGCCACCGAAAGCGATCGCCTGCGCTGGCGCCAGCAGTGGGTGCCTTATTCGCGCATCTCCGACAACCTGAAGCGGGCGGTGATCGCGTCCGAGGACGACGGCTTCGCCCAGCACGAAGGCGTGGACTGGGAAGCGCTGGAGAAGGCCTGGGAGAAGAACGCCAAGGCCGAGGAACTGGCGGCTCGCCGCGCGCAACTGCGGCCCAACGCCCGCCCGCCGAAGATCATCGGCGGCTCCACGATCACGCAGCAGCTGGCCAAGAACCTGCTGCTGTCCGGCGAGCGCACCCTGCTGCGCAAGGGCCAGGAGTTCGTGCTCACGCTGACGCTGGAGGCGCTGCTGCCCAAGCAGCGCATCCTGGAGATCTACCTGAACAACGTGGAATGGGGTGAAGGCGTGTTCGGCGCCGAAGCCGCCGCCCAGCACTACTGGCGCAAGCCGGCCAGCCAGCTCACTCCGTACGAGGCCGCGCGCCTGGCGGTGATGCTGCCGCGGCCGCGGTACTTCGAGAAGCGGTCGAACTCGGGCTACCTGGCCAATCGCGCGAACATCATCGTGGGGCGGATGCGGCACGCGGAGCTGCCGTGACCCGCCTGGGCGGACATCAACGCCGCCCGAACGACTGCGCCCAGTAGATCCCGCCCTCGCTCGCGTTGTTGACCGCGTAGGCCACGCCCATCTCGGTGAAGCGCGGCTCCATGATGTTGGCGCAGTGCTCGGGGCTGCGCAGCCAGTCCTGCATCACGCGCTCGGGGGTGGTCTGGCCCATGGCGACGTTCTCGCCGATGCTGCGCCACTTGTAGCCGACCCGGTCGGCCCGATCGGCCGGCGTGCTGCCGTCGCGACCCTGGTGCTCCAGGTAGCCGTAGCGCGCCATCGACTGCGCATGGCCGACCGCGGCCTGCGTCAACTGCTGCTGCAGCACCAGCGGCTGCGCCGGGCCGAACGATTCGTTGCCGCAGCGGCGCGGCTGGCCGCGCGCTTGGTTGACCAGGGCCAGCACGCGCTCGGCGACGCCGTTGGCTTCGGCGGCCGCGGGCGGATCGAAGGGCACGGCGGCGATGATCCAGTACGAGTTGCCCGACTGCTGCACGCCCACTTCGCGCAGCGCGGCATCGCCGAGCGACCGGCATTGCGACGGCACCAGCGCCTGGGCCACGGCCTGCGCCGAGCGGTAGCCGCTGAAGTTCCACTGGAAGCTGCGCTGCGCGCGATAGCCGCTGCCCTGCAGCGCGCGCTCGAGCGAGGCGCCTTGCGAAAGGCGGCGCGCGGCATCGTGCAGGCGTGCGTCGGGAAGAAGCTGGCCCGTGGCACCGCATTGCTGCCGCGCCCGCGAAATCGCGGCCAGCACGTCGTCCGGCTGCGCCTGCGCCGCGCAGGCCGCGAGGGCCAGCGGCAGGGTCGCGAGGAGCGCGCGCCAGTTCAGCATCGGGCCAGCATACCGACGGGCCGCGAACGATCCGTGTCGGCCGCAAGCGCATCCGCTTGCAGGGCGGCCGGCTCAGCCGTGACGCTTATGATCGCCCGCATGCTTGCCAAGGCGATGAGCCTGTTCCTGCTGGGCCTGGTGCGCCTGCTGACCGGTGCGCAGGCGCGCTGGTACGGCTGCCCGCCCAAGGCCGAGCAGCGCATCTACTTCGCCAACCACCAGAGCCACGCCGACCTGGTGATGATCTGGGCGGCCCTCCCCCAGGAACTGCGAAGCATCACGCGCCCCGTGGCCGCGCGCGACTACTGGACCCGCGGCCGCTTTCGCGAGTGGATCACCACCGCCGTGTTCAACGCCGTGTACGTGGACCGCGCACGCACCGGCGAGCAGGACCCGCTGGAGCCGCTGGTGCAGGCACTGGACAGCGGCGACTCCATCATCCTGTTCCCCGAAGGCACGCGCGGCCATGCCGAGGAGCCGCAGCCGTTCAAGGCCGGCCTCTACAACCTGGCGCTGCGCTTTCCGCAGGTGGTGCTGGTGCCGGCCTGGATCGCCAACGTGCAGCGCGTGATGCCCAAGGGCGAAGTGGTGCCGGTGCCCATCCTGTGCTCCGTCACCTTCGGGGCGCCGGTGGCGCTGCAGCCCGGCGAGGACCGGCATGCCTTCCTGGCGCGCGCCCGCGAGGCGGTGATCGCGCTGCGGGACGTCGGAGCGGCATGAGCGACTTCAACGACTTCCTGCGTGGCCTGACGCCCTACCAGCAGGTCGGCGCGCTGTTCATTGGCGTGTTCGGCATCCTCGTGCTGGTGAGCGTCGCCGCCTTCCTGCTCAGCTTCCGCGCGGCGGGAAACGCGCAGGACGAGGCCCGGCAGCAGCGCCTGGAGGATTTCCGCAGGCTGCTGTCCACCTCCTGGTTCATGGTGGTGGTGTTCTGGATCGGCTGGATCGCCGGACCAGTGGTGGCCACGCTGCTGTTCGCGCTGATCGCCTTCCTCGCCCTGCGCGAGTTCATCACGCTGTCGCCCACCCGCCGCGCGGATCACCGCAGCCTGGTGCTGGCCTTCTTCGTGGTGCTGCCGGTGCAGTTCTGGCTCGCCGCGACACGCCGCTTCGACCTGTTCACCGTGTTCATCCCGGTCTACGTGTTCCTGGCCGTCCCCCTCGTGAGCGCCCTGGGCGGCGATACGCAGCGCTTCCTGGAGCGCAACGCCAAGCTGCAATGGGGCATCGTGGTCTGCGTGTACGGCATCAGCCATGTGCCGGCCCTGCTGCTGCTGGAGTTCCGCGACCATCCGCCGGGCCAGGGCGCGTTCCTGGTCTTCTTCCTGGTGTTCACGGTGCAGACCTGCATGGTGGTGCAGCACCTGCTTTCGCGCAGCCAGGCGAGGCCGCCGAGCGTGCCGGACGTGAGCAAGAGCTTCAACTGGACGGCCTGGGCCCTGGGGATGGCGGTGGGCAGCCTGCTGGGTGGCGCCCTGTCGTTCATCACGCCGTTCGGGCCGCTGCAGGCGGTGGCGATGGCGTTCATCGCCTGCGCCGCCGGATCACTCGGTCATCTGGTGATGAAGGCGATCAAGCGGGACCGCGGTGTCCCCGCCTGGAGACACCGCGCCTCGGTCACGGGCGCGAATGGCCTGCTGGACCGGGTGGACGCGCTCTGCTTCGGCGCGCCCGTCTTCTTCCACTCGGTACGGTGGTGGTTCGGCGTTTAGCGCGCGCCGGTGATGACCAGCTGGTTGTCGACCGACTTCACGCCGTCGACCTTGCGGGCCGTGTCGCCGGCCTTGCGCCATTCGGCCATGTTCTTCACCTCGCCACGCAGGCGCACGTTGCCCTGGGTGGTGTCGACGTTGATCTTCATGGCGCTGAGCTCGGGGTCGCCCGCGAAGGCGGCCTTCAGCTTGGTGCCGATGGTCGCGTCGTCGACCGCCTGGCCCGCGGTGCGCGTGCCGGTGCGGGTGTCGCCCGAACCGAAGGTGCCGCAACCGGCGAGGCCGAGAGCGACCGCGAAGGCGATGAGGATGGTTTTCATGTTTTCTCCTTGTTGATGTGCACGACGTGCACTCCGTACTTTGCAGCCCAACCACGCCTGAGCTTGTAGGACACGGCCGCGCGGGCTGCCCCGCGAGGATAGACTCAACCGGACATGCGCATCCTAGGAATCGATCCCGGCCTGCAGACCACCGGCTTCGGCGTCGTGGACGTGGAAGGCTCCTCGCTGCGCTACGTCGCCAGCGGAACCATCACCACCACCCACCTGCCGCGCGGCGAACTGCCGTCGCGCCTGAAAGTGTTGTTCGACGGCATCGCCCAGGTGCGCGACCGCTACCAGCCCGATGCCGCGGCGGTGGAGATCGTGTTCGTCAACGCCAATCCGCAATCCACCCTGCTGCTCGGGCAGGCCCGCGGCGCTTGCGTCACGGCCCTGGTGGCGTGCAACCTGTCGGTGGCCGAATACACCGCGCTGCAGATGAAGCAGGCCGTCGCCGGCCACGGCCGGGCGGCCAAGGCCCAGGTGCAGGAGATGGTCAAGCGCCTGCTGAACCTGCCCGGCGTGCCGGGCGAGGACGCCGCCGATGCTCTGGGGCTGGCGATCACGCATGCCCATGCGGGGCAGTCGCTGGCGCGCATCGCCGCGGCCGGCGAGACCACGCGCCGTACGACGGGCCAGTACCGCGCCGGTCGCGCCTACTGATCTCTACTCGACCAGCTTCTCGATGATGAGCACGGCGAAGAAGCCGAGGGCCGCCGCGATCGTCCACTTGAGCGTGACGAGGCCGGTGCGCTTGTAGCGCGGCTGGCCGGTGTACGCGTACATCGCGAAGAACACGGCCGCGACCAGCAGCAGCAGGAAGATCGCGGCGCGGAAGACGGCCATCGCGGCCGTTACCAGGCGCGGGCCAGCTGGCCGAACCCGGCGGGCGCTTGGCGCTCGTCCTCGAAGGTGGCCACTTCCCAGGCGTCGCGCTGGGCCAGCAGGGCCCGCAGCAGCTTGTTGTTCATCGCGTGGCCCGAGCGGAACGCGCTGTAGGCCGCCAGCAGCGGCTTGCCCAGCAGGTACAGGTCGCCCATGGCGTCGAGGATCTTGTGCTTGACGAACTCGTCCTCGTAACGAAGGCCCTCGGTGTTCAGGACGCGGTAGTCGTCCATCACGATGGCGTTGTCCATGCCGCCGCCCAGCGCCAGGCCGTTGGCCCGCATCATCTCCACGTCCTTGGTGAAGCCGAAGGTGCGGGCGCGCGCGATGTCGCGCTGGTAGTTGCCCTTGCCCAGGTCGAACTCCACGCGCTGGCCGGTGGAGTCGACCACGCGGTGGTCGAAGTCGATCTCGAAGCTGAGCTTGTAGCCGTGGTAGGGCGCCAGGCGCGCCCACTTGAGCGCATCGCCCTCGCCTTCGCGCACCTCGACCGGCTTCAACACGCGGATGAAGCGGCGCGGCGCGTTCTGCACCTCGATGCCGGCGCTCTGCAGCAGGAACACGAACGAGGACGAGGAGCCGTCCAGGATCGGCACTTCCTCGGCCGTGATGTCGATGTAGAGGTTGTCCAGGCCCAGGCCGGCGCACGCCGACATCAGGTGTTCGACGGTGTGCACCTTCACCGCGCCGTTGGAGACCGTGGAGGCCAGGCGCGTGTCGGTGACGGCTTCGGCCGAGACGGGGATGTCCACCGGCTGGGGCAGGTCGACGCGGCGGAACACGATGCCGGTGTCCGGGCGCGCGGGCCGCAGCGTGAGTTCCACGCGCTGGCCGCCGTGCAGGCCCACGCCCACGGCGCGGGTGAGGGTCTTGAGCGTGCGTTGAGCCAGCATGGCCACGATTTTAAGTGGCCGGCTCTCTTTCGACGGGGCTGCGGGGCTATGCCCGCGATAGAGGCGGGTGCTCAGTTGGCGAGGATGAACTGCATGCGCGTGCCCGCCAGCTCCAGCACGTCGTGGTGGGCCAGCAGCACGGGGTCGGGGCCCAGCGGGCGGTCGTTCAGCAGCGGCACCTGGTCGCCGTCGAGGTGGGCGGCGTAGTAGCCGGTGCGGCGATGCGCCACCGCGATGATGGCCACGCCGGGCTTGCCGAAGGTGGACACCGCCTTGTTCACCGGCACCTCCAGACCCGTGGAACTGCCCGAGAGCACGCGGAAGCTGGCATGCGTGGGCGGCGGCAGGTTGGAGTTGGGCCCGAGCTGCATGGCCGCGGTGGCGCCGAAGCCGGAGTCGGGACTGGCCGTGAGGTAGCGCAAGCGGAAGCCGGCGATGGCGATCACGTCCTCGTCGTGCAGCCGCTGGCGCTTGACCTTCTTGTTGTTGACGAAGGTTCCGTTGGTGCTGCCCAGGTCCTCGACGAAGACGTCGGACAGGCCCTTCAGGTCGAACGCGCAGTGCCGCGAGCTGACCGCGGGGTTGTACAGCACGATGTCGTTTTCCGGGCCCCGGCCCAGCGTGGTCCGGTCCTTCGACAGGTAGACCTGACGGACCTCGACCCCTTCGACCGTGATGATCAACTGCGGCATGGAACGCCTCCTCGCGCCAGAAATGCCGGGCAATGCTAGCCAGCGGCCCTGGTCATCGCAATCCGCTGGAAGGACGAGGGCCAAAAAGCAACGGGCCCGAAAGGCCCGTTGCTTCGAAGCGCGCGGAGTTGTACGCGATCAGTCGGCCTGCTTGCGCAGGAACGCCGGTATCTCGAAATCGTCCATGCCGCCCGAGGACAGCGCGTCGACCTTGGCGGCCGCCTGCGTGCGGTTGGTGCGCCACACGCTGGGCACCGTCATGCCGCCGTAATCGGGCTGCTGGGGCGCGACCATGCCGGTCATCTCGCGGGTGACGATGGTGGCCGGGGCCACCACGTTGTTCACCGTGGGCACGTGGAACGGCACGTTGTCGGTGCCGGTGCGCAGCACCTGCAGCGGGGGCGCCGTGCGGCGCTGCTGGCCTTGGCGCGACAGGCCGGTGGCCACCACGGTCACGCGGACCTCGTCGCCCAGGTTGTCGTCGTAGGCCGTGCCGTAGATGACGTGTGCGTCGGGCGAGGCGTAGGCGCGGATGGTGTTCATCGCGAGCTTGGACTCGGCCAGCTTCAGGCTGCCCTTGGCCGCGGTGATCAGCACCAGCACGCCCTTGGCGCCCGACAGGTCGATGCCGTCCAGCAGCGGGCAGGCCACGGCCTGTTCCGCCGCGATGCGGGCGCGGTCCGGGCCCGACGCGACCGCCGTGCCCATCATCGCCTTGCCCGGCTCGCCCATCACGGTGCGCACGTCCTCGAAGTCCACGTTGACGTGGCCGGGCACGTTGATGATCTCCGCGATGCCGCCCACTGCGTTCTTGAGCACGTCGTTGGCGTGCGCGAACGCCTCGTCCTGGGTGATGTCGTCGCCCAGCACCTCGAGCAGCTTCTCGTTGAGCACCACGATCAGCGAGTCGACGTTGGCTTCCAGCTCCATCAGGCCCTGGTCGGCGTTCGTCATGCGGCGGCCGCCTTCCCAGTCGAACGGCTTGGTGACCACGCCGACGGTGAGGATGCCCATCTCCTTGGCGATGCGAGCGATGACCGGCGCCGCGCCGGTGCCGGTGCCGCCGCCCATGCCGGCGGTGATGAACAGCATGTGCGCGCCTTCGATCGCCTCGCGGATGCTGTTGGTCGCGGCCTCGGCGGCGTCACGGCCGCGGTCGGGCTTGCCGCCCGCGCCCAGGCCGTTGTTGCCGAGCTGGATGGTCTTGTGGGCCGCGCTGCGCACCAGCGCCTGCGCGTCGGTGTTGGCCACGACGAACTCCACGCCCTGGACGGCGCGGGAGATCATGTGCTCCACCGCGTTGCCGCCGCCGCCACCCACGCCGATCACCTTGATCTGGGTGCCCAGGTGGAATTCCTCCACTTCGATCATTTCGATGCTCATTTGAATCTCCTGTACTTCGTTGCAGTTGCCATTGCGATCTCGTTGTCGGTATCAGAGCTGAACGCTCACGATGGCGGTTCGGTGCACCGCCATCGCCGCCTTCGTCGCAACGGGGGACTGCCCCGCGCGAGCCATCGCTTCATGTGGGCCATCAGAAGTTCCCCACGATGAAGTCCTTGAAGCGGGAGAAGGCGGTCTTCATCGACCCGTTCTTCTGCGCCACCTTGTGTCCACGGACGCGCGCCAGGCGCGCCTCTTCCAGCAGTCCCATCACGGTAGCCGCACGCGGCTGCGCCACCATGTCGGCCAATGCGCCGAAATACTGCGGCACGCCCCGGCGCACCGGCTTGAGGAAGATGTCCTCCCCGAGTTCGACCATGCCGGGCATCACCGCGCTGCCGCCGGTGATCACGATGCCGGAGGACAGCACCTCCTCGTAGCCCGACTCGCGCACCACCTGCTGCACCAGCGAGAAGATCTCCTCGACGCGCGGCTCGATCACGCCGGCCAGCGCCTGGCGCGAAAGCATGCGGGGGCCGCGGTCGCCCAGGCCCGGCACCTCGACCTGCTGCTCGGGGTCGGCCAGCAGCTGCTTGGCGTAGCCGCTCTCGACCTTGATGTCCTCGGCGTCCTTGGTGGGCGTTCGCAGCGCCATCGCGATGTCGCTGGTGATCAGGTCGCCCGCGATCGGGATCACCGAGGTGTGGCGGATCGCGCCGCCGGTGAAGATGGCCACGTCGGTGGTGCCGGCGCCGATGTCCACCAGCGCCACGCCCAGTTCCTTCTCGTCCTGGGTCAGCACCGCCTGGCTCGAAGCCAGCGGGTTGAGCATCAGCTGCTCGACCTCCAGGCCGCAGCGCCGCACGCACTTGATGATGTTCTCGGCCGCGCTCTGCGCGCCGGTGACGATGTGGACCTTGGCCTCCAACCGGATGCCGCTCATGCCGATCGGCTCGCGCACGTCCTGGCCGTCGATCACGAACTCCTGCGGCTCCACCAGCAGCAGCCGCTGGTCGGTGGAGATGTTGATCGCGCGCGCCGTCTCGACCACGCGCGCCACGTCGGCGGGCGTGACTTCGCGGTCCTTCACCGCCACCATGCCGCTGGAGTTGATGCCGCGGATGTGGCTGCCCGTGATGCCGGTGTAGACCCGGGTGATCTTGCAGTCGGCCATCAGCTCGGCTTCCTTGAGCGCCTGCTGGATGCTCTGCACCGTCGCGTCGATGTTCACCACCACGCCGCGCTTCAGGCCGTTGGACGGCGCCACGCCCAGCCCCGCCAGCTTCAGCTCGCCGCCCGGCAGGACCTCGGCCACCACCGCCATCACCTTGGCGGTGCCGATGTCCAGGCCGACGACGAGGTCCTTGTATTCCTTCGCCATTTCTCTGTCCCTCTACCCCTTCTTGGCGGCGGCATCCACCGTGCCCACGCCCCTCAACCGGATCGCATAACCATCGCCGTAGCGCAGGTCGGCCGAGACCAGCGCCTCCGGCCGCCGCTCGTAGCGCGACGCCACCTGCGTGAGCGTCTGCGCGAACCGCTGCACGCGCGGCAGGACCACGGCGACGTCGCCGCGCCCCAGCTCCACCTTCGCGCCCGTGTCCAGCACCACCTGCCAGCTGCCGCGGCCGGTGAGCAGCAGCTCTTCGACCACCAGCTCCAGCGGCTCGAACAGCGGCGCGACCGCGCGGTACATCGCCAGCACCTCCTCGGCCTGGTCGTCCGGGCCGGCCAGGCGCGGCAGGCCGTCCGCGTCGACCTCGCCCGCGTTCGCCTCGAACAGTTCGCCGAAGCTGTTGACCATCCGCGAGCCGCCGTCCTCGCCCCAGAACGCCACCGCCTGGTGCTCCTGCAGCACGACGCGCAGGCGGTTGGGGAACTCGCGCCGCACCACAGCCTGGCGCACCCAGGGCACGTCCTCGAACGCGCGGCGCGTGGACTCCAGGTCCACCGTGAAGAAGTTGCCCGTGAGCTGCGGTGCCACGTTGGCGCGCAGCGTCGCCGGGCTGTTGTGCGTGACCTCGCCGCGCACCGTGATGCCGCCCAGCGCGAAAGCCGGATGGCGCAGCGCCCAGAAGCACAAAGCCGCCAGCAGCAGCACGCCGAACGCCGCGAACAGCACCGTCGCGGTGCCGTTCATCAGGCGCACGTCCAGCGGCAGCGGCGCGGCGGCTTTCTTCTTCATGCGGAGGCACCCTCTCCGTTGCCGGCATTCGACTTGCGGCGCTCCACGCGCTGGTGGTCCAGCGCGGCCGAGGCCAGCAGTTGCAGGCAGAGGTCCTCGTAGCTGATGCCTGCCGCGCGCGCGGACATGGGCACCAGCGAATGCCCGGTCATGCCGGGCGAGGTGTTGATCTCCAGCAGCGAGGGCTTGCGGGTGGCCGAATCGATCATCACGTCGATGCGGCCCCAGCCCCGGCAGCCCAGCACGCGGTAGGCCTTGACCACCAGCTCCTGGATCGCCGCCTCCTCGCCTTCGGGCAGGCCGCTGGGCACCAGGTACTTGGTGTCGTCGGTGAAGTACTTGTTCTGGTAGTCGTAGTTGCCCTCGGGCGCGACGATGCGGATGACCGGCAATGCGCGTGCCTGCTCGCCGGTGCCCAGCACCGGGCAGGTGACTTCGTCGCCGGAGACGAACTGCTCGCACAGCACGTCGGCGTCCAGCGCCGCGGCGGCGTCCACCGCCTCCTGCATCTCCGAATAGCCCTGCACCTTGGCCACGCCGATCGAGGAGCCCTCGCGTGCCGGCTTGACGATCAGCGGCAGGCCGAGGTCGTCGGGGATGGCGCGGACGATCTCGCGCGTGTATTCGCCGCGGCGCAGCATCTGGTAGCGCGGCGTCGGGATGCCCTCTGCGATCCAGATCCGCTTGGTCATCACCTTGTCGATCGACACGCTGGAGGCCATCACGCCCGAGCCGGTGTACGGGATGCCGAGCAGCTCCAGCGCGCCCTGCACCGTGCCGTCCTCCCCGAAGCGGCCGTGCAGCGCGATGAAGCAGCGCTTGAAGCCCTTGCGCTTCAACTCGCCGATGTCGCGCTGGGCCGGATCGAACGCATGCGCGTTCACGCCCTTGGACTGCAGCGCCTTGAGCACGCCCGCGCCGGACATCAGCGAGACCTCGCGTTCGGCCGACTTGCCGCCCATCAGCACGGCCACCTTCCCCAGCGATTTCGGATCGATCGCCTCCGTCATGCGGCCCCTCCCATGTCGACCAGCTTCGTCGGCACGCCGCCGATCGAGCCGGCGCCCATGCACATCACCACGTCGCCGTCGCGCGCCATGTCCAGGATCGCCTGCGGCATGGCGCCGATCTCGTCGACGAACAGCGGTTCCACCTTGCCGGCCACGCGCACCGCGCGCGCCAGCGAACGGCCGTCGGCCGCCACGATGGGCGCCTCGCCGGCGGCGTAGACCTCGGCCAGCAGCACCGAGTCGGCCTGGCCGAGCACCTTGACGAAGTCCTCGAAGCAGTCGCGCGTGCGGGTGTAGCGGTGCGGCTGGAACGCCAGCACGAGGCGGCGGCCGGGATAGGCGCCGCGTGCCGCCGCCAGCGTGGCGGCGATCTCCACCGGGTGGTGGCCGTAGTCCTCGATGACGGTGAAGCGGCCGCCGCCGTTGGCTGCGGGCACCTTCACGTCGCCGTAACCCTGGAAGCGCCGGCCCACGCCGTGGAATTCGGAGAGAGCCTTCTGCACGGCGGCGTCCGGCACGTTCAGCTCCACCGCCACGGCGATGGCCGAGAGCGCGTTGAGCACGTTGTGGTGGCCCGCGAGATTCAGCTTGATCGGCAGGTCGGGCAGCGTGATGCCGTTGCGGCGCAGGGCCGTGAAGTGCATCTGCGGGCCGACCGCGCGGATGTCCACCGCGCGCACCTGCGCGTCCTCGCTCACGCCGTAGCTGGTGACCGGGCACTGCACGTCGGGGACGATGGCGCGCACCGCGGGGTCGTCCACGCACAGGATGGCGGTGCCATAGAACGGCATGCGGTGCAGGAAGTCGAGGAAGGCGCCCTGCAGCTTGCCGAAGTCGTGGCCGTAGGTCTCCATGTGGTCGGCGTCGATGTTGGTGACGACGGCCATCACGGGCATCAGGTTCAGGAACGACGCATCGGACTCGTCGGCCTCGACCACGATGTAGTCGCCGGCGCCCAGCTTGGCGTTGGCGCCCGCGCTGTTCAGGCGGCCGCCGATCACGAAAGTGGGATCGAGGCCGGCCTCGGCGAGCACGCTGGCCACCAGGCTGGTGGTGGTGGTCTTGCCGTGGGTGCCGGCGATGGCGATGCCCTGCTTCAGGCGCATCAGCTCGGCCAGCATCATGGCGCGCGGCACCACCGGGATCTTCTTCTGGCGCGCGGCGATCACCTCGGGGTTGTCGGCCTGCACGGCGGTGGAGGCGACGACGGCATCGGCACCGGCGATGTTGGCGGCCTCGTGGCCCACGCAGGTGCGGATGCCCAGGTCCTGCAGGCGGCGCAGCGTGGGGCTGTCGTGCAGGTCGGAGCCCGAGATGGTGTAGCCCAGGTTGCGCAGCACTTCGGCGATGCCGGACATGCCGGCGCCGCCCAGGCCGACGAAGTGGATGTGTTTGACGGCGTGTTTCATGCCTTGGCGAGCTCCTCGCAGGCTTGCACCATGTCGGCGGTGGCGCTGGTGCGCGCCACCGTCTGCGCGGCCTGGGCCTTGCGCAGCAGCTCCTGCCGGTCGGTGTTCTGGATCAGGGAAGCCAGGCCCTCGGCCGTGAGGTCGCGCTGCTGGACCAGCCAGCCGCCCCCCGCGTCGACGATGAACCTGGCGTTAGTGGTCTGGTGGTCGTCCACCGCGTGCGGGAACGGCACGTACACCGCCGCGGCGCCGACGGCAGCGATCTCGGTGACGGTGCTCGCGCCGGCGCGGCAGATCACCAGGTCGGCCGCGGCGAAGGCCTGGGCCGTGTCCTCGACGAAGGGCGTGAGTTCGGCCTCGACGCCCGCCGCCGCGTAGTTGGCGCGCAGCGGGTCGATCTGCTTGGCGCCGCTCTGGTGCAGCACGATCGGCCGCTCGCCCGCCGGGATCAGCGCCAGCGCCTTGGGCACGATGTCGTTGAGCGCCTGCGCGCCCAGGCTGCCGCCCACCACCAGCACGCGCAGCGGCCCGGTGCGGCCGGCGAAGCGCTCGTGCGGCGGCGGCTGGCGCAGGAAGTCCGCGCGCAGCGGGTTGCCGATCCAGCGCGCCTTGCGCATCACGTCGGGGAAGGCGGTGAAGACGCGGTCCGCCACTTCGGCCAGCACGCGGTTGGCCATGCCGGCCACCGAGTTCTGCTCGTGCAGCACCAGCGGCTTGCCCAGCAGCACGCCCATCATCCCGCCGGGGAAGGTGATGTAGCCGCCCAGGCCGATCACCACGTCGGGCTTGACGCGCCGGACCACGCGGATGCTCTGCCAGAAGGCGCGCAGCAGGCGCACCGGCAGCAGGGCCAGCGTGATCGGACCCTTGCCGCGCACGCCGCCGAAGTCGATGGTCTCGAGCGCGAAGCCGCGCGGCGGTACCAGGCGGCTTTCCATGCTGCCGGGCGCGCCCAGCCAGTGCACGTCCCACGAGCGGTCGCGCAGGGCCTCGGCCACGGCGAGTCCCGGGAAGATGTGCCCTCCCGTGCCGCCGGCCATCACGAGCGCGCGCTTGCCCATCACGAGCGCCCTCCCCGCATCAGCACGCGGTTCTCGTAGTCGATCCGCAGGACGACCGCGAGCGCGACGAGGTTCATCAGGATCGCCGAGCCGCCGTAGCTCATGAGCGGCAGCGTCAGGCCCTTGGTCGGCAGCGCGCCGAGGTTCACGCCCATGTTGATGAAGGCCTGGAACCCCATCCACAGGCCCACGCCCTGCGCGACCAGGCCGGCGAACACGCGGTCCAGCGCCACGGCCTGGCGGCCGATGTGCATGATGCGGCGCGTCATCCAGAGGAAGCAGCCGATCACCGCGAGCACGCCGATCAGGCCGAACTCCTCGCCGATCACGGCCAGCAGGAAGTCGGTGTGCGCCTCGGGCAGCCAGTGCAGCTTCTCGACGCTTCCGCCCAGGCCGACGCCGAAGATCTCGCCGCGGCCGATGGCGATCAGCGAGTGCGACAGCTGGTAGCCCTTGCCCAGCGCATGCTTCTCGCTCCACGGGTCCAGGTACGCGAAGATGCGCTCGCGCCGCCATTCGGAGAAGGCGATCATCAGTCCGAACGCGACCACGATCACCGTGGCGATCAGGAAGAACATGCGGGCGTTGACGCCGCCCAGGAACAGGATGCCCATGGCGATGACGGCGATCACCATGAAGGCGCCCATGTCGGGTTCGGCCAGCAGCAGCACCCCGACGACCGCCACCGCCGCGGCCATCGGCAGCACGGCGCGGAAGAAGCGCTCCTTCACGTCCATCTTGCGGACCATGTAGTTGGACGCGTAGAGCAGCACCGCGAACTTGGCCAGCTCCGAGGGCTGGAAGCTCATGACGCCCAGCCCGATCCAGCGGCGCGCGCCGTTCACGCCCTTGCCGATGTGCGGGACCAGCACCACGATCAGCAGCACCAGCGAGGCGATGAACAGCCAGGGCGCCACCTTTTCCCAGGTGGCCACCGGCACCTGGAACGCCAGCAGCGCGAACACGAAGCCCAGCACCAGCGAGAACAGGTGGCGCACCAGGAAGTGCGTGTGGGCGTAGCGGGCGAAGCGCGGGTTGTCGGGCAGCGCGATCGAGGCCGAATAGACCATCACCAGCCCGAACGCGAGCAGCGCCACGGCGATCCACAGCAGCGGCTGGTCGAAGCCCTGCACGCGCGAAGGCGCCGCGCGGCCCGTGTAGGCGCCGCGGTCATTGCCGCCGCCGAACCAGCCGCCCAGGCGCGAGACCAGCGCGTTCATTCGGCGCCCCCCAGCGGCGTGCCGGCCTCGTCGGCCAGCGCCTGCATCGCGGCGCGGAACACTTCGGCGCGGTGCGGGTAGTTGCGGAACATGTCGAAGCTGGCGCAGGCCGGCGACATCAGCACGGCATCGCCCGACTGGGCTTGCGCGGCGCAAACGCGCACGGCTTCTTCCATCGATCCGGCGTCGACCAGCGGAACGCCGGTGCCTTCCAGCGCCGCGCGGATGCTCGGGGCGTCGCGGCCGATCAGCGCCACCGCGCGGGCGTAGCGCGCCACCGGCTCGGCCAGCGGCGAGAAGTCCTGGCCCTTGCCGTCGCCGCCGAGGATGACGAGCAGCTTGCGGTCGGCGCCCAGGCCCGAGAGCGCGGCCACGGTGGCGCCGACGTTGGTGCCCTTGCTGTCGTCGAAGTATTCGACCTCGCCCACGATGCCCACCGATTCCACGCGGTGCGGCTCGCCGCGGTACTCGCGCAGGCCGAACAGCATGGGCGCGAGCTGCGCGCCCGTGGCGCTGGCCAGCGCCAGCGCCGCCAGCGCGTTCACCGCGTTGTGGCGGCCGCGGATGCGCAGCGCGTCGGCCGGCATCAGGCGCTGGATGTGGATCTCCTGCTCCTCGCCGCGGCGCTTCTTGAGCGTCTCGTCGGCTTCCATCGCGCGCACCAGCCAGGCCATGCCGTTGACGGTCTCGATGCCGAAGTCGCCGGGGCGCTGCGGCATGTCGGCGCCGAACGTGAGGTGCTCGCGCTGCTGCATGCGGCCGCCCTTGAGCCGGACCGGCGCCGGCAGCATGCGCATCACGATCGCGTCCTCGCGGTTGAGCACCATCAGCGAGCCGGCGCCGAAGATGCGCGCCTTGGCGGCGGCGTAGGCGTCCATGCTGCCGTGCCAGTCGAGGTGGTCCTGCGTGACGTTGAGGACCGCGGCGGCGGTCGGCTCGAAGCCTTCCACGCCTTCCAGCTGGAAGCTGGACAGCTCCAGCACCCAGACCTGCGGCAGCGACTGAGCGTGCGTGCGCGCCGCCAGCGTGTCCAGCAGTGTCGGACCGATGTTGCCGGCCACCGCGACGGTGCGGCCGGAGCGCTCGACCAGCTGGCCGGTGAGCGCGGTCACGGTCGTCTTGCCGTTGGTGCCGGTGACGGCCAGCACCGCGGGCGCGTAGCCCTGCTCGTGGCGCAGCTTGAGCAGGCCGTGCGTGAAGAGCGCGAGCTCGCCGCCGACGGGCAGGCCCCGTGCGATGGCCGCTTCGGCGATCGGGCCGACCTGCGTCGGCGACAGGCCGGGGCTGCGATAGACCGCCTGCACGTCGTCGAGCAGCGACTCGGCGAACGGGCCGCCGACGAAGCGCGCGTCGGGGATCTCTTCGCGCAGCGCCGGCAGGCCGGGCGGCTGCTCGCGCGTGTCCGCGACCGTGACGCG
>JAEWBU010000041.1 GCA_023390985.1 Pseudomonadota bacterium
TGTCCCCCGCGCGCCTGAACGGCGCTGGCTCCTCCTTTACTTCCGGCAGAAGACCCTCCCCACCCTGGCCCTAGGTCTGTGCGTGATCGACCGACGCGTGAACGGCCGCCCAAAAGCGACCCTCCCACCCAGGCCGCCTAGGGCGGCCCTCAAGTAATGCGCCGAGCGTGTAGGGCCGCCCTAGGCGGCCTTGCACTGTGGTCGCTTTTGCTGCGGCAATCGAGGCTGCGTTCGATCCAACGCGGCGTAGGGACAGGGTGAGGGAGGCCTCCTGGCGGAAGTAAAGGAGGAGCCAGCGCCGTTCAGGCGCGCGGGGGACATGGAGCCAGGAGGCCTCCCTTGCCCTGGCCCGGCACGGGACGGTGCTCGCGAAAGGGCGAAAGGCGGAAGCACTGGATCCCCGCCTTCGCGGGGATGACGGGGCCAGAGACGACATCGCCCGCGAGCCTTGCGGTTCGCGGGCGATGCGAGGGAAGGGCGGCGGGTGGGTGTTTACTCTTCCGACGCGTAACCCAGCCGTTTGAGCGCCGCATCCACCCACGACGTATCCAGCTTCCCCGCCGCGATCGCGGCGATGGTCTGTTCCTCCGCCGCGTGCTTTTCCGTGGCCGCGGCGCAGATGCGCTCGGCGTCCTCCAGCGGGATGCACAGCACGCCGTCGCCGTCGCCGAGCACGATGTCGCCGGGCCGCACGACCATGCCGTCCAGGCTGACCGGCACGTTGATCTGGCCGGGGCCATCCTTGTACGGGCCGCGGTGCGTGACGCCGGCGGCGTACACCGGGAAGTCGCTCTTGCGCAGGATGTCCGCGTCGCGGATCGCGCCGTTGATCACCATGCCCGCGAGCTTGCGGCTGGCCGCATAACCGCTCATGAGCTCGCCGATGATGGCGTTGGTGAGGTCGCCGCCGGCGTCCACCACGATCACGTCGCCGGGCCTGGCCAGGTCCAGCGCCTTGTGCACGAACAGGTTGTCGCCGGGGCGGGTCTTCACCGTGATCGCGACGCCGGCCATCGGCGTGCCGGAGTGCATCGGGCGCAGGCGCGGCCCGCCGGCGACGATGCGCATCATGCAGTCGCTGATGTTGGCCACGGGCAGGCGGCGGAAGCGCTCGACGAGGGCCGGATCGGCCTGCACGCGGCGCTTGAAGATGGTGACTTGGCTCATGGCGGCGCAATCTACCGGAGATGCGCCGCGGACCGCTTGCAGTTTCTGGGGTCGGGGATGCGTTCAGGTTAAGCGGTCAGGCCCGGGCCGCCTGGCGCGGCTCGTGCGCGGACTGCTGCCGCAGCACCTCGATGAACTTGTCGGCGTGCGTGCGCCCGTGGTCGAACACGGAGCGGACCACGCTGGGCTCCAGCAGGATCTCCTCGGCCAGCGCCAGCGTCTGCAGGTCGGTCCAGCCCATGCCGTCGGCGGTGAACTCGTCCACGATGGCCACGCCGCTGCCGGAGCGCGCCAGCGAGCAGGCCATGTCGCTCTGGTGGATGTGGATGCGCGAGGCGAGCTCCACGCCGGCTTTCTCGAACGCCGCGGCCACCAGCTGGCCGAACGGGATGCCGGGATCGTGCGAGATCACCGGGAACTTCGACAGGTCGGCCAGCCGCACGGTGCGCTTCTGGGCCAGCTCGTGCCCGAGCGGCACCACCACCACCATGCGCCCGGTGGTGAAGGGCTCCACCTTCAGGTTGGGATGGTCGATCGGATGCACCGACACCGCCAGGTCCACCTTGTTGCTCAGCACCTCCTGCGGCATGCTGTTCAGCAAAGTGGTACGGAAGTTCACGCGGATCTGCGGATAGCGCTGCACGAAAGCCGAGATCGCCCGCGACATCAGCCCGCGCGACAGGCTGGGACTGGCCGCGATGCGCAGCGTGCCCGACGGTCCCTGCGCGAGAGCGCGCGCGAATTCGTCGACCTTCACCGCCTGCTGGTAGAACTCGTCGACCTCGCGGAACAGCGCTTCGCCCTCGGGCGTGGGCACCAGCTTGCCCTTCACGCGGTTGAACAGCGTGAGGCCCAGCGTCTGCTCGGTGTGGGCGATGATCCGGCTCACCGCGGGTTGCGAAGCGAACAGGAGCTGGGCGGCGGCCTTGATCGAGCCGGTGAGCATCACCGCCCGGAAGACCTCCATCTGGCGCAGCCGGAATTTCATGGGGAGGCAAGTATCTCGCAGCGCGGCCACGGCCCCTTCCGGCGACGCCGCCGTGCGGAACTGCGCCCCATCGAGGGATTTGTCACGAGTGGGCCGGCGCCGGAGCCTCATCATCCGGGCCTGATGACCTCCCCTGAAGAAGAAGCGAGCCGATCCGATCCGGCGGCACAGCTGCGCCGGCTGTCGCGCCGCTGGCGCCGGACGGTGGGAGCGGTTTTCCTGGTGGTGGCGGCCGCGGTCTGGCTGATCTACTTCGAGAGCATGGCGCACGAGCGCCGCCTGACGCTGGACGCGGTGGCCGATCGCGACGCCAACCTGGCCCGGGCCGTCGAGCACTACGCGGTCCGCGTCCTGCGCACGGCGCAGGCGGTGCAGGGCCTGCTGGGGGGCATGGTCGCCGACGGCCGCAGCGAGGAGGAGCTGCTGCAGATGGTGGCCGGCCGGCTGCGCGCCAACGACGTGCTCAACGAACTGGGCCTGTGCCTGGCCGATGGCCGCGTGCTGCCCAGGCCCGGGCCGGGCGCTCTGCTCACCGCGACCCTCTGCGAGCAGGTGGCGATGGCGACCCCGCCGGGGCCCGTCGTGAGCGTGCTGCCGCCGATCGGCCAGGCCGGTGCGCTGCAGTTGCCCGTCGCGCTGCAGATGCGCGACGCGCAGGGCCGGTTGCTGGGCGTGTCGGTCTCGCTCATCGGCGCCGAGGCGATCCTGGGGATCATGAAGTCGGTCAACGTGGAGGCCCAGACCGCGGTGGTGCTGGTCGGCGCCGATGGCGCCGCGCGAGCGGCCTGGCGCTCCCGCACCGGCCACGTGCTGGACGCGGAGGGCTTCTATCCGCTGGCGGCGCTCATCCGGCCTTCGAGCGGCACGGCGTCGATCGACGGCCGCGCCTACCTGGCCTCGTCCCAGCCGATCGCCGAACTGCGGCTGCGCGCCGTGGTGGCCAGCGCCCGGGACGACGCGCTGGCGACCTACCGCGACCGCCGCGCGCGCATGCTGCTCCTGTGCATGCTGATGACCGCCGGCCTCGCGGGCGCGTACGGGCTGCTCGCGCGCATGCACGCCGAAGGGGTGGAACGCACGGACGAACTCGGCCGCGCGCGTGCCGACCTGCAGGCGCTCAACGCCGGCCTGGACCGGCAAGTGCAGGAACGCACCGCGCAGCTGGAGCAGGCGTACCGCGACCTCGAGACGTTCTCGTACGCGGTCGCGCACGACGTGCGGGCGCCGCTGGCCGGCATCTCGGGGTTCGCCGACGCGCTGCAGCCGCTCGTCGACACCGCGGGCAGCGACAAGCAGCGTCACTACCTTCGCCGCATCAAGGCCAACGCCTCGCACATGAATGAACTCACGCTCGGCCTGCTGGAGCTCGGGCGGCTGTCGCGCGCGCCGCTCGCCCGCGGGCCGGTCGACCTGACGGCGCTGGCGCACGAGGTCGTGGCGGGATTGCGCGAGGGCGGCGCCGGCCGCGAGGTGGACGTGCATATCGAGCCCGGCCTGTCCGCGCATGGCGATCGCGCGTTGCTGCGCCAGGTGCTGCAGAACCTGCTGGGCAATGCCTGGAAGTTCAGTTCGCGGCGGCCGAACGCGCGCATCGCGTTCGGCCGCGAGCGCACCGGCGAACGCGAGGCGCAGGCGGTGTTCTCGGTGAACGACAACGGCGAAGGCTTCGACAACGCGATGGCGGCGCGCCTCTTCCAGCCGTTCAGCCGCCTGCACAAGGGCAGCGAGTTTCCCGGCACGGGCCTGGGCCTCGCGGCGGTGCGCCGCATCGTCGTGCTGCACGGCGGCGAGGTGTGGTGCAGCGCCACGCCGGGCGCGGGCGCCTGCTTCTTCTTCTCGCTGCCGACCGAGCGGGCCTGATCCCGGCGGCGCGCGCCGAGGCCGAGCCACCCTTTCCTACGCCCATTGCCGCGCTCGGCCGACTTCGCGCGGCCGCGCCGTGCGCAAACTGGACCGGTGCAACCATGAGTACCCCGTCCCGTCACTCCCTTCGTATCCGCAATGCCTTCGTCGCACTGATCACGGCCGGCGGCCTCTGCATCGCCGCCGCGCAGACGGCCGCCAAGCCGCCGCCGCGGCCCAACCATCCCGCCGCCAAGGGGCACAAGCTCGACCACTCGGGCCGCAAGCAGGTCGGCAAGGCCTCGTTCTACGCACGCCAGTTCAACGGCCGCAAGATGGCCGACGGCACGCCGATGAATCCGCGCGACGACAACGCCGCGAGCAAGACGCTGCCGCTGGGCACCAAGGCCCTGGTGACCAACCTGGAGACCGGGCAGAGCGCGGTGGTGACGATCCAGGACCGCGGTCCGTACGTGGACGGACGCATCGTCGACCTCTCGCCTTCGACCGCCGAGAAGATCGGCCTCAGCCGCGAGCAGGGGCTGGCGCCGGTGGAAGTGGCGCCCATCGCCGTGCCGCAACCCGACGGCAGCATGAAGCCCGGCGCCGCAGCGCCGAGCATGGCCGCCAACGCCTACTGAGTCGGCGCGCCTTGTCCTACAACGGCCGCGCTGGGGCATGCCTACAGTGGGTGCATGCGATACAGCCGTGCCGACTACGCCAAGATGCTGGCCGCCCAGCATGAAGTGGCGCGCGCCGAGGAAGACTACGAGCGCCTTCGCGCCGCCTATGTCGAGATCGCCAAGAACGAGCCCGGCCACGAGGTGGCCCTGGCGATGATCGGCGCCGACATGGACCGGGCCCATGCCACCCTGCAGGCGCTGATCGGCCTGCCGCGCATGCCCTTCACGCACGACCCCAGCCAGTCCGTGCGCCGGGACGCCGAGCGCGAACAGGAAGAGAAGATCAAGGAAAGCGCCTGAACGGCGCTCCCCGTCCGTCCGCCCTGCCGTCGGCCCGCGCCGACAGCGTTTAGGCGTCTGCGCCGAACCACGGCGCCGCGCGGCCCCGCGACCATGAGCCCAGCGAGGACGCCCACCATGATCCCCTACTCAGTCGACCCCAGCCTGCATCCGGCGGAGCCCGCTTCGCCGCAGCTCGACGACGGCTTCTCGCCGCCGCAGGCCGCGGCGGCGGAACCCAGGCCGCCCGTCCCGGGCCAGCCGGGCGAACCGATCGATCCCGCGCTGTGGGTCAAGAGCGATTTCTGATGGCCACCCATCCCGTCGAACCGGAAGACCCGATGGAGCCGGGCACCAATCCGGGCACGCCCAACCCCACCCGGCTGCCGGTGGAGCCGGAGTTCGGTCCGATGGAGCCGCCGGTCGAGCCGGAGGATCCGCACCCGGCCAGCCACAAACCCTCGCCTTGAACGAAGAGGACACCCCGATGGAGAAGCGCCCCATGAACATCGCGAACCCGACCGGCATCCCGCGCCTGGACCGGGAGGAGCCGGAACTGGCGTCGGAGGAGGACATCCCGACGCCGTCGAACGAGGATCCGGAGGAGGCCGCGCGCAACACCGAGATCGCGCCGCGCCAGCCATGAGCACGCCCGGCGGCACCGTGCCGGTCCCGCACCCGGAACCCACCGAGCCGGCCAAGCCGGTCAACCCGGAGCCGGCGCACCAGCAGCCCAAGGACCCGGAAAAGCACCACAAGCCCGAACCGGATTCGGGGCATTCGGAGCACCCGAAGCAGTAGGCCGCGGCGTCAGCCGTCGTTCGCCGCCAGCAATCCCTGGCAATCCTCGTCGAGGCCCGCCACCGGCGTCGCCTTGGCCAGCGCCATCCAGACGCCGAAGGGCAGGGCGCCGCGGCGCGCGCGAGGGGCCGCGCGGGCGACCACCAGGCGGCCCGCTTCCGCCACCAGCACGCCGCACGACGAAGGCACTTCGTCCGGCGACGCGATGCAGCGGCCGCGCGCATCGCTCCCCAGCACGTACCAGCACTCGCCGAGATCCAGGTAGGCCTCGCGCTTGGAGGACTGCCGCAGGTCCGCGAGCAGGTCGGCGCGGCGCACCTTCACTTCGTGCACCACGGGCTCGACGTACTCCGCCACCGAGGTGTTGCGGATCGAGAAGACATCGGGGCGCGCCATGCACCACTGCGCGGGCGCCGCCGCATCGCCGGCCGGCACCTGCGCGCGCAGCGTGAGATTGCGCCACGCCACTCGACCCGCGCGTCCCATCTCCAGCGCCACCCGTTCGACCAGCGCCTCGTGCGCCGAGAGACGAGCGCGATTGCCCGCGAGCGTATCGGCCAGCAATCGCAAGCCCGCCGGCGTCACGCGCAAGGTCTCGTGCCCGGATGGCGACAACACGCGGTCGAGCAGCCCCGCGGCGAGCAGTTCGATCTCCAGCAGGTCCTGGCAGGGCCAGCCCGCCGAGCGGTAGACCTCGCGCAGCCGCCGCGCATGGGCACGGCCCAGCACGGGGAGGGGAGAGGCTTCGGCGGCGGCCATGGGAGGCGCAGTGTAGGGCACAGGGGTGCGCCGGCTCGCACTCCGCGCGGCGCCCCGGCGGTCGCAATCCGTAGGCACCCTCCCACGCATGTTGTCGCGATTGGCTGATCGGAGCGCTGGCGCGGCTTTCCAGAATGCAGCCATGCTCGAGAAAGCCACCTACGGCATCACCGCGGTCCGCTACGTGGGCTCGCAGATCGTGGAGGCCATGATGGGCCTGATCGATTCGCGCAGCGCCCGCTGGGACCTGCGCCCCTCGCCCACCCGGGTGACGGAGGTGGTCGATCGCCTGGTCGAGGGCGACACCGTGATCAGCATGTTCCCCGACGACGAGGGTGGGCTCGAGCCCGGCCCCGAGGTCAAGGTGGACGTGCTGCCCGAGGGCACGGAGACGCTGGCCCTCGACGAGGACCAGCCCGGCCGCAGCCTGGGCGACCTGCCCCGCTTCTGAACGGCCGCGGCCCACGGCCGCGCTCCGCATCCCCCTCTCTTTTCTCCCCGCATCGGCGCCGCCGAACGGCCGAGCCACTCGGCCTTCGTTCCTGCACAGCTTGTCGTCCTTGTCCGACTGCGGGCGTGGGGCAAAACACTTGCTCGCTTCGTTTCGCACCTCGTAGCGCCTTGCCAAGTCGTGTTACGCGACGGCCGTGTCGGAATTCTCGGACACGCGGTTGCGCCTGCACCGACAGAGAACTCCGGGCGGAGCCTACCTCCGGGACATGTCCATTTTTCACACCATCACTCATCGCCGGACATCGCGGGGAGGACAGAGGAATGAAGGACACCCGATCCATGTCGGATATGGACTGTCAAGCGTTTCGTGGCGGTCCGGCAACGCTGGTCACATGCGGTTTCGTGCCGCAAACAGGCGTCACCCGCGTACATGCGGAAAGCACGAAATAACTGTTTCGATTCATGACGGCCGGGAACGGCCAATGATGAAAGTGGGAGAGAAGAGATGAGCACCATCGCTGCAGCCACCCCGGACGTCGATCCGGTGCAATTCCTGAAGATCGCGGGCCAGGGCGCCCAACTGCGCAGCCACGCGGACCTGTGGCGCTGGCTGCAGGGCGACGTGCAGCGTTGGCTGCCGCACGACATCCTGCTGGTCGGCTGGGGCGACTTCCGCTCCGGTGATCTGCAGTACGACATCGTCTCCAGCCTGCCCGGCCTGCGGACCCACCTGTGCCCGGCCTCGCGCATCGCGCCGCTGGTCAACTACTTCCGCGACTGCTGGGCGGCCGCGCTCTCGCAGCCCTGCCAGCTGGACATCAGCGGCTGCGGCCAGCTGCTCGGCGAAGCCGGACAGGGCTGGGCGCCCGCGCCCGGCACGCCCGGCATGCAGACCGCGCTGGTGCACGGCGTCGGCGACACCCGCCTGGGCGGCGAGCGCATCTTCGCGGCCCTGAGCTGCGACCTGGCTCCGGCCGGCGGCGCCGCGGCGCTCAAGCTGCTGGTGCCCTTCATCGATTCCGCGCTGCGCCGCATGCCGCCCGCGCCGATGCGCCAGCCCGGCGCCGAGCGCACCCAGGTCGAGCAGATGGTGGTGCGCCTCGGGCAGCTGTCCGAGCGCGAGCGCCAGATCATGGTGTGGGTCGCGATGGGCAAGACCAACCCCGAGATCGGCTGCATCCTGCACATCAGCGAGTTCACGGTGAAGAACCACATGAAGAGCATCTTCAGCAAGCTGGACGTGACCAACCGCGCCCAGGCCGTGGCCAAGCTCACCCGGATGGCCGCATATGCCTGAAGCCGAACGCGTCCTCGGCGCCGCATCCGCTGCGTCGGCCGCCCCCGCCGTGGCAGCGCCCCCGCCGGCGCCCGCCCTGCCGGGCCCGGCCGTGTTCAGCCACAGCCGGCTGCTGCGGGCGTTCGAGACGTTCGTGGAGCCGCTGGCGACCGTGCTGTCGCTGTGGTTGCTGGTGTGGGTGGTCGAGGGCGAGATGTCGCCTCGCTGGCTGGGCCTGTCGATCGTGGCGTTCGCGCTGGTGTACCCGGGGCGGCCGCAGCTGCGCGCTTCCGCCGCCCGCGTGATCGCCGACACCGTGCTGGCCTGGGCCTGGACCTGCGGGCTGCTGCTGGCGACCGGCTACGCCATCGATGCGCTGGACGACTTCTCGCGGGAAGTGGTGATGAACTGGCTGTGGCTGGCTCCGGCCTCGCAGCTGGCCGCGCACTGGGCGCTGCGCCAGGCCGCGCCGACGCTGATCCGCCTGCAGGGCCCGCCGCTGCGCGCCGTCGTGGTGGGCATGAACGAGCAGGGCGGCTCGCTGGCCGACAAGCTGTCGATGGCGCACTACACCGGCGTGGAGCTGCTCGGCTTCTTCGACGACCGCACGCCCGACCGCATCCACGGCCGCGGCCACCACCGGATGCTGGGGCGCATCGAGGAGATCGCCGGCTACGTCAAGAAGCACAACGTGCAGCTGGTGTACCTGTCGCTGCCGATGGCTTCGCAGCCGCGCATCAAGCAGCTGCTGGACACGCTCAAGGACACCACCGCCTCGGTGTATTTCGTGCCGGACATGTTCGTCACCGACCTGATCCAGGGCCGGATGGACCAGGTCTGCGGCATGCCCGTGATCTCGGTGTGCGAGACGCCCTTCCGCGGCCCCAATGCCGTGGTCAAGCGGGCCAGCGACATCGTGCTGTCTGTTGCGATCCTGCTACTGCTGTCGCCGCTGATGCTGGGCATCGCCGCGGCCATCAAGCTGACCTCGCCGGGGCCGGTGATCTTCCGCCAGCGCCGCTACGGGCTGTGGGGCCAGGAGATCATCGTCTACAAGTTCCGCTCGATGACGGTGACCGAGGACGGCGCCGTGGTCACCCAGGCCCGCAAGGACGACAACCGCGTCACCCCGTTGGGGCGCATCCTGCGCAAGACGTCCATGGATGAGCTGCCCCAGTTCATCAACGTGCTCCAGGGGCGCATGAGCATCGTCGGCCCTCGGCCCCACGCCGTGTCGCACAACGAGTTCTATAGACCGCTGATCAAGAGCTACATGATCCGCCATAAGGTCAAACCCGGAATCACGGGTTGGGCCCAGGTGAACGGTTATCGCGGCGAGACCGATTGCCTGGAAAAGATGGAAGCGCGCATTCGCTGTGACCTCGACTATCTGCGAAACTGGTCACTGCGGCTGGACCTCTACATCGTGTGGAGAACCATCCGCCTGGTGTTCAAGGATGGCGCGGCTTATTGAGCACTAGCACCAATGAGCCATTGTCCGCCCGTCTGCCTGTGCGTGAGCATCCCGAGGATGAGTGGGATCGCCGCGCTGGGCGTTCCTCGTGAGAGAACACCAATGAAGAAACCTTCCCTCCGGCCCGTGCTGACCGCCACGGCTGCAGCCTGCCTGCTGCTGCCCGCGGTGCTGCATGCGCAGACGACCCTCCAGTCGCCTCCCGGCGGCATCCTGGGCGAGTCCGCCGCCCAGCCGGCGGGGACGTCCGCGGCGACTCCCGTGTCGCCGTCGATGGTCGTGCCCATGACCGTGCCCGTGTCGCCCGCCCAGTCGATCTCGCAGCCGTACGCCCCCGTGTCGTCGGCCGCCGACCAGCGCGAAGGCTTCACCTTCCGCGCCCGTGCCGGCGTGGAGCGCGACGACAACGTGCTGCGCACCAACGGCGGCGAGATCTCGGACACCATCACCGGCCTCGGCCTCGGCCTGCGCGTCCAGAAGCGCTACAGCCAGCAGGAGATCGTGCTGGATGCCGAGTACGACCGCTACACCTACGACAAGATCGACGCGGACTTCAACTCGTTCAACTACTCGGCCGCCCTGCGTGGCCGCTTCGGCGAGCGCTTCGACTACGTGGCCAGCGCCGACCGCCGCCAGTTCCGCGACGTCACGTCCAACGGCCTGGCGACCGGCATCAACCGTCGCACCGAGCGCAACGAGCAGATCGAGGGTGGCTACCGCCTCGGCGCGTCGCTGCGCGCGACGGCCGGCCTGCTGCAGAACACCACCCGCAGCAGCGACCCGACCGCCTGGGACGGCAACCTGTCGCAGACCAGCGGCCGCATCGGCCTGTCGTTCGAGCCGGCCACCGGTTCCACCGCGGCCGTCCGCTACCGCCACGGCACCGGCAAGTTCGACGGCGCGCCGATCACCTCCGACTTCGACGACAACGAAGTCGACGTGGTGGCCCGCTGGATCCTGTCGCCCAAGACCACGCTCGACGGCCGCCTCGGCTGGCTCAAGCGCGAGCACGACGCCGCGCCGACCCGCGACTTCGACGGCCTGGTCGGCTCGCTCGGCGTGAACTGGGCGATCACCGGCAAGACCAGCCTGGCCGCCGGCTACGCGCGCGACCTGGGCAGCTACGTGTTCGGCACGGGCGGCCACACCGTCAGCGACCGCTTCTACGTGGGCCCGACCTGGCGCGCCACCGAGCTGATCACGGTCGCCCTGCGCTACGAGCACGAGAACCGCAAGTTCGAGGACGTGACGGGCAGCACCGATGCCGGCCGCACCGACAAGTTCAACGTCGGCACCCTGGGCGTGGACTGGGCGATCCGCCGCAGCGTCACCCTGGGTGCGCAGTTCCGCAACGAGCGCCGTTCGTCGACGCTGCCCAACTTCAACTACCGCGCCAACGTGATCGGCCTGACAGCCAAGCTGACGATCTGACGTTGCCGCGCGGGCAACCGCAGGCATTTATGAAGGGAGAGAAAAGATGAAACGCGTGATTCGATCGATGGGAGCCCTGCTCCTGGGGCTGGCCATGGCCGCCCAGGCAGCCGGGCCGTCCCAGCGGACGGCGGCGCCACCCAGGCCCGTCTCCGCACCGGCGGCGGAGCAGGGCGCGCAGACGCCCAGCGCCGACTACCGGCTGGGCCCCGGCGACCAGATCCGGGTGCAGGTCTACCAGAACCCTGACCTGTCGATCGAATCGCGCGTGTCCGAACAGGGCACCATCAACTACCC
The DNA here is from genome assembly GCA_023390985.1 of Pseudomonadota bacterium. Lineage (GTDB taxonomy): Bacteria > Pseudomonadota > Gammaproteobacteria > Burkholderiales > Burkholderiaceae_C > Ramlibacter. The sequence goes on from JAEWBU010000041.1 coordinate 11,451, forward strand.
GCTGGTGGGCTCCATCAGCCTGGGCGGCACCACGATCAGCCAGGCCGAGAACAAGATCGCCTCGGCCCTGAAGAACGGCAACTTCCTCAAGCAGCCGCAGGTGAACATCGTGCTGCTGCAGGTGCGAGGCAACCAGGCGGCCGTGCTCGGCCAGGTGCAGAAGCCCGGCCGGTTCCCGCTGGAGACCACCAACACCCGCGTGAGCGACCTGCTCGCCGCGGCCGGCGGCGTCACCCCGATGGGCGACGACACGCTGATCGTCACGGGCACCCGCGGCGGCCAGCCCTTCCGCAAGGTCATCGACATCCCCGCGCTGTTCCTGAACCAGCGCGGCCAGGACGACATCCTGGTGATGGGCGGCGACACCATCTTCGTCAACAAGGCCCCGGTCTACTACATCTACGGCGAAGCCCAGCGCCCCGGCCCCTACCGCATCGAGCGCGGCATGACCGTGCAGCAGGCGGTGGCCCAAGGCGGCGGCCCGACCCCGCGCGGCAGCCTGAATCGCCTGCGACTGACCCGCACCGGCCCCGACGGCAAGCAGGTGGAATCGGACGCTCGCCTGAGCGACCCGGTGCTGCCGAACGACGTCATCTTCGTGCGCGAAAGCCTGTTCTAAGAGATTGCGGAGCGCACCCAAATGAACCTTTACCAATTCTTCTCCGTCCTGCGCGCACGACGCACGATGGTCCTCGTCATCTTCCTGTCCACCATCGCGCTGGCCCTGGCCTACGTGATGCTGCGGCCGAAGAACTACACCGCCACCGCGCCCGTGCTGGTGGACATGCGCGCCAACGATCCGCTGGCGCAGCCCACCTACCAGAGCATCGTGCCGCAGTCGTACATGGCCACCCAGATGGACATCGTGCGCAGCAACCGCGTGGCCGAGCGCGTGGTCGAGATGCTGGGCCTCGAGAAGGACCCGAAGTCCACCGAGGACTGGAAGAAGGCCGGCGGCCAGGGCACGCTGAAGTCGTGGCTCGCCAGCGACCTGCAGACCGGCCTGGAAGTGAAGCCGGCGCGCGAGAGCAACATCATCAACATCGCCTACACCTCGCGCAGCGCGGCTGAAGCGGCCAAGGTCGCCAACGCGTTCTCCGATGCCTACCTGGACATCGCGCTGGACATCAAGACCGACCCGGCCAAGAAGTACTCCACCTGGTTCGACGACCAGCTGAAGTTCGCCCGCCAGCGCCTGGAGCAGTCGCAGAACGCGCTCACCGCGTACCAGCAGCGCACCGGCGTCATCAGCGCCGACGGCGTCGACATGGAGACCCAGCGCCTGAACGAGCTGTCCTCGCAGCTGACGCTGGTGCAGGGCCAGCTGACGGACGTCTCCAACAAGCGCGCCCAGTCGGCCGGCAGCATCTCTGAGGCGATGAACAGCCCGCTGATCAACACGCTCAAGTCCAACATCGCCGCGCAGGAAGCCAAGATCCAGGAGGCCAGCGCCAACCTGGGCTCGCGCCACCCGCAGATGATCCGCATGCAGGACGAGCTCAACGCGATGAAGGCGCGCCTGGGTTCCGAGACCTCCAGCATCGGCCACGCGGTCGACACCGCCTACCAGGTGGGTCGCGCCCGCGAGCGTGAACTGACCGCCGCGGTCAACGCCCAGCGCGCCCGCGTCATGCAGTTCAACCGCCACCGCGACGAGCTCAACGTGCTGCGCCGCGACCTCGACGCCGCGCAGAAGGCCTACGAGCAGGTGAGCGAGCGCGCCTCGCAGTCCAAGCTGCAGGCCCTGACCAACCAGACCAACATCCAGCGCCTGGCCACCGCGGTCGAACCGCTGGAAGCCAAGGGCCCGACCACCAAGGTGGCGCTCGCCCTGGCGGCCGCCGCCGGCCTGCTGCTCGCCCTGGCCGGTGCGCTGCTGATGGAACTGCTCAACCGCCGCGTCCGCTCGGTCGACGACCTGTCGCTCGCCACCAACCTGCCGATCCTGGCCAGCGTGCCCGCGCACAACGGCCGTGAATCGCTCGCCCTGCTGGCGAACGCGCCCTCGCGTCCGCAGCTGGCCTACCGCGGGAGCCTCGCATGAACAGCCAGATCCTGCCCCTGCACCGCGATCTCGACATCGTCGGCCCCATGTCGCGCGAACCCGCGCTGCCCATCGGAGCGCTGCTGGTGGACGCCGGCCGCCTCACCCACGACGAGGCCGAGCGCATCCACGACTACCAGAAGAAGGTCGGCCTGCCGTTCGGCGAAGCCGGCATCTCGATGGGCCTGCTCACCGACGAGGACGTGCGCCACGCGCTCGCCCTGCAGTTCGGCCACGCCAGCATCTCGCCCGATGCGGGCCTCGGCAAGGACCTGATCGCGGCCTACGAGCCCGACAGCCCCGCCGTGGAGCACCTGCGCAGCCTGCGCGCGCAGCTGATGCTGCGCTGGTTCGAGAACGACACCGGGCACCAGTCCGCGCTGGCGGTCGTCAGCCCGGGCCCGGGCGAGGGCCGCAGCTACATCACGGCCAACCTGGCGGTGCTGTTCTCGCAGATGGGCAAGCGCACGCTGGTGATCGACGCCGACCTGCGCAAGCCGCGCCAGCACCGCATCTTCGGCCTGCCCGGCAAGATCGGCCTGTCGGCCCTGCTGGCCGGCCGCGCCGGCGCCGAGGTGATGTGCGAGATCAAGCAGCTGCCCGGCCTCACGGTGCTGCCGGCCGGCGTGCTGCCGCCGAACCCGCAGGAGCTGCTGTCGCGGCCGCAGTTCCAGCGGCTGATCCAGTCGCTCAGCGGCATGTACGAGGTGATCCTGGTGGACACGCCCCCGGCCAGCGCCTGGGCCGACGCCAGCACCGTGGCGGCGCGCTCCGGCGCGGCGCTGATGGTGACCTGCCGCGATCGCAGCTCCATGCCGCGCGTCATCAAGCTGTCCGAGGACCTGCGGGAATTCGGTGTCACCGTCGTGGGGGCCGTCCTCAACGGGGCGGGCACGGTGTGACGAGCCAAGCGCTGCCTTCCCCCTCGGGGGACTGGCAGGTGCGCTGGTACCAGCTGGTGCGGTCGATGGCGCGCGTCAGCACGCCGCGCGGCGAGGAGCAGCTGGTCGACTGGCTGCTGCGACCCGGCGAAGCGCGCGTGCTGGCCTTCGTCAACGCGCACGCGATGAACATGACGGTCGAGTCGGAGCCCTTCTACCAGGCGCTCATGTCCTCGGACGTCGTGGTGCGCGACGGCATCGGCGTGTCGCTGCTGATGCAGCTGTGCAACCAGGCACCCGGCCAGAACCTGAACGGAACCGACCTGATCCCCAAGCTGCTGGCGCGTGCCAACGGCCAGCCGGTCGCCCTGTTCGGCACGCGCGAGCCTTGGCTCGCGCAGGCCGCCAGGGAGGTGAGGGAGAAGCTCGCGCCCGACAGCCCGTGCGTGACCGCGCACGGCTTCCTGCAGCTGCAGGACTACATCCGCATCGCGGCCCAGCACCGCCCGCGCGTCATCGTGCTGGGCATGGGCATGCCGAAGCAGGAGGAGGTGGCCCTGGCGCTGCGCGCGGCGCTGGGTTCGCCCTGCCTGATCGTGTGCGGCGGCGCCATCATCGACTTCCTCGGTGGCAAGGTCGCGCGCGCTCCGCGCTGGATGCGCCGCAGCGGCCTCGAGTGGCTGTTCCGCCTGGGCCGCGAACCGCGGCGCCTGTGGAACCGCTATGTGCACGGCAACCCGCTGTTCCTGAAGCGGGCGCTGTCGGTGGCGGTGCGGTCGCTGCGGCATCGGTGGCCGCCGCTGGTGGCATAGCGCTCCGTCATTCCCGCGAAGGCGGGAATCCAGTGCGCCCGCATTTCGCGGGCTGCCGGAAGCTCTGGGTCCCCGCCTCCGCGGGGACGACGAGAATCCTGCCCATGCCCCGCCCCCACTACCACGTCTACGTCGTCGAACTCGACGACCGCGTCTGGAACGTGGGGCGCTTCCGCAAGGCCAATCCGGATTACGAGCTGGGCAAGCCCTTCGTGTACGTGGGCATGACCGGGCTCGATCCCGACGTGCGCTTCGACAAGCACAAGGCCGGCCTCCAGGCCAACCGCTTCGTGCAGGACTGGGGCCTGCGCCTGCTGCCCGCGCTCTACGAACGCTTCAATCCGATGCCCTACCAGGCCGCGCGCGAGATGGAGGTGGAGCTGGGGATCCAGCTGCGCCGTGCCGGATACGGTGTCTGGCAGGGCTAGCACTCATCAACAACGGCTGACATCAGCCGTCGGTGGCTCGGCAGTACGGCGGCGCGACGGTTGGGTACGCTGGCGGCGATGGAGCTGGAACACCCAAGGACGGAGGTGGACCGCTGCCCGCGAGGAGCTCGCCGATGAGCCCCGACGCGGTGGTGGTCGGCGCCGGCGTGGCCGGGCTGCGCTGCGCATTGGCCCTCGCCGATGCGGGGCTGCGCGTGGTGGTACTGGAAGCGGCGGCCATGGCCGGCGGACGCGCGAGCAGCTGGCTCGATGACACCACGGGCCTGCAGGTCGACGTCGGTCCGCACGTGCTCAGCTCCGAGCACCGCAACTTCATGGCCATGCTCAAGCGCCTCGGCACCGCCGACCAGGTGCTGTGGCAGCGCCGGCCCATGATCACCCTGCACGACGGCCGCGGCGTGCTGCGCATGCCCAGCCCGCGCCTGCCGCCGCCGCTGCACGGGCTGCCGCTGCTGCCGCGCGCGCTCACCCGCCTGTCCTTGCGGGACGGCTGGTCGCACCTGCGCATCGCCTGGCGCGCGGCGCGCCTGAACGAGCGCACGCTGCGCGAGCTCGACGTGGAGGAGGCCCACGCCTACCTGCGCGAGATGGGCGTGCGGCCCGCCGCGGTCGAATGGTTCTGGCGCTCGGCGATGCTGGCGCTGCTGAACGTGCCGCTCGAGCAGTGCTCGGCCGCTTCGATGATGCGCGTCTTCCGCCTGATGCTCGGGCGCAGCGGCTACCACTTCGGCTTTCCGCGCGTCGCGCTCTCGCAGCTGTACGTGCCGGGCTGCTGCCGCGCGGTGGTGCGATCGGGCGGGCAGGTGCTGTTCGGGGCGCGCGTGAGCCGCCTTCGCATCGCCTACGGCCGCATCGCGGGCGTGGAGCTGGAGGACGGCCACTTCATGGACACCGCGCACTGCGTGCTGGCCGTGCCGCCGGCCGAGATGGCCGCGCTGGCCGGCGAGAGCAGCGGCGAACCCCTGCTGCAGCCTCTGGCCACCGCGGCGCGCTACTTCCGGCCCAGTCCCTACATCAGCACCTACGTGTGGTTCGACCGGCCGGTCACGCAGGAGCGCTTCTGGGCGCGCACCTGGACGCCGCAGGGCCTGAACACCGACTTCTACGACCTGTCGCGGATCCGCGGCTCGCTGGACGGCCAGCCTTCGGTGATCGCGGCCAACGCCATCGGGCCGATGGCGCGCGGCGACTGGCCCGATGGCCGCATCGTCGAGCAGACCGTGCAGGAGGTGAAGGAGTTCGCGCCGCTCGCGCGCCAGGCGCGCGTGGTGCATGCGCGTGTGCACCGCACGCCGATGGCGATCCCGCAGCCGCGTCCGGGCACCGAAGCGCTGCGGCCGGCGAATGCGACCCCGGTGCGCGGCCTCTGGGTCGCGGGCGACTGGACCGATACCGCGCTGCCGTGTTCGATGGAAAGCGCCGCGAGGTCGGGCGCGCTGGCGGCCGAAGCGGTGCTGGAGGCGGCCGGACGGCCGCACCAGTTGTCGATCGCCGCGCCGGACACGCGCGGGTTCATGCGGCTGCTGCGGGCCGCGTAGGAGACGGGAGCCCTGGATCCCCGCCTTCGCGGGGGTGACGGAAATTCCTCAGCCCGTCCCGCCGCTGCCGACGCCGCCCGGCATCACGGATTCCACCAGTTGCCCGAGGCCACGATCAGCGGGATCAGCTGCAGCTCGGAGTCGTAGTAGTCGGTGGTGAAGTTGGAGGCGTTCCAGTTCCACAGCGAGTTCAGGAAGCCCTGGAACCGCGCATCGACCATCGCCCCGCACAGCATCGGGCCGATCATCCCTTCGGGCGAGTAGCTGCGGTTCATCGCGTAGCCGTCCAGGTGGTAGCCGGCCGAGATGATGGCCGGGTTGCCGCCGGTGTCGCGTTCGACGAAGCCCACCAGCTTCGTGCACACCGACTGCCAGCGCGCGTCGCCCGACGTCACGAAGTCGGTGCCCCAGCGCCACGGGTTGCGCTGCGCGTTGGCGTAGTAGTAGCCCTCGGTGTCCACGAAGTCGCCGTAGCCGCCCGGCGAGGGGATGGGCGTGGCGCTGTCGGTCTGGATGATGAAGTCGGGCATCAGGCCGCAGTTGGGCGAGTACACCGTCTGCATGCGGTCGACCAGCCAGTAGGCGCGGTCGATGGCGCGGTCCCACAGCGCGTCGCCGGTGGCGCGCCTGAACGCGCGGAAGTGGCCGATCATGTAGTCGGACGTGCGGCTCACGTGGGCGGTGGCCATGCCCTTGGTGGTGCCGTCCTGCTTCATGTTCCAGGACGCCATCGCGTTGATCGTCTCGATGCCTTCCTGCCTGTAGTTCCAGGTGCCGGTGGAGCCCCACTGGCGGTCGGCCATCAGCAGCGCCATCGCGATGTCCAGGTCGCCGTCCATCGCGTTCCAGCCGCCGCCGGCGGCGTCGGTGGACGAGCCGTTGATCGTCAGGCGCCAGTCCATCAGGTAGCGGCCGGGCTGGCCGGGGATGCTGTAGGCGGGGCGGGCGCGCACGGTGGTGAGCAGGCCGTCGAACAGCGCGCGGGCCTGCGGGTCGTGGCCGGCCATCAGCACCGCGATCAGCATGCCGTAGCCCATGCCCTCGGACACGGTGAGGTAGCTGCCGGAGGTGCCGAAGCGGACCGCCTTGCCGCCCGGCACGGTGGGCACGTCGGCGATGGCACGCGCCTTCCAGGCGTCGTAGCAGTTGCGGATCACCGCGTCCATCTGCTCCGCGCTGGCGGAGGTCGGGCGGATGCCGGCGACGTACGCATCGAGGCGCGAGCCGAACGGATAGGAGTCGGGGCCGGGCAGCGCGCGCGGCCTGGGGGCCGCAACCTCATCGGTGACCACGCCGGAGACCAGCTCGGTGCCGGCCGCGCTGGTGGCCCCGCCACCACCACCACCGCCACAGGCGGCGAGGGCCGCGGCCACGGCGGATGCGGATCCGCTCCGCAGGAAGAGTCGTCTTTGCATTGTTGTTTCCCGGCTCGTCAACAGAAGAGCCGCGAATGTAGTAGGACGAGTCCGACAAACCGCCGAGTCGGAGACCTACATGAGTAACCAAAAGAGGCCACGGCTGAGCTCGCTGCAGCTCAGCGGTAACGGCGTGTGGGGAGGGGGAGTGCGCCCGTCTCCGCAGTGGCTCAGCGGGAGCGCGAAAAGACCGCGCGGGGGCGGTTGTCGAATGCGGTTACGACAAGCCCGGCAGTGGAAGTTACGTTTGCTTCACAACCAGGCCGGAACCAGCGGCGCCCAGTCGGGCATCGGTACGAACACGGCCGCCGCGGCCAGCCGCTTGAGACGCTTGATCAGCGGCAGGGCCGGCGCCGCCATCGGCGAGGTGCGCAGCCAGTGGCCCAGGCTCTTCTTCCAGCGGCGCGCGGCGGTGATGGCGGTGGGGCGGCTCACCATGCCTTCCAGCAGCGGCCAGCTGCAATCGGAGAAGCGCCGCTTGTACTCCTCGTCGCCGCGGCCCAGGTCCAGCAGCTCATGGCCCTGGGCGGCCGCGGCGCGCGCCACCTCCAGCAGCAGCAGCGAGCCGGGCGAATGCTGGCGGTGCTCCGCGCTGTAGACCGGGAACCACCAGTGCCACACCTGCGGCGTGTGCATGCCGAAATGCGCCGCCAGCAGCACGTCGCCCGCGTGCAGGGTCGAGAGCCGGCCGCCGAAATCGGGGTCGTCGATGTCGCGGATGCGTTCGGCCAGTTCGCGCGGCCAGCCGAGCGCGAAGAAGTCCAGCTGCCCGGTGCGCAGGCACTGTTCCGACTTCAGCCGCAGTACGGTCTCGAAATCGCCGCGGTCGCGGCTGTGGAGCGTGAGCCTCAGCGGCCCGAGCTCGCGTTCGGTGCGGCGCAGGCGCGCCGGCAGCTTGGCCACGCTGGCCCCCTGGGCGCGCTTGCGTTCCAGCCAGGCGTCGAATCCCTCCGAGAGGTCCAGTCCCGGCGATTCCGCATGGCCCGTGGTGCCGGGCGGCCGCTGCGCCCCCGGGAGGTGGTCGAACGGCCAGTAGGACAGGCGGGCGGCCTTCAGCAGCTCATGCCAGTCCCAGCGCGTGCCGGGCGCGGCGATCACGCCGTGGTGGTCGGACATCCGTCCGGCGATCGGCTCGCCGGCGCCCAGGCGCCAGTGGTACGGGAAGAACCCGACGATGTCGCCGTCGTCCTCCAGCACCGCGATGCGCGCGTCGCGGCGCACGTCGGCCGCGGCCAGCGTGAACTGCCAGGAGAAGCAGGGGCTCGCCAGGCTCGGGTTGGCGCATTGGAGGCGCCGCCATCGCTCGCGCTCCCGCTTGCCCAGCTCAGCCGGGCCGATCACGAAGCATTTCATGCGTTCACCTGCATGCCGGAGGTGGAAGGGGGCCGGCGTTCCCCCTGGCCGAACGGATTCAGCCGGGCGCCGCCACCGCGCGCGCATGCACGCGCGCCAGGCTTTCCTGCTCCACGAACCACGCGGCGGCTTCCTGCAGCGCGGACGGGTAGGGCGTCCAGTCGAGTCTCAGCTCGCGCGCGGCGGCCCCCGCGTCGAGTCGAAGATGCCGTTGCCACAGGCCCACGAGTCCTGGCGTGACGGGTTCCGGCCAGTGCCGCGTATCGCGGCCCAGGCGTTGTCCGGCCTTGCGCGCCAGGTGCAGCGCGGGGCCGGCGAGCCGGGCTTCCAGCTGCAGCTGCAGCGGGGAGAGGCGCCTGACCGGGGTGGCGTTGATGGCCAGCGCCAGGTCGGTGAAGTACTCGTTCCAGCGCGGGCTGTCGGATGCGGCCAGGTTGAAGGCGCGCGACTGCCCCGACGCCAGCGGCAGCTCGAGCGCGCGCAGCGCGGCGATGCACACGTCGTCCACGTGGACCAGGTTGGACCAGCCGTCGCCGGCCTCGCCCAGGTCGCCCAGGCGGCCGGAGCGCAGCCAGCGGCCCACGCGGCCCACCCACAACTCGCTGCCCGGGCCCCACACGCAGCCCGGTCGCAGCAGCACCGCGCTGCCGCCGCCGGCGGTGAAGCTCGCGATCTGCTGCTCGGCGTCGCGCTTGGCGCGGTCGTACCAGCCCAGCAGCGGGCCGGGCGAAGCGCGCTCGTGGACGTCGCCTTCCAGCGCGCCGTAGACCGACATGGTGCTCAGGTGGACGATGCGCGGGCAGCCCGCGGCCGTCGCCGACTGCACCAGCGTGCGCGCGCCCACGGCGATGGAGGCCGCATCGCCGGCCACGCAGTTGACCACCGCGTCCATGCCCTGCAGCGCCCGCGTGAGCGCGGCGCCGTCGCGCGTGTCCAGCCGGATGCGGTCCTCGCCCGGATGCGCGCGCGAGGAAGCGCTCACCGCCACCATGCCCACTTCGCGCGCCAGGCTCACGAGGCGCGAGCCGATGTAGCCGCTGCCGCCGAGCACCAGGATCTTCTTCATGCCAGCACCTCCCCCGCCGCCGCGCGCCGCGACTGCAGCCGCTGCGCGAGACGGTCGGCCAGCCGCAGCGAGAGCGCCACGATGGTCAGCGTGGGATTGGCCTGGCTGGAGGTGGGGAACACCGCGCTGCCGGCCACGTACAGGTTGCTGACCGAATGCACCTTGCAGTCGGCATCGACCACGCTGTGCTTCGGGTTCGCGCCCATGCGCGCCGTGCCGATGTGGTGCCCGCCATAGGCGCCGTAGCGCATCAGGTCCTCTTCCAGCCGGTCGGGGTCGTACTCGAAGCGGCCGACGCCGGTGCGCGCCAGTTCGGCCGCGATCAGGTCCAGCGTGCGCGCCACCGATTCCACGTCGGCCAGGCAGTAGCGCCAGTCCACCTTCATGCGGCGCATGCCCAGCGCATCGGTGCGGTCGGTCAGCGTCACGCGGCTGGAGGCCAGCGGCTGCTGCTCGCCCTGCACCTCGAGGCTGAATCGGTTGGTGCGGTTGCGCAGGATCACCGAAGGGAACTTGCGCTGCGCCAGGGTGCGCCGGGTGACCCAGTGCGTGAGGAACGCCGCGGTGTCCAGCGGATCGCGCAGCACGTTGAGCATGTGCCGGGCCCAGACCTCGCCGTCCATGCGCGAGTCGTGCAGGCGCTTGCCGTACTCGTAGCTGATCAGGTTCTTGGCCAGCACCAGCCCCGACAGCACGCCGCTGCGGTGCGCGGGATCGGTGATCTTGGGGAAGTGCAGCCGCGCCACCGCGTTCAGCAGGCCGTGGCGGCGCTGCTGCACGGCGTCGATCTGCATGCGGCGGCGGCAGTACACGCCGTCGGGCGCGACCTCGTAGCCGTGGCGCACGTTGTTCACGTGGCCGTGGACGGTCAGCCGGCCCACGTTGCCCGCGATGTGGCACTGGTAGTAGCGCCCCACCACGTCGTTCTGGTTGCCCACGCCCTGCGGCGTGACGTCGCTGGAATGCAGCATCAGCCGCGCGGTTTCCAGGCCGCCCGTCGCCAACACGACCGCGCGGGCCGCGACCTGGAAGCGGTTCCCCTTCAGCGTGGCCACTTCCAGGAATCGCACGCTGCCGCCGGACTCGTCCAGCCGGATCGCCGTGCAGTGCGCGCCGGTGAGCACGCGCACGTCGCTCGCGACCGCCAGGCGCTTGCGGTAGCGCTTGCCGAAATCGGTGGGGCAGGAGAAGCGCTCCAGCCCGTGGGTGCGGACGATGGAGCTGTCGAAGCCCGCGAACATCGGTGCGGCCGAGGGCAGGGCGGTGCGCGCGTCGTACGCGAAGCGCCCCGCCTCCGACCAGGCGTTGGCCTGCGCGTACCAGGGCTGCAGGCCCTCGTACGAGATCGGCCAGCCGCTGTGCGGCACCCAGGCGCGCTCCTCGAAATCGATCGGGTCGTAGGGCATGCAGCGCCCGCCCCACAGGCTGGTGGAGCCGCCCAGCCCGCGCAGGCGGTAGCGGTGCAGCGGGCTGTGCATGCGCTCGTCGGCGACCTCGCCTTCGTAGTGCTCCTGGGCCTTGGGGTCCTGGCTGCGCTCGCCCGCTTCCAGCAGCAGCACGGTCAGGCCCTTGCCCGACAGCGACAGGGCGAGCGGGATGCCGGCCGCGCCGGCGCCCACCACGCAGACGTCGGCGTTCAGCGTGGTGCCGCGGGGGACCTCGTGCGCACTCTCGATCACGCCTGCACCTCCAGGGCCTGCGGCGCGGACGCTTGCGCGGACAGCCCGAACTGCCGCTGGTGGATGCGCGCGATGCTGCCCGCGAAGTGGCGCAGCGAGAACTGCGATTCGTACAGCGCCTTGCCGTTGCGCTCCAACTGCTCGCGCAGCTCGCGGTCGGTCAGCACCATCGCCAGGCCGCGCGCGATGCTGCCGGCGTCGCCGGGCTCGACGAAGCAGGCGTCGCGCCGGTGCGCCAGCACGTGCGGGATCTCGCCCACCGGCGTGCAGACCACGGCCACGCCGTGCGCCAGCGCTTCCAGGATGGCCAGCGGCAGGCCCTCGTCGTAGGAGGGCAGCACCAGCACGTCGGCCTCGGCCAGCAGGCGCGCCAGCTCGTCCTGGCCGGCCCAGCCGTGGAAGTGCACCTTGTCCGACACCCCCAGGCGTTCGGCCTTGGCGGCGTAGCCGGCGATGTCGCCGCCGCCGGCCAGCGTGAGCTTGAGCGGCACATCCACCAGCGCCTTCTGCGCCAGCGCCTGCAGCAGGTCGGACACGCCCTTGCGTTCGGACAGGTTGCCCACGAACAGCACGCGCGGCACGTCGTGCAGCGTGAAGGGGCGGCGCGGCACGGTGGGCTCGGGCACGCCGTTGATCACGATCTCCACCTTGTCGGCCGGCACGCGCAGCTCGCGCGTCACGAACTGGGCCGACACCTTGCCCAGCACCACGCAGGACTGCGGCAGCGAGAAGACCCAGCGCACCAGCGCCTTCACCGGGGCGGGGAAGCGCTCGTAGCTGTGGTGCAGCTGGGCCGCGTGCAGGTGCAGCACCGTCGGGATGCCCAGCACCTTGCAGGCGGCCAGCACGATGGATTCGCGCACGAAGTCCAGCCGCTCGGCCATGTTCACGTGCACGCCGGCCAGGCG
>JAEWBU010000048.1 GCA_023390985.1 Pseudomonadota bacterium
GAACGGGGCGTCTCTTGAGCGGCTTCCAGCGTCTGGAATGGCCTACCCTTCAGTCATGATTATTCTGGATTTTATTGTCATTGGGTGCGCTTCCAAGTGAACTTCCTCCACTCGAAAGCACTACCGAAGACGGCGATCAGCCTGCTGCTGGCTCTGCTGGCCGCATGCGTGCTGATCGGCATCAACGAAACGGCCCACAACCGGGCACGCGCCGAACTCGACAGCGTGGAGCGCGAATTCGCCACGCGCACGGCCCTGAACCGCTTGCTGCAGCAGGTGCTCGACGCCGAAACGGGGTCGCGCGGGTTCCTGTTGACGGGCGATCCGCGATATCTGAAGCCGTACGACGGGGCGGTGAACGACATCGGGCAGAGCCTGCAAACCTTGCGTACAGCATACGCCGATGCCGCGCAGGAATCCGCCATCCTTTCCGAGCTCAACCGTGACGTGCAGCGCAAGCTGGCCGAGATGGAACTGTCGGTACGCATGCGCAGGGAGGGCAACGAGGATGCCTGGAAGTTCGTGGTGCTGTCCGACGTCGGGCAGCAGCAGATGGAGTCGATCCGCGGGCATGCCGCCCGGCTGCTGCAATCGACCAGCCACCGCATCGACGCCAGCCAGGACCAGGTGCGCACCTCGCTGCTGTATTCGCGGCTGGGCATCGCGCTCGTCACCGTGGCCGCGCTGCTGGCGTTCTGGCTGTACCTGCGCCAGACCACCGCGCTGCGGTCGGCCGGCGAACGGCAGCAGCTCGCGCTGGAAAAGGAGCGCGACCTGCTCGAGCGCCAGGTGAGCGAGCGCACCGCGAGCCTGGCCGAACTGGCCACCCACCTGCAGCAGGTGCGGGAGGACGAGCGCGGCCACCTCGCGCGCGAACTGCACGACGAACTCGGCGCCTTGCTCACCGCCGCCAAGCTGGACGTGGCCCGCCTGAAGTCGCGCCTGCACACGCAGCCGGCCGAGGTGTCGCAGCGCCTGCAGCACCTGACCGACACGCTGAACAGCGGCATCGCGCTGAAGCGCCGCATCATCGAGGACCTGCGTCCGTCGTCGCTGGCCAACCTGGGCCTGACGGCTTCGCTGGAGATCCTGGCGCGCGAGTTCTCCGAGCGTTCCGGCGTCGACGTCGACACCAGCCTGGAGCCGGTGGAACTGGACGACGCGAACCAGCTCACGGTGTACCGCCTGGTGCAGGAGTCGCTCACCAACATCGCCAAGTACGCGCAGGCCCGTCACGCCCAGATCGAGGTGCGGGCCTATCCGAACCACGTCGACGTCTCCGTGCAGGACGACGGCAAGGGCTTCGACGCCTCGGGCATCCGCCCGTCCACGCACGGGCTGGCCGGCATGCGCCACCGGGTCGAGGCGGCCGGCGGCCGCTTCAAGGTGGACACGCAACCGGGCAGCGGCACGCGCGTCGCCGCCGTCCTGCCGACGACCCGTCCGCGCCCCGCCTGAAGCGCGAAGAATTTCCCGCCGCGGCTGTCGGCCGGTTCCTACGTGGCCGCGCCTCACCAGCCGACAGCCGGTCACGCCGAAGGCTGATCATTTACGGCTGACTTCGCCGCGTACCCTCACCTCTCGGAGCGCAACCCACGCAGCGCTTGCGACGGGGCCGCGCACGCGCGCGGTTCGCATGACAACCACGAACGAGAGGAACACGACATGGCCAACACCACCCGATCGGCTCGCGCCGGAGCCGCCGTCCAATCCCTTGCCGACGACGCGATGGGCCGCGTGCGCGACCTGCGTTACGGCGTGCAGGACTTCGCCAACCGCGGCATGAGCGCCGCCAGCGAATCGGCCCTGCTCGCCCAGGAGCGCCTCGGCCGCTACGCCAACGCCACCGGGCGTTACGTCACCGAGCAGCCGGTCAAGTCGGCGCTCATCGCCGCCGCCGTCGGCGCCGCCGTGGCGGCGATCGTGATGGTGGCCCGCAGCCGCCGCTCCAACCGCTACTACTACTGAGCGCGCGATGGCCCTCGTGCACCCGATCTTTTCGGTGCTGGTGAGCCGGCCCGATCTGGTCATCGACCACGTCGCCGGCTACGCCACGCTGGCCCAGGAAGAAGCGACTTCGGTGGGCACCGAGGTGGCCAAGCGCGCGATCGCGTGGGCCGCCGCTGGGGTCGGCGCGTTGCTGTTCCTGGTGTTCGCGGGCATCGCGGTGATGCTCGGGGCGATGCACGAGGCCTTCCACTGGGCGCTGGTGGTGGTGCCGGCGATCCCGCTGGCGGCGGCCGCAGTCGCCTTCGGCATCGCACGCAAGCCCATGCCGGCCAAGGCCTTCGCCGAACTGAAGGCGCAACTCGATGCCGACGCGCAGGTGCTGCGCACGCTCGGGGGCCGGCCGTGACCGCCGGCTCGGATCAACTGCAACGCAGCCGGCTCGCGATCCTCGAGCACCTCCACCGCAAGGAGCAGCGCCGCCAGGGCCGCAACTCGAACCACGCCGACCCGGCCCAGCACGCGAGTGCGCACGCCGACGCCCGCGCCGGCGGCGGGCAGCCGCCGGAAGAAGGCATGTGGGAAAGCCATCGCCGCGCGAATCCGCCCGGCGCCGGCGGCTGGTTCGGGACCGCCCAGGACGTGCTGCAGGACTGGTGGAAGTACCACCCCGCCCACATGGCGGTGGACATCGCACGCCCGGTGCTCAGTTCCTACGCCCGGCGCAAGCCCATGACGTACCTCGGGCTGGCGGCGCTGGCGGGCGCGGGCCTGTTCTACCTGCGGCCCTGGAAACTGATCTCGGTCACCGGCATCCTGGTGGCCGTGGCCCGCTCGCCGCACGTGGCGGAACTCGTGATGCGGGCCATGTCTTCCTCGGAAAACCCGCAGGGCGACGAGCCCCTGGATGAATGACTGGCGAACCGGCGGGGGTGGTGCGACCCGGCCGGGGAGCGCGAGACAACCTTCGCACCGGAAAGACGACACGGGAAAGACGATGAAGATGCAAGCAAGGACCCTGCTGGTGGCCGCGGCCCTGGCCGCCGCCACGCTGGCCGGCACCGGCTGCGCGGTGATGCGGGGCCAGGAAAGCGCCGGTGCCTACGTGGACGACGCCGCCACCACCACCGCCGTGAAGGCCAAGTTCGTGGAAGACAAGTCGGTGGACGCCGGCGCGATCAAGGTCGAGACCCTGAACGGCACCGTGCAGCTGTCCGGCTTCGCCAAGTCCAACGCCGAGAAGGCGCAGGCCGAGTACCTGGCGCGCAACACCAAGGGCGTGCGCTCGGTCAAGAACGACATCCGCGTTCGTCCCTGAACGTCCACCCACCACGCGCGTGCCGGCGGCCGCTCGCCGCCGGCGGCATGCGCCTTGCCCCGAATCGCGAGCCATGAAGACCTTCCGCTGCGACCACTGCGGCCATCCGCTTTTCTTCGAGAACGTGCAGTGCCTGCAGTGCGGCAGCGCGCTGGCATTCCTGCCGGACCGCCTCGCGCTGTGCGCGATCGAGCCCGCACCCGAGCAGGGCCTGTGGCAGCGCAAGCTGCCCGAGGGCCGACAGGTCGCCGGCCCTTTCTACCGGCTGTGCCGCAACCACGTGGAGCACCAGGCCTGCAACTTCGCGGTGCCCCAGGACGATCCCAACGCGTACTGCGCTTCCTGCCGGCAGACGCGCGTGCTGCCCGACCTGTCGATCCCCGAGAACGCCGACCGCTGGTACCGCATCGAAGTCGCCAAGCGGCGCCTGTTCTACACGCTGGCGCGGCTGGGGCTGGTGAAGCCCTGCCCGCCCAACGGCGAGCGCGACGGCCCGGTGTTCGAGTTCCTCGCCGACACGCCCGGCCACATGGTGATGACGGGCCACGCGAACGGGCTGATCACGCTGAACGTGGCCGAGGCCGACGATGCCGAGCGCGTGAAGCGCCGCGTCGAGCTGCACGAGCCCTATCGCACGCTGCTGGGCCACCTGCGCCACGAGTCCGGCCACTACTACTGGGACCGGCTGATCGACGAGGAAGGCCGCGTCGCCGAGTTCCGCCAGCTGTTCGGCGACGAGAGCGTCGACTACGCCCAGGCGCTGCAGAACCACTACGCCAGCGGCGGCCAGCCGCAGGGCTGGCAGGACCGGTTCGTCAGCGCCTACGCCACCTCGCACCCGTGGGAGGACTGGGCCGAGACCTGGGCCCACTACCTGCACATGGTCGACCTGCTGGAGACGGCGGCCTCGTTCAACACCCGCGTCGAAGTGCCCGGCGCCGCAGGCGAAGACGAGGTGGGCGATCCGTTCGAGTCGACCGAAGGCAGCTTCGACCGCCTGGTGGAACAGTGGGTGCCCGTCACGCTGCTGGTCAACAGCATGAACCGCAGCCTGGGCCAGGAGGACGGCTATCCGTTCGCGCTGTCGTCCGGTTCGCTGGCCAAGCTGCGCTTCGTGCACGAGGTGATCCACAGCCCGCGCCGCCCGAAGCAGGCGCAGCCGCCTGGGGAATCCGCGATGCAGCCCGTCGAACCGGCCGCCCAGCCGGCGGCCCAGCCCGGCTGATCCACGTCAGATGATGGCCAGCGTCAGCTGGTCGTTGACGTCGCGCACGTCCTGCACGGTGCGCGCGATCTCCGAGGCGCGGGCCTTCACGGCCGCGGTTCGCACCGGACCGCTGAGCGTGACCACGCCGTCGCGCGTGTCCACGTCGATGCGCGCGCCTGACAGGTCGCGTGCCGCGGCCAGCTCCGCCTTGACCTGCTGGGTGATCTGCGCGTCCTTGGCCGCCGACACGCCGGAGGCCGGCGCCGCGCCCATCGCGGCCGTCGGATCGCTGTGCTGGGGCCTCGCGTCGGAGCCGCCGGCCGTCGAGGGCGACGACGGCTTGGTCGATGCGGTGCGGGTGGCGGCGGACGATGCCGCGCTGCTGTTCGATTCAGGGGTCGGCCCGTCGTCGCGCGGGCTGCAGGCCGCGACCGCCACCACGGCGGCGACCCACGCGGCGAAGCCTATCGGTCGGATGTCCATTCGGGGAATCTAGGACGCGGCGCCGGCCGCGAGCCGCCGCCCATCCCGCAAGCTCCTGTAGGAGCACTCGCGCATGAACTCAGCCGGTGTCGCGCTCCATGTCGCGAAGGATGCGGTCGAGCCGGGTGGACAACTGCTCGGTGGTGAGCTTCTCCCGAAAGCGCTCGACCATCAGCGGCAGGCTCAGCGGGCTCGGATGCCGCAGCTCCACCAGCACCAGCTCGCGCGCACGGATGCGCTCCATCGTCTCGCGCAGCCGCGAGATCTCCAGCTCCTGGCTGAGCACTTCCTGCTCGGCCTGCGACAGCAGCAGGTTGCCCTGGTCGTACTTGCGGAAGACCTCGTAGAAGAGGCCGCTGGACGCCTGCAGCTGGCGCGCGCTGCGCGGCTGCCCCGGGTAGCCCGCGAACACCAGCCCCGCCACGCGCGCGATCTCGCGGAAGCGCCGCCGCGCGAGCTCGGTCGAATTCAAGGAGGCCAGCACGTCGTGGAGCAATTCGCCGCCGGTGGCGAACAGGGACTGGTCCTGCACCGGTCCCAGGTCGAACGGCTCGGCGCTCACCAGCTCGAAGCCGTAGTCGTTGACCGAGAGGCTGAAGGTGTTGGGCCGCTCGCGCGCCAGCCGCCAGGCCAGCAGGCTGGCCAGCCCCAGGTGCACGTGGCGGCCCGCGAACGGATGCACGTACAGGTGCTGCCCTTCGCGCGAGCGGTAGCTCTCCACCAGCACCGTGTCCGGCGTCGGGATGCGCGACAGCCGCGCCTGCGTCTCCAGCATGGGGCGCGCCGCCTCCAGCTCGGGATGCGGATAGCGGCCGGCGGCGGCCATCTGCATCATCTCCAGCACCGCGTCGCCCAGCTCGGTGGACAGCGCCATCTTGCTGCCCTGCCAGGTCGGCACCGTGCCCTTTTTGCTCGTCGCGCGGCGCACGTAGGCGGCCATCTCGCGCACCCGCACGAACTCCAGCAGGCGGCCGGCGAAGAAGAAGTGGTCGCCCTTGCGCAGCCGCGCGATGAAGCCCTCCTCGATGGTGCCCAGCGTGCCGCCGGAGAGGTACTTCACCTGCATCGCCGCGTCGCTGACGATGGTGCCGATCGACATGCGATGCCGCTTGGCGACGCCGCGATCCGGCACGCGCCAGACGCCCTCCTCGTCCTGCCGGATCCGGTGGTAGTCCGGGTAGGCGGTCAGGCTCTCGCCGCCGCGCTCGCAGAACACCAGCGCCCAGTCGAACTCCTCGCGCGTGAGCGAGCGGTACGACCAGGCGGAGCGCACTTCCTCGAACAGCTCCTCGGCCATGAAGCCGCCGCCGAGCGCCACCGTCACCAGATGCTGCACCAGCACGTCGAGCGGCCGGGCCGGCGGCTCGCGCTTCTCGATGCGGCCTTCGTACGCGGCGACGCGCGCGGCCGCCGCCTCGATCAGCTCCATGGTGTGCGTGGGCACCAGCGTCAGCCGGCTGGTGCGGCCCGGGGCATGGCCGCTGCGGCCGGCGCGCTGCATGATGCGCGCCACGCCCTTGGCCGAGCCGATCTGCAGCACGCGCTCCACCGGCAGGAAGTCCACGCCCAGGTCCAGCGAGGACGTGGCGACCACCGCGCGCAGCGTGCCCTCCTTCAGGCCCAGCTCCACCCATTCGCGCGTGGCGCGGTCCAGCGAGCCGTGGTGCAGCGCGATCTGCCCCGCCCACTCGGGCCGCGCCTCCAGCAGCAGCTGATACCAGATCTCCGCCTGCGACCGCACGTTGGTGAACACCAGCGTCGAACCCGGCGCGTCCGCGATCTCCTCCACCACCGGCTGCTGCATGCGGGCGCCCAGGTGCCCGGCCCAGGAGTACTTGCCGGGATCGGGCGGGATCAGCGTGTCGATCACCAGCGACTTGTCGATCCGGCCGCGCACCAGCGCGGGCGCCGGCTCGGCGCCTTCGCCGCACAGCACCGCCATCGCTTCCTCCAGGTTGCCCAGTGTCGCGCTGAGTCCCCAGGTGACCAGGCCCGGATTCCAGCGCCGCAGCCGCGCGAGGGCGAGCTGCGTCTGCACGCCGCGCTTGCTGCCGATCAGCTCGTGCCATTCGTCCGCGATGACGAACTCGACCGAACCCAGCTCCTCGCGGCTGTGCTCGCGCGTGAGCATCAGGCTGAGCGACTCGGGCGTGGTCACCAGCACCGTCGGGAAGCGCCGGTCCTGACGCGCGCGCTCGGCGGACGGCGTGTCGCCGGTGCGCTGGCCTATCGTCCAGTTCGGCGCCAGGTCCTGCAGCGGCTGCGTGAGCGCGCGCGTGGTGTCGGCGGCCAGCGCGCGCATGGGCGTGAGCCAGATCGCGCGCAGCGGCTCGGCGT
>JAEWBU010000062.1 GCA_023390985.1 Pseudomonadota bacterium
GGAACCAACGTCAACCAGCTGACCAGCCAGCGGCTGACCGACCTGGGCGGGGGACCGGTGTTCTACGACTGCCTGGTGGACGTGCAGCGGGCGTGAAGGGCGGGTGGCTGGTGGCGTCGGGACTGGGAGCGTTGGTGGCGGCGGGGGCACTGATGTGCCTCAGCGGTTGCGCCAACATGGGGTACTACTGGCAATCGGCCACCGGGCACCTGCGCATGCTGCAGGCGGCGCGGCCAGTGGAGGAATGGCTGGGCGACGAGCAGGCGCCGCCGCGGTTGAAGGAGCGGCTGGCGCTCAGCCAGCGCATCCGCGCGTTCGCCTCGCGTGAACTGCACCTGCCCGACAACCCGAGCTATCGCCGCTACGCCGACCTGCATCGCACCGCGGTGGTCTGGAACGTGGTGGCGGCGCCGGAGTTCTCGCTCAAGCTCAAGACCTGGTGCTTCCCCGTCACCGGTTGCGTGGGCTACCGCGGCTACTTCGACGAGGCCGAAGCCAAGGCCGAAGCCGAGCGCCTGCGCGCCGAGGGCTACGAAGCCAGCACCTATCCCGTGCCGGCGTACTCGACGCTCGGCTGGATGAACTGGGCGGGCGGCGACCCGCTGCTCAACACCTTCATCCACTACCCGGAAGGCGAGCTGGCGCGGCTGATCTTCCACGAGCTGGCGCACCAGGTCGTGTACGCGCGCGACGACACCATGTTCAACGAGTCGTTCGCCACCGCGGTGGAGCGCCTGGGCGTGGAACGCTGGCTGGCGACCCAGGCCCCCCCGCAGGCGCGGATCGACTACGAGCGGTACAACGCGCGACGCGTGCAGTTCCGCGCGCTCACCCGGTTCACCCGCCAGGCGCTGCAGGAGGTCTACGACAACGAGGCCATCACGCAGGAGCAGCGGCGCCAGCGCAAGGAGGAGGTGTTCTCGCGCTTCCGTGCCGAATACGCGCGGGTGCGCGAAAGCTGGAACCTGCCGCCCGAGCGCCTGCGCACGACTGACGAGTGGGTGGCCAACGCGGGCAATGCCTCGTTCGGCGCGCAGGCGGCTTACGACGAGCTGGTGCCGGGGTTCGAAGGCCTGTTCGAGTCGCTCGGCCGCGACTGGGGCCGGTTCTATGATGAAGCGAAGCGGCTGGCCTCATTGCCCAAGGCCGATCGCCACGAATACCTCAAGCGCAAGGAGAGCCCACGTGCCTGACATCCACATCGAACGCGAGCACAGCCTGGGCCTGCCGCGTGCCCGGGAGCTGGCGTTCAAGTGGGCCGAAGCCGCCGAGAGCCGGCTTCAGATGGCATGCACCTACGAGGAAGGCAAGGCCTCCGACCTGGTCAGCTTCACGCGCTCGGGTGTCGACGGCGAACTGCGCGTCACCAAGGACCGCTTCGAGCTGCATGCGCGCCTGGGTTTCCTGCTCGGCGCCTTCAAGGAGCGCATCGCCACCGAGATCGAGCGCAACCTCGACGAACTGCTGCTGCAGGACGACCCGGTTGTCGCCTTCGAGCAGGGCCTGGCCCAGGCCACGTCGAAGAAGGCCAAGCCCGCGGCCAAGGCGGGTGCGCGCACGCGCAAGGCCTGAGAGACTCAGCTCAGGGACTTGATCAGGTCCACGTACTGCTGCATCGCATCGTCGCTGGACGTGCCCTTCATGCCGTTCCACGCGTCCCACTTGGCGCGGCCGACCATGTCGCCGAAGCCGGGCTTCTTTTCCGCGTTGTCGCCCTGGGTGGCCTGCTTGTAGAGGCCGTAGATCTTCAGGAGCGTGGCGTTGTCGGGGCGCTCGCTCAGGTTCTTGGAATTGGCGACGGCGGCTTCGAAATCGGCTTTGAGGTCGGCCATGGAGATGCTCCTTCTCGGGAAAGTTCGCGGTATCTTAAGCGCGACCCTCCACCCAGAATAGGCGCGCACGTCCACTGACGAAAAGGCTCCGCATGGTCACCCGAATCGTGAGCACCGCCGCCCGGGAAGCGGCCCGCAGCACCCCTCGCCGCGCCGTCGGCAAGGCGTCAGGCATGGCGGCCGGCATGCTGGGACTGGCGGGAGAGCGGATGACGAAGGTGGACACCGCATGGCTGCGGATGGACTCCGACCACAACCTCATGATGATCCTGGGCGTGTGGACGCTGCGCCCAGGCATCGATTACGACGCCTTGTGCCGGCGCGTCGAGGAGCGTTTGCTCAAGTACCCGCGCTTTCGCCAGCGCGTGGTGGAAGACGCGGCCGGCGCGAGCTGGGTGGATGACAAGACGCTGGACGTGCGGCAGATGGTGGTGCGCGAGAAGCTCGCGCGGGGGCGCAAGCTGTCCGCGCAGGACGCCCTGCAGGCCCGGGTGGGCGAGCTGGCGATGCAGCCGCTGGACCGCAGGCGGCCGCTGTGGCGGATCCACCTGGTCGAGGATTACGACGGCGGCAGCGCGCTGATCGTGCGCATCCACCACTGCATCGCCGACGGCATCGCGCTGATCTCGGTCACGCTGTCGCTGGTCGATGGCGGCGCCGCGCCACCCGAGCGCAAGCGGCGCTCCGCGCAGGGCGCCGACGACTGGATCGCCGAGACGCTGGTGCGTCCGCTGACCGATGTCACGCTCAAGGCGCTGGACGTCGTCGGCGACGGTCCCATGGAAGTTGCGAAGCTGGCCTACCAGGTGCTGAGCGACGCCGCCGCGCTGGCGTTGATGCCCGACGATTCGAAGACCCGCCTGAAGGGCCGGCCGATCGGCCGCAAGCGCGTGGCCTGGTCCGAGCCGCTGCCGCTCGACGAAGTGAAGGCGGTCGGCAAGGCCCTCAACTGCTCGATCAACGACGTGCTGCTGTCCTGCGTGGCCGGCGCGCTCGGCGAGTACCTGCGCGCGCAGGGCGACGAAGTGAAGGGGCAGGAGATCCGCGCGATGGTGCCGGTGAACCTGCGCCCGATGGACCAGGCCCACCAGCTGGGCAACCGCTTCGGCCTGGTGCCGCTGGTGCTGCCGATCGGCATCGGGAACCCGGTGGAACGCGTGTACGAGGTGCGGCGGCGCATGGACGCGCTCAAGGGCAGCACCCAGCCGCTGCTGGCTTTCGGCGTGCTCACGCTGGCGGGCCTGCTGATCAAGCCGGCGCAGGACGCGATCATGGGCCTGTTCGGCAACAAGACCACCGCGGTGATGACCAACGTTCCGGGCCCGCGCCAGAAGCTGAAGTTCCTGGGCTCGACGCTGGAGCAGACCCTGTTCTGGGTGCCGCAGTCCGGCAACATCGGAGTGGGCGTGTCGATCCTGAGCTACGGCGGCGGCGTTCAGTTCGGCGTGATCACCGACGCGGGCCTGTGCCCGCAGCCGCAGAAGATCATCGACGAGTTCGTGCCGGAGTTCGCCCGGCTGTCGCTGGTGACGCTGATGCTGCCCTGGGGCGAAGCCGCCTAGCGTCATTCCCGCGAAGGCGGGAATCCAGTGCTTTCCAGGATCAGTCCTGGGTTTCCTTTTCGTGCAGGCGGTCGTGCTCCTTCAAGTAGAGCGCGCCCAGCTCCTGCGTCTGCCTGCCGTCCAGCACCTTCTTCGCCTCGGGAAAGAACTTCTCTTCCTCTTCCTTCAGGTGGTGCTCGAGCTTCTGGATCAGCTTGCCCAGGTTCTCCAGCCACTCGGCCGAGCCTTCCTTGGCCTTCTCCAGGTCCTCGACCATCTCGTCCATCTCGTGGTGCTCGGCGACGCCGTGGCGCGCTTCGTCCACCGTGTCGTCGTGCTCGAACAGCGGCACGTAGAACGCGCGCTCCTCGGCCGTTTCGTGCGCGGCCATCTCGGCCTTGAGTTCTTCGAAGGCCTGCTTGCGCTGGCCGGGATCGCCGATGTCCGACAGCAGGCGCTTGGACATCGCGCGCTGGCGTTCGTGGCTCTGCAGGAGGGCTTGGAAGATGTCCATGGGCCGGCAGTGTGGGGCCGGCCGGGGATGCGGGGTGTAGGCCGACGCCGCCGGCGCCAGCCCAGCCGCGCCTACTCCTGAAGTTCGGCCTGGGCCATCGCGACGTTCAGCCGCTCGGCCGCGTCGCAGGGCTGCAGGGCGGCCGCGCGCTCGTACAGCGCCGTGGCCTCCGCCATCTTCGACTCGCCCTGGAGCATGACCAGCCCGTTGGCGTACTCGATCAGGCCGATGGCCGATTGCGGGTGCAGCCGCAGCGCTTCCTCGAACAGCTTGAGGCCGGTCTCGCGCTTGGCCCCGTACGTCATGCCGCCGATGAGCGCACCGACCTTGTCGATCACCTCGGCATGGAAGGCGGCCAGCGCCAGGTGGGCCTCGGCGTGGCGCGGGTTGAGCTTGATGGCGCGCTCCAGCGAATCCTTGACCTTGCCGCCGAGCCCCTGCGCCAGCGCCTTGGCCACGCTGATCGCCTGGCTGTAGCGCCCGAGCGAGTAGCCGTGCAGGTACCAGGCGCCCGCGTTGCGCGGATCGCGCAGCGCCTGCGCTTCGGCTCGCTGGGCCACTTCGAGGAAGAGCTCCAGCCGGACCTTCTCCTTCTTCTCGAGGTAGGTGGCATGGATGCAGGCAGCCTTGTTGGCGACGGTGATGCCGTCGCCGCCGGCCTTGAGGCCGGCCTCGGCCGCTTGCTGGAATTCGCCCCGGTGAAACAGCGTCCAGGCTTGCAGCACCGCCGGGTCGGTGGGCAGCGGCTCGGCGTCGCCGGCATGCAGCCGGCCCCAGCGCGCCCGCACCTCGTCGGGGCTGTAGTCGAATTCACCGGGGTGCGGGAACGGCGCCCACTTGCCCACGTCTTGTCTCCTGTCGTGCTACTGCTCTTGTGGATCGGCCGCCTGGTAGGCGCCGACCAGGCCCAGCAGGTGCATCCGCTGGCCTTGTTCGAGATAGGGTACCAGCAGATGGAGCACGTGGTGGGCTCCGCGCAGCAGCGCGGCCTGCGCGCTTTCAGGCTCGAGCGCGCGGCGCGGGTCGCGCACGTACTCGAAGCTGAGCCAGTAGGTCAGCACCACCACCATGCTGTCGGCGGTGGGTTCGAGCTCGCGCGCATCGATGCTCACCGCGCCCGTGCGGCTCATGCCGCCCAGCATCGCGCGGATGGCGCGGATCTTGTTCTTCAGCACCCACTGGAAATGCGTCTCCAGCCGGCGGTTCTTGGACAAGAGGTCGTTCAGGTCGCGGTAGAGGAAGCGGTATTGCCAGATCAGCTCGAACAGCGTGTGCATGAAGAACCAGGCGTCCTCCACGTCGCGCACGTTGTCGCTGGCGTTGAGCAGTTCGGACAGGGACCGTTCGTAGCGATCGAACAGCGAGTTGATCAGCTCGTCCTTGGCCGGGTAGTGGTAGTACAGGTTGCCGGGGCTGATGCCCAGCTCGGCCGAGATCAGCGTGGTGGAGACGTTCGGCTCGCCGAAGCGGTTGAACAGGTCCAGCGTGACCTCGAGGATGCGTTCGGCCGTGCGGCGCGGTGCCTTGCGCGCCATGTCACGGCACCTGCCGCGCGGGCGGCGGCAGCAGCCCGCCCAGGTGGTCCATCGCCTGCTGCAGGTCGGCCACCGCGCGACCCAGGCGGGTGCCGGGCCGGCGAGCGGGCAGCAGGTGGCGCGGTGCCCGCAGCAGGTCTTCGCGCAGCGTGATGCCGTGGCGGGCCAGCGTGGGCGCCAATGTTTCGCGGCGTGCCAGCAGCAGGGCGCGCGTCTGCTGGTACGCGTGCTCGGCCAGTTCGCGCCGTTGGCGGTAACTGAAGGTGTTGGCCTGCCGCAGGCGCATGTCGCGCGGGTCCGGCTCGAGCAGAACGATGTCGGTGCGGGGATAGGCTCGCTCGTAGTGCTTCATGCCGAGCGCCAGCCGCGAATGGATCATGGCGCGGAAGGTCTGCGACAGCACCGCGGGCAGGCCGCCGTCGGCGATGCGCGACGCCCCGTCGGCGGCATCGAAGGGCACCAGCGGATTGAGGCACAGCAGCAGGTCCACGCCTTCTTCCAACGCCACGGTGGCATGCAGCGTCTTCGTCAGCGCGCCGTCGACGTAGTCCCGGCCCTCGATGCGCACCGGAGGAAACAGGCCGGGCAGGGCGGCGCTGGCCTGCACCGCCCTGGAGATCGGCACGTGGTCCCAGCCGGGTTGGCCGAAAGGCGTGGCCTCGCCGGTGTCGAGGTGGGTTGCCACCAGCGTGAGGCGGGTACGCAGCCGGCGGAAGTCGTTGCTGCGGCCGGGACGCGAGAACGCGCGCGCCAGGCGGCGGTCGATCTCCTCGCTGGAGAAGATGCCGGTGGGCAGGCTGCAGGCGAGGCGCTCGATCGAATGCGTGAGGGGCTGGCGCCCCAGCGTCGCGCGCCACAGCGCGGACGCGGCCAGGCCCGGGACCCTCAGGCTCCTGCGCAGGAACTCGCCGTAGGCCGGCACCATCAGCCAGGCGGGATCGAACACTTCGTCTTCGCCTTGCGGATCGATGAAGGCGGAGCACAGCTCGCGCGGCGTCATGCCGTTGGCCAGCCCCGCCGCGATGAAGCCGCCGGCCGACACGCCGACGTAGTGGTCGAGGCTGTGCAGCTCCAGGCCCTGCAGCGACTCCTGCAGCGCGCACAGCGCGCCGATCTCGTGGATGGCGCCGAGCGGGCCGCCGCCGGCGAGCGCCAGGCCGATGCGGGCCTTCGACGTTCTTGTTGTTCCCGGCCTCATGGGATGAGGATCAGCCGGCCGACTTCTTCGCCGCTCGCGACCCGACCTTGCGCGCCGGCTTGGTCGCGCCGTTCGCGTTGGCGCCGGGCCGCGCGGCGCGGGCCTTGGCGCCCGGCTGCTGGGCGCTGAGCCTGGCCACCTGGCGATTGAGCTCGTCGATGCGGGCGATGAGCGCGTCGATGTCTTTGGACGTCGGCACGCCCAGCTTGCCGAGCGCGCGCGAGACGCGCTCCTCGAAGATGGTCTCGAGCTTGTCCCACTGGCCCGTGGCCTTGGACGTGATGTCGGTCGCCATGCTGGCCATGCGGCTGGTGGCTTCGGAGAGCCGCTCGCCGGCCGCGGCCTGGGTCTTGCGCTGGATCGTCAGGCCTTCCTTGACCAGCGTGTCGAACACCTTGGTGCCTTCCTCCTGCGCCTTGGCGAAGGCACCGAGGCCCGCCAGCCAGATCTGGCTGGCCGATTCCCGCACGGTGCTGGACAGCGGGGGAACGCCCTTGCTTTCGTCGGTGCTGGTGTCGGCGGACTGCATCTTCTTGACCATGGTGCGACTCCGGTGGATGGTGATCGCCCGACTGTACGGCGCGGCCGCCGCGGGCGGTAGGTGGCCGCTCCTAATGCGGTGCGCGGCTCTTCAAGCGCGCGGGTTTGTGCGGAATCATCCGCCCGCGGCCGTCAACCAGAATGCCGCGCGGAGGTCTTCCCATGCACTACTTCGTCACCGGTGCCACCGGCTTCATCGGCAAGCGCCTGGTTCGCAAGCTGCTCGAACGCGAGGGCTCGGTCGTCCACTTCCTGATCCGCCCGGAGAGCGAAGCCAAGGTGGCGGAACTGCTCGGGTCCTGGGGCGTCCCGGCCTCGCGCGCCGTTCCCGTGATGGGCGACCTCACCGCCGACGGGCTGGGCGTCGCGGTCGACGTCATCCAGGGCCTCAAGGGCCGCATCGACCACTTCTTCCACCTGGCCGCGGTGTACGACCTGGGCGCGGACGAGGAGAGCCAGGTCGCCGTCAACCTCGAGGGCACGCGCAACACCGTGAAGTTCGCGCAGGCGATCGAAGCCGGGCACTTCCACCACGTCTCCTCCATCGCCGCGGCGGGCCTGTACGAAGGCGTCTTCCGCGAGGACATGTTCGAGGAGGCCGAGAACTACGACCATCCGTACTTCATGACCAAGCACGAGAGCGAGAAGATCGTGCGCAAGGAATGCAGGGCGCCGTGGACCGTGTATCGCCCGGCGATGGTGGTGGGCGACAGCCGGACCGGGCAGATGGACAAGGTCGACGGCCCGTACTATTTCTTCAAGCTGATCCAGCGCCTGCGCCAGCTGCTGCCGCCGTGGATGCCGGCGGTCGGCCTAGAGGGTGGGCGCGTCAACATCGTGCCGGTGGACTTCGTGGTGGACGCGCTCCACCACATCAGCCACCGGCAAGGCACCGGGGGAAAGTGCTTCCACCTCGTCGACCCCGTCGGCTATCGCGTGGGCGACGTGCTGGACATCTTCGCCAGGGCGGCGCACGCGCCCAGGATGAACCTGTTCGTCAACGCGGCGCTGCTGGGCTTCATCCCCAGGAGCGTGAAGAAGGGCCTGATGGCGGTGGCGCCGGTGCGCCGCATCCGCAACGCCGTCATGAAGGACCTGGGCCTGCCCGAGGACATGCTCACCTTCGTGAACTACCCGACTCGCTTCGACTGCCGCGAAACGCTGGCGGCGCTCAACGGCACCGGCATCGAATGCCCCAACCTCAAGGACTACGCCTGGCGCCTGTGGGACTACTGGGAACGCCACCTCGACCCCGACCTGCACATCGACCGCTCGCTCAGGGGGACGGTCGGCGGCAAGGTGGTGCTGGTCACGGGCGGCTCCTCGGGCATCGGCCTGGCGGCGGCCCACAAGTTCGCGGAGGCGGGTGCGGTCACGATCATCTGCGGGCGCGACCCCGACAAGCTGGACGAAGCCTGCAAGGAAGCCGAGGCCCAGGGCTACCGCTTCGTCGCCTACCCGGCCGACCTGTCGGACATGGCGGACTGCGACCGCTTCGTGCAGCTGCTGATCGACAAGCACGGGGGCGTGGACTTCCTGGTCAACAACGCCGGCCGCTCGATCCGCCGGGCCATCGAAGCCAGCTACGAGCGCTTCCACGATTTCGAGCGGACCATGCAGCTGAACTACTTCGGCTGCCTGCGGGTCACGATGGGCTTGCTGCCCTCGATGGTGGCCAGGCGCCGCGGCCACGTGGTGAACATCAGCTCCATCGGCGTGCTG
>JAEWBU010000124.1 GCA_023390985.1 Pseudomonadota bacterium
GATCCAGTGCGTCCGCCTTCAGCGGACTGCCAGGAAGCCCTGGATCCCCGCCTTCGCGGGGATGCCGGCATTCAATGCTCGGTCCAGCCGCCGCCCAGGGCGCGGTAAAGCAGCACCTGGTTCTGCAGGCGCGCGAGCCGCGTCTGGATCTCGGCCTGCTGCGCGGTGAACAGCGAGCGCTGCGCATCCAGCAGGTCCAGCGTGCTGGCCACGCCGGCGTCGAAGCGCATCTGCGACAGCTTCACCCGCACCGTTTCGGCCTGGGCGACCTTGCCCTGGGCATCCAGTTGGTCGGTGAGCGTGGCGCGGCCGGCCAGCGCGTCGGACACCTCGCGGAAGGCCGACTGGATGGCGCGCTCGTACTGCGCCACGGCGATGTCGCGCGAGACGTTGGCCGAGTCCAGGCCGGCCTGGTTGCGGCCGGCATCGAAGATCGGCAGCAGGAGCGAAGGCGCGACGGTGTAGGCCCACGACCCGCCGCCGAACACCCCGGACAGCTGCGAGCTGGCGCGGCCCGCCTGCGCGGTGAGCGTGATGCGCGGGAAGAACGCCGCGCGCGCCGCGCCGATATTGGCGTTGGCCGCGATCAGCTGCTGCTCGGCCTGGCGCACGTCGGGGCGCGCCACCAGCACGTCGGACGGCACGCCGGCCGGCACGTCGGCCAGCTGCACCGCGGCCATGGTGGTGCCGCTCTGGAAGTCCGGCGGCAGCGGCCGGCCGACCAGCAGCGAGAGGGCGTTGATGTCCGCCGCGCGCTGGCGCTGCGCCTGCGCGAACGCCGCGCGCGCGGTTTCGGACAGCGACTCCGCCGCGCGCAGGTCCAGCTCGGACGACGCGCCGTTGTCGAAGCGCAGCTTCACCAGCCGATGCGACTCGGCGCGCGTGTCCATCGTCTGGCGGGTGAGGGCGAGCAGTTCCTCGTCGGCGACCAGCGACAGCCAGGTCGTCGCGACCGAGCTCACGAGGGCGATCTGCGCGGCCTTGCGGCCTTCCTCGGTCGCGAGGTACTGCGCGAGCGCGGCCTGCGAGAGGCTGGCGATGCGGCCGAAGAAGTCGATCTCCCACGAGGTGAACGCCAGGCCCGCCTGGAAGCTGTTGATCTGCTCCCCGTTGGACGGGTTGGGCGCGCGGCTCGCGTTGACGCCCACGCCGACCGTCGGATAGCGGTCGGCGCGCCGGATGTCGTACTGCGCGCGCGCCTGCTCGATGTTGAGCACGGCCACGCGCAGGTCGCGGTTGTCCGACAACGCGGTGGTGATCAGCCCGCGAAGGCGCTCGTCGGTGAAGAAGCGCTGCCAGTCCAGCGCCGCCGCGGGCGTGCCCTCGGTCGCGCTGGGATAGGGGAATGCGCCCGCGACCGGCGCGGCCGGCCGGTCGTAGGTCGGGATGAACGAGCAGCCCGCCAGCACGGCGGCCGCCAGCGGCGCGAGGGCCAGCTTGCGCAGTTGGATCGTGGTCATACCTGGTCCCCCGCCGTGGCGCC
This sequence comes from Pseudomonadota bacterium, assembly GCA_023390985.1. Taxonomy (GTDB): domain Bacteria; phylum Pseudomonadota; class Gammaproteobacteria; order Burkholderiales; family Burkholderiaceae_C; genus Ramlibacter. Next base: position 1,484 of record JAEWBU010000124.1, read on the forward strand.
GCGGGGCATCTCGGGGCCGTACTCGTGCGTGTAGAGCTTTCGTTGCCGCTCGCTGCCGTGGAAGATGCCGCGCACCACCACGAAGAAGATCGGCACGAAGAACACGGCCAGGGCGGTGCCGGTGAGGATGCCGCCCAGCACGCCGGTGCCGATGGCGCGCTGGCTGGCGGCGCCGGCACCGCTGGCGAGGACCAGCGGCAGCACGCCCAGGCCGAACGCCATCGAGGTCATGATGATCGGCCGGAACCGCAGGTGGGCCGCCGTCAGCGCCGCCTCGATCACGCTCTTGCCCTGGGCCTGCAGGTCCTTGGCGAATTCGATGATCAGGATGGCGTTCTTGGCCGAGAGGCCGATGATGGTGATCAGGCCCACCTGGAAGTAGACGTCGTTGGCGTAGCCGCGCAGCAGCGTGGCCACCAGCACGCCCAGCACGCCCAGCGGCACCACCAGGATCACCGACAGCGGGATCGACCAGCTCTCGTACAGCGCCGCCAGGCACAGGAACACGGCCAGGATGGCGAAGCCGTAGAGGATCAGCGCCTGCGCGCCGGCGAGCTTCTCCTCGCGCGACTGGCCGGTCCACTCGAAGGCGAAGCCGGGCGGCAGCTGGGAGGCGAGGCGCTCCATCTCGTCCATCGCGGCGCCGCTGCTGTAGCCGGGCGCGGCCGAGCCGGAGATGCGCATCGACGGATAGCCGTTGTAGCGGACGGTCTGCATCGCGCCGGTCACCCAGCGGGTGGTGGCGAAGGCCGACAGCGGCACCGGGCGGCCCTGGTTGCCGACCGCGTTCAGCCGCAGCAGGTCTTCCGGCTGCATGCGGGCCGGCGCGTCGGCCTGAACGATCACGCGCTGCAGGCGGCCGCGGTTCGGGAAGTCGTTGATGTACGACGAACCGAGCGAGGTCGACAGCACGCTGTTGATGGCCTCGAAGCTCACGCCCAGCGCCTGCGCCTTGTCGCGGTCGATGTCCACCTCCAGCTGCGGCGCGTCTTCCAGGCCGTCGGGGCGCACCTGCGTGAGCACCGGGCTCTTGGCGGCCAGGCCCAGCAGCTGGTTGCGCGCGGCGATCAGCTTCTCGTGGCCGTTGCCGCCGCGGTCCTGCAGGCGGAAGTTGAAGCCCGACGCGGTGCCCAGCTCCGGGATCGGCGGCGGGCTGAGCGGGAAGATGAAGGCGTCGCGGATGCCCGAGAGCGCGCCGAACGCGCGGCCCGCGATGGCGGCCGCGCCGTGCTGCTCGCCCTTGCGCTCGTCCCAGTTCTTGA
>JAEWBU010000146.1 GCA_023390985.1 Pseudomonadota bacterium
GGCCATGCCGGGCGATCTGGTCCAGCATGTGGTCGAAGAAGCCGATGCCGGTGGCGAGCTTCGCCTGGCCCGTGCCATCGAGGTTCACGCGGACGGCGATCTGGGTTTCCGCGGTGTTGCGGGTGACTTCTGCTTGGCGGGTCATAGGGTGGCCTGCAGGGCGGCGAGCATCTGCGTGTTCTCGTCGGCGGTGCCGACGGTCAGGCGCAGGCAGCCGGCCAGCAATGGGTGCATTCTAGAAACGTTCTTGACGAGCACCTTGCGGGCCTTCATGCCCTCGAAGCTGGCGGCCGCGTCGGGCACGCGCACCAGGATCATGTTGGCGTCGCTGCGCCAGGCCTTCACGCCGGGCATCGTGCCCAGCGCTTCGAGCAGGCGGCCGCGCTCGCGGCGCAGCTCGGCGGCCTGGGCGTCGAACACGTCGGCGTGCTCCAGCGCGAACAGCGCGGCTTCACAGTTGAGGACGCTGATGTTGTACGGCGGGCGCACCTTGTCGATTTCGCCGACCAGCGCCGAGCGGCCGATCATGTAGCCGATGCGCACGCCCGCCAGCCCGAACTTGCTGAGCGTGCGCATCAGCAGCACGTGCTCGTGGCGGGTGATGCGGTCGGCGTAGGTGCGGCTGGCGAACGGCTGGTAGGCCTCGTCGATGACCACCAGGCCCGGCGCGGCGTCGACGATGCGCTCGATCACCGCGTCGTCCCACAGGTTGGCGGTCGGATTGTTCGGATAGGCCAGGTAGACGATGGATGGCTGGTGCTGCTCGATGGCGGCGAGCATGGCGCGCTCGTCCAGCTCGAAGTCGGGCGTGAGGTCCACCGGGATGAACTTCAGCCCCTGCAGCTGGGCGCTCATGCCGTACATCACGAAGCCGGGCATGGGCGCCAGGATGGACGCGCCGGGCACGTCGCAGGCCATGGCCAGCAGCGAGATCAGCTCGTCGGACCCGTTGCCCAGCATCAGCGAGAAGCCTTCGGGCATGCCGGCGTGGCGCGCGAGCGCGTCTCGCAGCGTGCCGACGCGCTCCCCCGGATAGCGGTTCAGCGCCACCGACGCGAGCCGCTCGCCCAGCGCGCGCTGCAGCTCGGGCGGCAGCCGGTGCGGGTTCTCCATCGCGTCGAGCTTGACCATCCCGGCCGAAGGCTGGACGGCGTAGGCGTGCATGCCCTGCACGTCGTGGCGGATCAGGCGCGCCAGGCGCGGCGGCAAGGTCGTGGTCATGGCTTGAGCCTCATCTCGGCGGCCCGGGCGTGCGCCTGCAGGCCCTCGCCGTGCGCCAGCACCGAGGCCACGCGGCCGAGCGACTGCGCGCCCGCTTCGCTGACCTCGATGAGGCTGCTGCGCTTCTGGAAGTCGTAGACGCCCAGCGGGCTCGAAAAGCGAGCGGTGCTGCTGGTGGGCAGCACGTGGTTGGGGCCGGCGCAGTAGTCGCCCAGGCTCTCGCTGGTGTAGCCGCCCAGGAAGATGGCGCCGGCGTGCCTGAGCAGCGGCTCCCAGCGGTGCGGCTCGCTGCTGGCGATCTCCAGGTGCTCGGGCGCGATGCGGTTGCTGATGTCGCAGGCTTCTTCCATCGAACGCGTGAGGATCAGCGCACCGCGGCCGTTGAGCGACCTGGCGATGATCTCCGCGCGCGGCATCTGCGGCAGCAGGCGGTCGATCTCCTTCTGCACGCGATCGAGGAAAGGCCCGTCCGGGCACAGCAGGATGCTCTGCGCCAGCTCGTCGTGCTCGGCCTGCGAGAACAGGTCCATCGCCACCCAGTCGGCCGGCGTGCTGCCGTCGGCCAGCACCAGGATCTCGCTGGGCCCCGCGATCATGTCGATGCCCACCTGGCCGAACACGCGACGCTTGGCGCTGGCCACGTAGGCGTTGCCGGGGCCGGTGATCTTGTCCACGCGCGGCACGGTCTTCGTGCCGTAGGCCAGCGCGCCCACCGCTTGCGCGCCACCGATGGTGAAGGCGCGGTGCACACCCGCGACGTGCGCGGCCGCCAGCACCAGCGGGTTCTTCTCGCCGCCCGGCGTGGGCACCACCATGACGATCTCGCCCACGCCCGCGACCTGCGCGGGGATGGCGTTCATCAGCACCGACGACGGATAGGCCGCCTTGCCGCCGGGAACGTAGATGCCCACGCGGTCCAGCGGCGTCACCTTCTGGCCGAGCAGCGTGCCGTCGGCGTCGCGGTACGACCAGCTCTCGCCGCTGGCGCGCTTTTGCGCCTCGTGGTAGCTGCGCACGCGGGCCGCCGCGGTCTCCAGCGCGCCGCGCTGGTCCGCGGGCAGGCCTTCGAACGCGGCCTTCAGTTCGGCGGGGTCGAGCTCGAGCGCCGCCATCGAGGACGCCTGCAGGCGATCGAAGCGGCGGGTGAACTCCAGCACCGCCTCGTCGCCGCGCGAGCGCACCGCATCCAGGATGTCGGTGACCGCCTGCTCGACCTGCGCGTCGGTGTCCGCCGACCAATGCAGCCGGGCCTGGAACGCGGCCTCGAAGCCGGCATCGGCGGTGGACAGGCGAAGGGGTCGGGCTTGCGGGGTCATCACGAGGGGC
>JAEWBU010000255.1 GCA_023390985.1 Pseudomonadota bacterium
ACTCTGGCACGCCCTGCAAGCTCAGCCCGAACGGCATCGGAGGGCTTGACATCGTTCGCGTCGCGCCTAAAATGGTCAAACCATTCAAAGCAGCAACGGTTATCCCATCCGTTCTTCTCATTCCCGAACCGCACCGCAAGGACACACCCCATGACCGAGATCGTCGTCAACGAAGCCAACCAGTGGCGCCTCAACACGCCCGGTTCCGCCGGCTGGGCGGGTTCGCCGCGGCCGGGCACGCCCAACAAGTACCTGATGATCTCGTCGGACACGCACGCCAACGAGCCGGGCAACCTCTGGGCCGAGCGCATCGACGCGAAGTACAGGGACCGCCTGCCCAAGGTCTGGGTGGATGAGAAGGGCGTTCAGTGGCGCAAGATGGAAGCGTCCGAGCAGCCCGACCGCCTGATCCTGGCCCGCCTGGAAGGCGAGGACCTGGCCCGCTCGCGCGCCGGCGCCACCGCTTCCGAGAAGGGCCCCAGCGTCGAGCAGCGCCTGGCCGACCTGGCGCTGGACGGCGTGGACGGCGAGATCATCTTCCCGGGCAAGGGCCTGGGCATGTGGTACACGTTCGACCCCGACTTCGCCCACGCGCAGATCGAGGTCTACAACACCTGGGCCTGGGAGAACTTCGGCCCCTACGTGGACCGCCTCTCGCCCGCCGCGGCCCTGGCCACCGGCAACATCGAGGCGACGATGAAGGAGATCGACCGCTGCCTGAAGCTCGGTTTCCGCCACTTCACGCTGCCCTGCAAGCCGCTGTTCGGCCCGCCCAAGACCAACGAACTCAACTACAACAAGGTCGAGTTCGATCCGATGTGGGCCCGCTTCGTCGAGGCCGACGTGCCCGTCACCTTCCACGTGTCCACCGGCAAGGACCCGCGCACCACGCGCGGCCTGGGCGGCGCGGTCGTCAACTACGTGGTGCACTCGCTGTCGCCGACGCTGGAGCCGCTGGTGAACATCTGCGCCTCCGGGGTGGCCGAGCGCTTTCCCGACCTGCGCTTCGGCAGCGTCGAGGCCGGCATCGGCTGGGTGCCGTGGATGCTGGACGCCATGGACGAGGCCTACCTGAAGCACCACTTCTGGGTCAAGCCCAAGCTGAAGGCGCTGCCCTCCGACTACTTCAAGGCAAAGGGCTTCGCCACCTTCGGCGAGGACCGCGCCGGCCTCGCGCTGATGGAAGAGCACGGCCTGGAGAACAACTTCATGTGGGCCAACGACTACCCGCACCACGAAGGCACCTGGCCGCATTCGGCGGAAGCCATCGAGCGCCAGATGGGCAGGATGGCCGAGGACACGCGCCGCAAGGTGCTGGGCGAGAACGCCGCCCGCGTGTTCGGCTTCAAGGAACTCGGCGCCAAGTACGGCCTGAAGTTCTGACCGCCAGGCGATGCCGGCCGTCACGCCGTTCCACCCCCAGCACCTCGGGCTGGGGGACGACGCCTCGCGCTACGTGGACGTCGCGAGCCTGCCCTGGAAGCCCACGCCCACGCCCGGCATCGACATGAAGGTGCTGATGCAGGACGAGGCGTCCGGGCTGCTCACCGCGCTGTTCCGCTGGCAGCCCGGCACCCAGCTGCCGCTGCACGAGCACGTGGAGATCGAGCAGACCTACGTGCTGGAAGGCAGCATCGTGGACGAGGAGGGCGAGGTGCGCGCCGGCGACTACGTCTGGCGGCCCAAGGGCAACCGGCACCTGGCGCGATCGCCCCATGGCGCGCTGGTGCTGTCGTTCTTCCTCAAGCCCAACCGCTTCCTCGAGGGCGAGCACGCCGGGCGGGAGCTGAAGTGACCGTCTACCGCTGCGCGCTGTTCAACCGGCGCGGCGACGTCTCGCCCGACGCCTTCCGCCGCCACTGGCTGGACGTGCATGCGCCGCTGGCGGCCAGGTTGCCGGGATTGGGCAGCTACCGGCAGAACCACATCCTGGAGCGCCTGCACGAGGACCCGAAGTCGCCGCTGCAGTCGATCGACGGCATCGCGCAGCTGTCGTTCCCCAGCGTGGCGGCGATGGAGGTGTCCGATGCCTCGCCGGAGTACGCGGCCTGCAAGCTCGACATTCCGAAGTTCCAGGGCGGCATCACCATCCTGGTGATCGAGTCCGACGAGCTGATGGCCGGCAAGGGCGGCGCGGCCAAGCTGCTGTGGGTGGCTACGCGGCGTCCAACTGCGAAGGCGGACGGATTGCGCGAGCGCTGGCTCGCATCTCACCGCGATGCGGCGCGCGACGTGCCCGGCTGCCGTCGCTTGGTGCAGAACTTCGTGATCGATCGCGGCCACCCGGTGTCGGCCGGCGTGCCCTCGGGCAACCCCGAAGGCGCGGAGGCCGTGGGCGAGATGTGGTTCGACGATGCCCAGGCCGCGCGCGCCGCCTGCGACTCGGCTGCGGGCCGCCGCCTGCTGTTCGAGGACGAGGCGCTGGCGCCCGTCGCCGTCTACCTCGTCGAGGAAGTGAAGATCGTCTGATGGGTGCCCTGGCGGCCGATGTCGTCGTGGTCGGCGGCGGCGCCTCGGGCCTCTCGGCGGCGATCGAGGCCGCCGCGGCGGGCGCCGACGTGCTGGTCCTGGAGAAGAACCCCGAGCCGGGCGGCAGCAGCCGGTTGTCGGTGGGATCGATCAACGCCGCCGGTTCCATCCTGCAGAAGCGCGCCGGCATCGTGGACACGCCGGACGAGCACTTCGAGGACATGGACCACTTCATGGGTCCGTTCGCCTCGCGCGAGAACCGCGAGCTGCGCCGGTTGCTGGTGGACCATGCGGCCGACACGCTGCACTGGTTGATGGGGCTGGGCCTCAGCTTCTATGGCCCGACGGCCGATCCGCCGCACCGGCATTCGCGCATGCACAACGTGCTGCCGAACTCGCGGGCCTATCCGTACTACCTGGGGCGCGAGGCGCGCAGGCGCGGCGCGCGCGTGCAGTGCGGCGCGCGCGTGCTCGGCCTGCTGCAGGAGGGCGGCGGGATCGCGGGCGTGCAAGCCGAGATCGCGGGCCGCCGCGTCGACGTGCAAGCCCGCCGCGCGGTGGTGCTGTGCTCGGGCGACTACAGCAACGGCGCGGAGCTCAAGGCCCGCTTCCGTCCCGAGCTGGCGTCCATCCCCGCCGTGAATCCCACCGCGACCGGCGACGGCCACCGCATGGCGGAAGCGATCGGCGCTCGCATCGTGAATGGCGAAGTGGTCTACGGCCCCGGCCTGCGTTTCGGCGCGCCGCCGCAGCCCAGCCTGGTGCAGCGGCTGCCGCCTTCATGGGCGCTGGGCAAGTTGATGGAAGGCGCGCTGGCGACGCTGCCCGCGGCACTGTTCCGGCCCTTCATCATGTCCTTCATGACCGCCTCACTCGGGCCCGAGCTGAGCCTTCTGCGCAGCGGCGCGGTGCTGGTCAATCGTGACGGCGAGGCCTTCGTCGAGGGCGACGCCTCGCCAGGCCTGGCGATAGCCGCGCAACCCGCCGGGCAGGGCTGGCTGGTGTTCGACGACGAAGTGGCGGCGCGCTTCTCCGCGCCGCCCCACCATGTGTCCACCGCGCCCGGCGTCGCGTTCGCCTACCTGCCGGACTACCGGCGTCATCGCAAGGACCTGTACCGCACCGCGCGCACCTTGCCCGAGCTGGCGCGCCGCGCCGGCCTGCCGCCCGCGGCACTCGAGGCTTCACTCGCCGGGAAACCGGGCGCCGCGCCTTACCACTCGCTGGGCCCGCTGGAAGCCCGCATCGTGATCACCGACGGCGGCCTGGCCGTGGACACCTCGCACCGCGTGCTGCGCGAGGATGGAGGCGCGATCCCGCGGCTCTACGCGGCGGGTGCGGCGGGACAGGGCGGGGTGCTGCTGGCGGGCAACGGGCACCACATCTGCTGGGCCGTCACCTCGGGGCGCCGGGCGGGCCGTCTGGCCGCCACGGCATGACGATCACTTCTGGCGCGAGTTCCAGAGTTCCATGTAGTTCGCCTGCAGGCGCTCCAGGAACTTGTTCATTTCGGCCACCGCGGCGTCGGCGTCGCGCGCGCGCAGGTGCTTGAGCAGCCGCTTGCGCGAGGGCAGGGTGTAGGTG
>JAEWBU010000263.1 GCA_023390985.1 Pseudomonadota bacterium
TGTCCCACGGGGTGAAGCTCGAGAGGACCCGCAGCGGCACCTTGTACTTGCCGGCGAATTCCACCGAGCGGATCTGCAGCACCTTGGAGCCCATGGAGGCCATCTCCAGCATCTCCTCGAAGCTCACGGTGTGCAGGCGGCGCGCCTCGGGCACCACGCGCGGATCGGTCGTGTAGACGCCGTCCACGTCGGTATAGATCAGGCACTCGGAAGCCTGCATCGCGGCCGCCACGGCCACGGCCGAGGTGTCGCTTCCGCCGCGGCCCAGCGTGGTGATGTTGCCGCCGTCGTCCACGCCCTGGAAGCCGGTGATGACGACGACCTTGCCGGCGTCGAGGTCCCTGCGGACCTTCTTGTCGTCGATCGATTCGATGCGGGCCTTGGTGTAGGCGCTGTTGGTGCGCACCGGCACCTGCCAGCCTGCGTAGCTGACCGCCTCCAGGCCTTCGGCCTGCAGCGCGATGGACAGCAGGCCGACGGAGACCTGCTCGCCGGTGGAGCCCAGCATGTCCAGCTCGCGCTGGTAGGCGTCGCCCGGCTTGGCCGGCGCGAGCTCCTTGGCCAGGCCCAGCAGCCGGTTGGTTTCGCCGCTCATGGCGCTGGGCACCACCACCATCTGGTGGCCGGCCCGTGCCCACTTGGCGACACGCTTGGCGACGTTCCGGATGCGCTCCGTGGAGCCCATCGACGTGCCGCCGTACTTGTGAACGATCAATGCCATGGAAGATGCGAAAGAAGGGCCCGGCCGGCGAAACCCGCCGGCATCGGCCACCTAGGGGAATCCCGCATTTTAGCTGCCGTGAGAGCGGCAGCTCTTCCACGGCGCGCGGGCGAGACTCAGTCGGCCTTGGCGCCGCTGTCGCGCACCACCTTGCCCAGGCGCGGCACGTCGGCCTTGATCAGCGCCGCCAGTTCCTGCGGCGGCATGCCGCTCGGGTCCAGGCCCATCTCCGCGAACCGTTTCTGGATCTCGGGCGTCTTCAGGTACTTGCTGATCTCGGAGTAGAGCCGGTCGATGACCGGCTGCGGCGTACCCGCCGGTGCGAAAACCGCCTGCCACGAACTGAGCTCGTAGCCCGTGAGCCCCTGCTCCGCGAACGTCGGCACGTCGGGCGCGGCCTGCGAACGCATGGCGGTGGTGACGGCCAGCGCGCGCAGCTTGCCGGCCTTCATGTGCGGGATGGCGGTCGCGATGTTGTCGACGGCCACCGGCAGGTTGCCGCCCAGCAGGTCGGTCATCATCGGGCCGCTGCCCTTGTACGGGATGTGCTGCATCTGCACGCCGGCCATGCTCTTGAACAGCTCGCCCGAGATGTGCTGCGAGGTGCCGCTGCCGGCGGAGCCGAACGAATACTTGGCGGGGTCGGCCTTGAGCAGCTTGACGAACTCCGCCAGGTCCTTGGCCGGCACCGACGGATGCACCAGCAGCACATTGGGCTGCGTCGCATAGAGCGTGATCGGCGCGAAGCTGGTGACCGGGTCGTACGACAGCTTCGAATACAGCGACGCGTTGATCGCGTGCGAGCTGATGGTGCCGCCGCCGATGGTGTAGCCGTCCGGTGCGGCCTTGGCGAGTTCGGCCGCGCCGATCGAGCCGCCCTGCCCCGCCTTGTTCTCCACCACGACGGGCTGGCCCAGCACCGGCGTCAACCGCTCGGCGGCGATGCGTCCCAGGATGTCCGTGGTGCCGCCCGGCGCGAAGTTCACGATGTAGCGGATCGGCTTGTTCGGCCAGCCCTGCTGCGCGAGCGCGGGGAACGCCACGAAGGCGGCCGAGGCGCCACCGAGATGCTTGAGTGCCGTGCGGCGGGAGATGCCCATGGAAGTGTCTCCTGTGGTTGTTCGCACGGCATTCTTCGGTCAGCCCGGCTCGAAGCGCAACCGGGGACCATCCCGGAGGACGAAGCCGGTGCCGACCTTCAGGCGCAGGCGGTGGCCGCGCGTGGCGCAGTCGGCGACCTGCGCGAGCAGCTCATCCAGCTGGGCCGTGCTGGGTTGTTGCGCGTGGACCGTCTTGAGCCAGTGGCGCAGCACGTTGCCTTGCCGCGCGGAGGACAGGGATCGCAATCCAGCGATGTCCGGTTCGCCGCCGAGGGCCGCGAGGTCGGTGGCCGCGACCTCATCCAGCAGGCGCTGCGCTTGCGCCGCATGCCGCGCGCTGCGCGAGAAGGTGGCGCGGAAGGACGGGAAGGCGCGCTCCAGCGCCGGCAGCAGTTCGTGGCGGATGCGATTGCGCGTGAAGCGGGTGTCGGCGTTCGTCGGGTCCTCGATGAAGGCGAACGGCAGCGACTGCGCGGCGCGCCGCAACTCGGAGCCGGGCACGGAAAGCAGCGGCCGCAGGAAGACCATGCCGTGCCGCTCGAAGCGCGCCGGCATGCCCGCCAGTCCCGGCAGGCCCGCGCCGCGGCTCAGCGCCAGCAGCAGCGTCTCGGCCTGGTCGTCGGCATGCTGGGCGAGCAGCACGCAGGCCAGGCCCGCTTCGCGCGCGGCGTCGGCCAGCGCCTGGTAG
>JAEWBU010000290.1 GCA_023390985.1 Pseudomonadota bacterium
CACCGGTCCGCTCGCCGCCGAGTACTACGGGCATCCCAGCGAACGCCTGCAGGTGCTGGCCGTCACCGGCACCAATGGCAAGACCTCCACCGCCTGGTGGCTGGCGCAGGCACTGTCGCGCCTCGACGGCGATCCCTGGCCGGCCGCCGTGATCGGCACGCTGGGAACGGGTCGTCCGCCGGCGGTCGAATCGAACGGCCTCACCACGCCCGACCCGGTGCTGCTGCAGTCCGAGTTCCGCCGCTTCGCCGACCAGGGCCTGAAGGCCTGCGCGATCGAGGCATCGTCGATCGGCCTGTCCGAACGCCGGCTCGACGGCACGCGCATCGCGGTCGCCGTCTTCACCAATTTCACCCAGGACCACCTGGACTACCACGGCAGCATGGAGACTTACTGGGCGGCCAAGGCGGAGCTGTTCCGCTGGCCCGGCCTGCACGCCGCCGTGGTCAACATCGACGACCTCAAGGGCGTGGAGCTGCTGGCCGACATGCAGGACAGCGGCCTGGACCTGTGGCCGGTGTCGTGCGAAAGGGCTGCGCGGCTGCAGGCGATCGACATCGGCTACTCGCAGCACGGCCTGCGCTTCACCGTCGCCGAAGGCGAGGAGCGCCATGGCGTGACGACGGGCTTGATCGGCCAGTACAACGTGGCCAACCTGCTGGGCGTGATCGCCACCATGCGCGCGCTGGGCGTGCCGCTGGCCGACGCCGCGCGCGCCTGCTGCGAACTGCAGCCGGTGCCCGGCCGCATGGAATGCCTGCAGCAGCCCGGCCGTCCGCTGGTGGCCGTGGACTACGCCCACACGCCCGACGCCCTGGACAAGGCGCTGCTCGCGCTGCGGCCGCTCGCGGACCAACGCGGGGGGCAGCTGTGGTGCGTGTTCGGCTGCGGCGGCGACCGCGACCCCATCAAGCGCCCGCTGATGGCGGCGGTGGCGGAGAAGAACGCCGACCGCGTGGTGGTCACCAGCGACAACCCGCGCACCGAGAAGCCCGAGGCCATCATCAGCCAGATCCTGCTCGGGCTGACGCACCGCGAGAGCGTCGAAGTGGAAGCCGACCGCGCCCGCGCCATCGCCGGGACCGTGGCCGCCGCCGCGCCCGGCGACGTGATCCTGCTGGCCGGCAAGGGCCATGAGCCGTACCAGGAGATCGCGGGCGTGAAGCACCCGTTCGACGACCGCGCGCACGCGCGCAAGGCATTGGAGGCGCGCGCATGACGATGAGCACGCTCGCCCAGGTCGCCCAGTGGGCCGGCGGCCGCCTCGTCGGCGACGGCGCCACCCCGTTCCAGCGCGTGCACTCCGACACCCGCACGCTGCAGGCGGGCGACCTGTTCGTCGCCATCCGCGGCGAGCGCTTCGACGCCAACGACTTCCTCGGGCAGGCGCGCGCCAGCGGCGCGGTGGCCGCCATCGCGCAGCCGGGCCGCCTGCCGGGCGGTCTGCCGGGCGTGGAGGTCGAGGACAGCAAGGCGGCTCTCGGCAAGCTCGCGCAGGCCTGGCGCCAGCAGTTCCGCCTGCCGCTGGTGGCGGTGACGGGCAGCAACGGCAAGACCACGGTGACGCAGATGGTCGCGTCCATCCTGCGCGCTTGGGAGCCGCAGAACCACCTGGCGACGCAGGGCAACTTCAACAACGACATCGGCCTGCCGCTCACGCTGCTGCGCCTGCGCGCACAGCACCGCGTCGCGGTGGTCGAACTCGGGATGAACCATCCCGGCGAGATCGCGTACCTGGCCGACATCGCGCGGCCGACCGTCGCGCTGGTCAACAACGCCCAGCGCGAGCATCAGGAATTCATGGCCACGGTGGAAGCCGTGGCGCGCGAGAATGCGTCGGTGTTCGGCGCGCTGGACCGCCACGGCACCGCCGTGTTTCCGGCCGGCGACGACTACACCGCGCTGTGGACCGAACTCGCGGGCGCACGTGCCTGCCTCACTTTCGGCGACGCGGACCGCGGCGCCGACCTCTTTCTGGCCGGGTCTGAATGGCTCGAGGGCCGGTGGACGGTACGGGCAATGACACCCGCCGGTCCCCTGGACTTCCTACTCCATATCGCCGGCCGCCATAACGTTCGCAACGCCCTGGCCGCGGCCGCCTGCGCGCTGGCGGCGGGCGTTCCGCTGCCCGCCATCCGGGCCGGCCTCGAGGCGTTCGAACCGGTCAAGGGCCGCTCCCGCGCGCTGGCCGTGCAGGCCGGCGGCCGCGCGGTGACGCTGGTGGACGACACCTACAACGCCAACCCCGACTCGGTGCGTGCCGCCATCGACGTGCTGGCCGAACTGCCCGGCCCGCGCCTGCTGGTGCTGGGCGACATGGGCGAGGTCGGCGACCAGGGCCCGCAGTTCCACGCGGAAGTGGGGCGGTACGCGCGCGAGCGCGGCATCGAGCGGCTCTACACGCTGGGCGAGCAGTCGCGCGCCATGGCGGGGCGGCATTTCGAAGACATCGGCGCGCTCAACGCCGCCGTGCTGCAGGCCGTCGAGGAATCGGCCAGCGTGCTGGTCAAGGGCTCGCGCTTCATGAAGATGGAGCGCGTGGTCGAGGCCCTCACGCAGCGGCAACAACAAGAACGAGGAAGGGACGGCGATGCTGCTTAGCCTGGCCGTGTGGCTGCAGGGACTGGGACCGGAGTTCGGCTTCCTGCGCGTGTTCCAGTACATCACCTTCCGTGCGGTGATGGCCGCGATGACCGCGCTGCTGATCGGCCTGGTGGCCGGGCCGTGGGTGATCCGCCGCCTGACCGAGCTGAAGATCGGCCAGCCGATCCGCGACTACGCGATGCAGACGCACCTGTCCAAGAAGGGCACGCCGACGATGGGCGGGGTGCTGGTGCTGATGGCCATCGCCATCGCCACGCTGCTGTGGTTCGACCTGTCCAACCGCTTCGTGTGGATCGTGCTGGTCGTCACGCTGGGCTTCGGGATGATCGGCTGGGCCGACGACTGGCGGAAGGTCGTCAACAAGGACCCGGAAGGCATGCGTTCGCGCGAGAAGTACTTCTGGCAGTCGGTCATCGGCCTGATCGCCGCCCTGTACCTGGTGTTCAGCATCTCGGAGAGCAACAACATCCGCGTGGTCGAGCTGTTCTTCGACTGGGTGAGCTCCGGCTTCGACGTCAACCTGCCGCCCAAGGCCGGCCTGCTGGTGCCGTTCTTCAAGGAAGTGAGCTACCCGCTGGGCGTGTTCGGCTTCGTGTTCCTGACCTACGTGGTGATCGTGGGCTCCAGCAACGCGGTCAACCTCACGGACGGCCTGGACGGGCTGGCCATCATGCCGGTGGTGATGGTGGGCTCGGCGCTGGGCGTGTTCGCCTACGTCACCGGCAGCGCGAATTTCTCGCGCTACCTCTTCTTCCCGCACATCCCGGGTTCGGGCGAGTTGCTGATCTTCTGCGCGGCGATGGCGGGCGCGGGCCTGGCCTTCCTGTGGTTCAACACGCATCCGGCCCAGGTGTTCATGGGCGACGTCGGCGCACTCGCGCTCGGCGGTGCGCTGGGCACCATCGCCGTGATCGTGCGCCAGGAGATCGTGCTGGCCATCATGGGCGGCGTGTTCGTGGTCGAGGCGCTGTCGGTGATGGCGCAGGTCGCCTATTTCAAGTACACCAAGCGCAAGTACGGCGAGGGCCGTCGCATCCTGAAGATGGCGCCGCTGCACCACCATTTCGAGAAGAGCGGCTGGACCGAGACCCAGGTCGTGGTCCGCTTCTGGATCATCACCATGCTGTTGTGCCTGGTGGGTCTTTCGACATTGAAGCTGAGGTAACCGTGGCCACCGAACACGAAAACCTCCCACCACCGCCGGACGACGACGAGCCGTCCGCCGGACCGCCTCCAACGGGCGAGCCGGACGTGCAGGCCGCGGCGCCGCAGGTGGAAACCCCTGCCGCGCCGCCGCCGCTTCCGGCCTTCCCGGCGTCGGTGCTGGTCCTCGGCCTCGGCGACTCGGGCCTGGCGATGGCGCGCTGGTGCGCGCGCGAGGGCGCCCGCGTCACGGTCGCGGACACGCGCGAGCAGCCGCCAGGCCTGCCCGCGTTGCGCGAGGAACTGCCCGACGCGCGCTTCGTCCCCGGCCCCTTCGCCGAGGCGCTGCTCGACGAGGTGCAGGCGGTCTACCGCAGCCCCGGCCTGTCGCCGACGCAGGTCGGGCCGATCGCCGAAGCCGCCATCGCGCGCGGCCTGCCGGTGGGCGGCGAGCTCGCGCTGTTCTCGCACGGCCTGCTGAAGCTGCGCCACGAGCAGGGCTATGCGCCCGCGGTACTGGCCGTCACCGGCACCAACGGCAAG
>JAEWBU010000355.1 GCA_023390985.1 Pseudomonadota bacterium
CGGTGACGGTCACCGCCGAGTTCCGCCTGGAAAAGCCCGTGCAGGAAGCGGTGGATGACGTGCGTTCGGCCGTCTCGCGCGTGCGCGCGGACATGCCGGCCGACCTGCGCGACCCCATCGTCGCCAAGATCGACCTGGCCGGCCAGCCGGTGCTGGCCTACACCATCGCTTCCTCGCGGCTCGACGACGAGGCGCTGTCCTGGTTCGTGGACAACGAGGTCTCGCGCAAGCTGCTGGCGGTCAAGGGCGTGGGCGCGGTCAACCGCGTCGGCGGCGTGACGCGCGAGATCCGCGTGGCGATCGACGCGCAGAAGCTTCAGGCGCTGGGCGCCACGGCCGCCGACGTTTCGCGTCAGCTGCGCCAGGTGCAGACCGAGAGCGCCGGCGGGCGGCTCGACCTCGGCAACGGCGAGCAGCCGGTGCGCACGCTCGCCACGGTGAAGACCGCGCGCGAGATCGGCGAGATCGACATCGCGCTCTCCAACGGCCGCAGCATCAAGCTGCGCGACGTCGCCGTCGTGAGCGACACCACCGCCGAGCCGCGCTCGGCCGCGATGCTGGACGGCAAGCCGGTGGTCGGCTTCGAGGTCTCGCGCAGCCGCGGCGAGAGCGAAGTGGAAGTCGGTGCGGGCATCCGCGCGGCGCTGGAAGAACTCAAGGCGGCGAATCCGCACATCCAGCTGACGCAGGCCTTCGACTTCGTGACGCCGGTGCAGGAGGAGTACGACGGCTCGCTGCACCTGCTGTACGAGGGCGCGCTGCTGGCGGTGCTGGTGGTGTGGCTGTTCCTGCGCGACTGGCGCGCCACCTTCGTGTCGGCGGTGGCGCTGCCGATGTCGGTGATCCCGGCCTTCCTGGGCATGTACCTGCTGGGCTTTTCGATCAACGTGGTCACGCTGCTGGCGCTGTCACTCGTGGTGGGCATCCTGGTGGACGACGCCATCGTGGAGGTGGAGAACATCGTTCGCCACCTGCGCATGGGCAAGACGCCGTACCAGGCGGCGATGGAGGCGGCCGACGAGATCGGCCTCGCGGTGATCGCCACCACCTTCACGCTGATCGCGGTGTTCCTTCCCACCGCTTTCATGAGTGGCATCGCGGGCAAGTTCTTCAAGCAGTTCGGCTGGACCGCGGCGCTGGCGGTGTTCGCCTCGCTGGTGGTGGCGCGGGTGCTCACGCCCATGATGGCGGCCTACCTGCTCAAGCCGGCAAGTTCGGACCACGGCGATCCGGCCTGGATGCGCATCTACCTGCGCGCGGTGAACTGGAGCCTGCGCCACCGCGTCGCGACGGTGCTGATGTCCGCGGCCTTCTTCGTCGGCTCGCTGGCGCTGATCCCGCTGCTGCCCACCGGCTTCATCCCGCCGGACGACAACTCGCAGACCCAGGTGTACCTGGAGCTGCCGCCCGGCTCCACGCTGGAGCAGACCCGCGTCGCGGCCGAACAGGCGCGCCAGCTGGTGGGCAAGGTGGACCACGTGAAGAGCGTGTACACCACCATCGGCGGCGGTGCCGCGGGCACCGATCCGTTCGCCGGCAGCGGCGCGGCCGAAGTGCGCAAGGCCACGCTCACCATCCTGCTCACCGACCGCGGCGAGCGGCCGCGCAAGCAGCCGATCGAGAACCAGATCCGCGCCGCGCTGCAGGAGCTGCCGGGCGTGCGGTCCAAGGTCGGCCTGGGCGGCTCCGGCGAGAAGTACATCCTGGTGCTGACCGGCGAAGACCCGCAGGCGCTGCAGGCCGCCGCGCTGGCCGTGGAGAAGGACCTGCGCACCATCCCGGGCCTGGGCAGCATCGCGTCCACGGCCAGCCTGGTGCGGCCCGAGATCGCCGTGCGGCCCGACTTCACGCGTGCCGCGGACCTGGGCGTCACCAGCGCCGCGATCGGGGAGACGCTGCGCATCGCCACCGTCGGCGACTACGACGTCTCGCTGCCCAAGCTGAATCTCTCGCAGCGGCAGGTGCCGATCGTGGTGCGCCTGCAGGACGAGGCGCGGCAGGACCTGTCGGTGCTGGAACGCCTGGCGGTGCCCGGCGCGCGCGGGCCGGTGATGCTGGGGCAGGTGGCCACGCTGGAGCTGACCGGCGGACCCGCGGTGATCGACCGCTACGACCGGTCGCGCAACATCAACTTCGAGGTGGAGCTCTCGGGCCTGCCGCTGGGCGACGTGGCCGCGAAGGTGGAGCAGCTGCCCTCGATCCGCAACCTGCCGGCCGGCGTGCGCCAGATCACCATCGGCGACGCCGAGGTGATGGGCGAGCTGTTCGCCAGCTTCGGCCTGGCGATGCTGACCGGCGTGCTGTGCATCTACATCGTGCTGGTGCTGCTGTTCAAGGATTTCCTCCATCCGGTGACCATCCTGGCGGCGCTGCCGCTGTCGCTGGGCGGCGCGTTCGTCGGGCTGCTGATCGCGCAGAAGAGCTTCTCGATGCCGTCGCTCATCGGACTGATCATGCTCATGGGCATCGCGACCAAGAACTCGATCCTGCTGGTGGAGTACGCCATCGTCGCGCGGCAGCAGGGCATGAGCCGGCTGGAGGCGCTGATGGACGCCTGCCACAAGCGGGCGCGGCCGATCGTGATGACCACCATCGCCATGGGCGCCGGCATGCTGCCGATCGCCATCGGCCTGGGCGCGGCGGACGCCAGCTTCCGCTCGCCGATGTCGATCGCGGTGATCGGCGGGCTGATCACGTCGACCGTGCTGAGCCTGCTGGTGATCCCGGTGGTGTTCACCGTGGTGGACGACGTGGAGGGATTGATCCGGCGCGTGATCGGCCGGTTGCGGCACCGGCCGAACTGAGTTGGACAGGGTGCGGCGCTTGCTCAACAATGCACGGTCTCTGCCTTAGGCCGCGCCTCCAGTGAGCATGATTGCATTCCGAGTTCAGATGACACGCTTTCTGGCGTACGCAGGCGGTGCCTTCAGTGCCGCTCTGGCGCTTTGGGTCGACCGCATGTTCGGGGCCCCGACCATCGATCAGGTTCTCTATCACATCCATTTCGCTGAAGCCGCGGCGGTTCAGATGAGCGAAGTGTTCGTAGTGACCTTCCTGGTCGAGGTGCTTGGCGCATCGATCGCTATTGCCGCGGCGGCCACGGCGGCTCATGCGAGGCTGGCGCGGGCAGAAGGCAACTGGATGGCGGTCGCAGTCCGGGCGCTGCCGCACTTGGCTGTCGTTGCAGGGCTCGCGCTCTTGCTGATGCAGTTCTCGGTCTTCTCCTATGCGGCCGCGCACTTCGACGAGGACCGTTTTGGAAATTCCTATCGCTCCCCCTCCTCGGCAACGCTCACCGAAGTCCGACGTCGCAATCTGATCCTGATCTACGTCGAGAGCCTGGAAGAAACTTACGCCGATGCAGAGTTGTTCGGCTCCAACTTGCTGGAGCCGTTGACCACTGTGGGCGGCGACAGCCTCCCCGAGTACAAACCGGCGGCAGGCGCCACCTGGACCATCGCCGCAATCGTGGGCACGCAATGCGGAGTGCCGCTTGCGGTGTACAGCCAGGACGACATACGACGAGACGGTGATCGACGGGCCTTCCTGGCCGGCGCCACCTGCCTGGGCGACATCCTCAAGGCCCGGGGATATCGCAACGTGTTCCTCGGCGGAGCCCCCCTGACGTTCTCGGGCAAGGGGGCGTTCCTTCGCGACCATGGGTACCAGGAAATTTACGGGAAGGACGAGTGGCTGGCGCGCGGCGCACGGCGGCCCGGCTCTCCCTTACCTGAGATCGGAGGCTGGGGCCTGTTCGATGAAGCCTTGCTGCGGCGCGCTCGCGAACAGCTTGCTGCCCTGCACGAGGCGGGGCAGCCGTTCAACTTGACTCTTCTCACGCTCGATACCCATGGACCGCTCGGTTACGCGTCGCCGGGTTGCAGGGGGGATGTACCGGGTGACCAGTACGTACCGTTCGAACAGATCGTGGCCTGTTCCAGCCGCCATCTGGCAGAGTTCGTGCGATTCGCGCGGGACAAGGGCTACCTCGAGAACACTGCGCTGGTCATCCTGGGCGACCACCTGGCCGCGGGAAATCCAGTGTTCGCGAAGCTACGCAGCGTTGAGGACCGCCGAATCTTCAATCTGTTCTTGGGGACCGAGCCTTTCCCAAAAAGGTCGCAGCCGGTCCAGTCGTTCGACATGTTCCCAACCCTGCTCGAAGCCACCGGCGTGCGCGCCGACAATGGTCGCCTCGGACTCGGCCAGTCGGCATGGACAGCCGAGGCGCCACCGCCCGAATGGGTGCAACGCCCCAATTTACCGGCCCTCGCGGCGTCGCCGTCATATCAGCGGCTGTGGAGGCGGGCTGCTGGCGCTGGCGACTGATCTTCTGCAGGTCGGTGCTAAGACGAAGAACGAATCCGTCGCACGAGTGCTGTCGTTGAATAGCCTTCCACGAAGGGAATGGCCAATGCGCGGCCGCCGTACCCCTCGACCAGTCGTGTTTCGGCCAACTTGCCCATGTTGTAGTCGCCGCCCTTGACGTAGATGTCGGGGCGCAGTTCGCCCAGCAGCTGCACCGGCGTGTCCTCGTCGAACCAGGTGACCAGGTCCACGCAGCCGAGGGCGGCCATCATGATGGCGCGGTCCTCTTCGTTGTTCAGGGGGCGCTCGGGGCCCTTGCCCAGGCGGCGGGCTGACGTGTCGGTGTTGAGCGCCACCACCAGGCTGGCGCCCAGCGCGCGTGCCTGCGCCAAGTAGGTGACGTGGCCGCGATGCAGCACGTCGAACACGCCGTTGGTGAAGACCACCGGCCGCGGCAGCGCGGCCAGGGCTTGCGGCGCCCGGTCCCGCGCGACGATCTTGCGCAGGAACTCGGGCGGGTCCGCGGGACGCGTCATCAGGCCGGGTTGGCCGCCGGCGTGGCCGGCTTGGCGAGCGCCGAGGTCAGCTCCTTGCGGAAGCGGTTGAGCTCCTGCACGCTCTTGAAGCTCTGGTTCATCAGCAGGCTCATGTTGTGCAGGATGCGCTCGACCACCTTGGTCTCCCACACCGCGTCGAAATTGATCTGCTTGTCCAGCCAGTGCTCCAGCCACTCGGGGTTGGGCAGGCGGCTCTGGATGGTGTCCCGCGGGAACAGCGACTTGTTCACGTGCAGGTTGGTGGGGTGCAGGGCCTGCGCGGTACGGCGGGCGCTGGCCATCAGCACGCCGACCTTGGCGAAAGCCGCCTTGGCCTCCAGGCCGAAGTTGTTGATGGCGCGCTTCATGTAGCGCAGGTAGGCACCACCGTGGCGCGCCTCGTCCTGGCTGAGCGTCTGGTAGATGTGCTTGATCACCGGCTCGGTGTGCCATTCGCTGGCGCGGCGGTACCAGTGGTTCAGGCGGATCTCGCCGCAGAAATGCAGCATCAGCGTTTCCAGCGCGGGGGCGGGCTCGAACTCGAAGCGGATCTCATGGAGTTCCTGCTCGGTGGGCACCAAGTCGGGGCGGAAGCGCTTGAGGTACTCCATCAGCACCAGCGAGTGCTTCTGCTCCTCGAAGAACCAGATCGACATGAACGCGGAGAAGTCGCTGTCGTTGCGGTTGTCGCGCAGGAACATCTCGGTGGCCGGCAGCGCCGCCCACTCGGTGATGGCATTCATCTTGATGGTCTGGGCCTGTTCGTCGGACAGCTTGCTGGGGTCGAATTGGTCCCAGGGGATGTCCTTGTCCATGTCCCATCGCACGGATTCGAGTTGTTTGAACAGTTCGGGGTAGAGCATAGAAA
>JAEWBU010000367.1 GCA_023390985.1 Pseudomonadota bacterium
GTGCTGCGCCGCCTGCGCGAGAGCGCGGCGCTCTACGGCTGCGAGCCGGGCGTCAGCGCGATTTCGCCTGCGCCTGCTCCAGCACGCGCCCGGCGCGCAGGCACAGCGCGTCCTCGCGCACCGGCGCGATCACCTGCACGCCCATCGGGAAGCCGTTGACCCCGGTCGTGCCGGGCACGTTCAGGCAGGGCACGTGCAGCAGCGTCCAGGCGCGGTTCCAGGTCGACGCGCCGGTGGAACCGAAGCCCGCGGGCGGTTCGTCGGGCGCGCTGGGCGTGAGCAGCACGTCGATGCCATCGAAGATCGCGCCGAGGTCCCGACGGCCGGCGACGGCTTGCGCATGGCCCGCCTCGTACTGCGCATCGGTGACCTCGCGCGCCTGCTGCAGGTAGTCGCGCAGCACGGGCGAGAGCGCATCCGCGTGGAACTGGAACTCGTCGGCGACCGCGCGGATCGCTTCCCAGCCCTGCACGAGGTCGTGCGCCTTGAACACCGGGCCCAGCCATGCCGGCAGCGTGACGTCGCGCACCGTGGCGCCCGCCGCGCGCAAGGCGGCGACCGCGGCTTCGAGCGCCTTGCGGCCGCTGGCGGACAGCGGCTCCCAGGGGTAGTCCCAGGCGACGCCGAACACCGGCATCGCGCCTGCTTGCGCTTTCCAGTCACGGCCCGCGATCGCCGACGCGTACGTCGCCATGTCATCCACGGAACGCGTGAACAGGCCCACGGTGTCGAGCGACCAGGAGAAGGGCTTCAACCCCGGCGTGGGCAGCGCGCCGAACGTCGGCTTGAAGCCGACCACGCCGCAGTAGCTGGCGGGCCGGATCACCGAGCCGCCGGTCTGCGTGCCCACGGCCAGCGGCACCAGGCCCGCGGCCACCGAAGCGGCCGATCCGGCCGAAGACCCGCCCGGCGTGCGGCCTTCCGCGTTCGGGTTGCGCGTGTCGGTCGGGTTCAGGAAAGCGAACTCGGTCGTGCTGGTCTTGCCGACCACCACGCCGCCCGCGCGGCGCACGGCCTGCACGATGGCGGCGTCGCTGCGCGGCTGGTGGCCGCGATAGAGCGGCGAGCCGTACGACGTGGGCAGCGTGGCGGTGTCGAAGATGTCCTTCACCCCGACCGCGAGGCCCTGCAGCGCGCCGCCGTGGGTGAGGGCGCGATCCAGCTCGCGCGCGGCACCGGCCGCGTCGTGCACCGCGACGAAGGACCGCAGCTCGCCGTCGCGCGCGGCGATGGCGGCCAGCACCTGTTCGAGTTCCTGGCGCGCGCTCATGCCGCACGCGGCGGGCGCACCGCCGATTTGGGACGGAACGCCTTGCAGACGTCGTCGTTGGTTTCGAGGTAAGGGCCGCCGATCAGGTCGATGCAGTAGGGCACCGCCGCGAAGATGCCGGCCACGACCTGCTTGCCGTCCGCGTCCTTCAGGCCTTCCAGCGTCTCCTGGATCGACTTGGGCTGCCCGGGCAGGTTGATGATCAGCGCCCCGCCGCGGACCACCGCGACCTGGCGCGAGAGGATGGCCGTCGGCACGAATTTGAGGCTGATCTGCCGCATCTGCTCGCCGAAGCCGGGCATCTCCTTGTGCGCGACGGCCAGCGTGGCCTCGGGCGTGACGTCGCGCCGCGCCGGGCCGGTGCCGCCGGTGGTGAGCACGAGGTCGCAACCGACCTGGTCCACCAGTTCGGTGAGCGCGGCGCTGATGCGCTCCTGCTCGTCGGGGATCAGCCGCGGCTCGAAGGTGACCGGGTTCTTCAGCGCGCGCGTCAACCAGTCGCGCAACGCGGGCAGGCCCTTGTCCTCGTACACGCCGCTGGAGGCGCGGTCGCTCACCGACACGATGCCGATGCGCACGGGGTCGAACGTTTCACTCATGCGAAAGCTGCTCCTTCACGAGCTGGAAGATCTCGCGGTACGCGCGACCGTGCCGCGGCACCAGGCCGCGCGACACCTCGTCGGCGGTGGGCTGGCGGTCCTTGCGGGCCTGGCGGATCAGGGCGCGCAGCTGCTGGCTGTCGGTGTCCGGGTGGGCGTCCAGCCAGCGCTGCAGGGCCTGGTCGTCCTCGATCAGCTGGTCGCGCCAGGTCTCGGCCTCGTGCAGCGCCATGCTTTCCTTCGCCGAGCCCTGGCGCTGCGTGTCCAGCGCCTCGCGCGCGGCGGCGAGCGTCTCCTCGTCCAGGCCGCGCATCAGCTTGCCGATGAACTGCATCTGGCGGCGGCGGCCTTCGAAGTTGGTGATGCGGCGCACTTCGTCCAGCGCGTCGAGCAGCTTGTCGGGCAGCCGCAGGCCCTCCATCAAGTCGGCGCGCAGCGTGAGCAGCGACTCGCCCAGCTTCTGCAGCTCGGCGCTCTCGCGCTTGAGCTCGGTCTTGCTGTTCTCCTGGAAATTCTTGAGTTCGGCCTTGAGCTGCAGGTCCAGCTCGCTGCCTTCGGCGACGAACTGGCCGCGCACGAAGTAGCCCTTTTTCGGTTTGCGTGACATGGCGGGAAAGGTGCGGCGCGAGGGCCTGTGGCGCTGGTGGCCGCAAGTATCATAGCCCCCGCCATGACACAACCCTCCAGCGCTTCCAACGCATCAGGACAAGGCTTTTCCTACAGCCGCGCCACTTTCGAGCAACTCGTCGATACGGCGCTGGCCCATGCGAAGAAGCTGGGCGCCACCGACGCCGCGGCCGAGGCGTCCGAAGGCTGCGGTCTCTCGGTCTCCGTCCGCAAGGGCGAGCTCGAGAACGTCGAGCGCAACCGCGACAAGTCGCTGGGCGTGACGGTCTACATCGGCCAGCGCCGCGGCAACGCCAGCACCTCCGATTTCTCCGAAGCCGCCATCGCGCAGACCGTGCAGGCGGCCTACGACATCGCGCGCTTCACCGCCGAGGACCCGGTGGCCGGCCTGCCCGACGCCGACGACATCGCCGGCGCCGCCGACCAGCCCGACCTGGACCTGTTCCACCCCTGGAGCATCGACAGCGAGGAGGCCGCGCGCCTGGCGCTGCAGTGCGAAGCCGCGGCGTTCGCCACCGACAAGCGCATCACCAACAGCGAAGGCGCCGGCGTGTCGGCGCAGCAAAGCCATTTCTTCAGCGCCCACACGCGCGGTTTCCGCGGCGGCTACGCCAGCTCGCGCCACTCGATCTCGGTGGCGCCGATCGCGGGCAAGGGCGACGACATGCAGCGCGACGCCTGGTATTCGTCGATGCGCGCGCCGGGCGAGCTGGCCGATCCCGAGGCCATCGGCCGCTATGCCGCCGAGCGCGCGCTGGCCCGCCTGAAGTCGCGCAAGATCGCCACGCGCGAATGCCCGGTGCTGTTCGAGTCGCCGCTGGCCGCCGGCCTGCTGGGCGCCTTCGTGCAGGCCGTCAGCGGCGGCTCGCTCTACCGCCGCAGCACCTTCCTGCTGGATTCGCTGGGCAGGCAGGTGTTCGCGCCGCACATCGACGTGCTGGAGGACCCGCACCAGAAGCGCGGCAAGGGCAGTGCGCCGTTCGACGAGGAGGGCGTGCGCACCTCGGCCCGCAAGGTCGTGGACGCGGGCCGGGTCGAGGGCTATTTCCTGTCGAGCTATTCGGCCCGCAAGCTGAAGATGAAGACCACCGGCAACGCCGGCGGCTCGCACAACCTGACGCTGGTGTCGCGCAACACGCGGCGCGAAGACGACCTGGTCGAGATGCTGCGCAAGCTGGGCACCGGCCTCTTCGTCATCGAGCTGATGGGGCAGGGCGTCAACTACGTCACCGGCGACTACTCGCGCGGCGCCAGCGGCTTCTGGGTGGAAAACGGAGAGATCGCCTTCCCGGTCCAGGAGATCACCATCGCCGGCAACCTCAAGGACATGTTCCAGGAGATCGGCGCCGTGGGGTCGGACACCTACAACTACGGCGCGAAGACGGTGGGGTCGGTGCTGGTCAACCGGATGAAGGTGGCGGGGTCGTCAGCCCCATGAACGTCATTCCCGCGAAGGCGGGAATCCAGAGCTTCCGCCTTCGCGGACTTCATGGAAGCACTGGATCCCCGCCTGCGCGGGGGATGACGGTTGTCGGTTACGAGGCCAGCGCGGCCTTCACCGCCGCAGACACCTGCCCCATCTCGGCCTTGCCCGCCAGGCGCTGCTTGGCGGCGCCCATCACCTTGCCCATGTCGCCCGGGCCCTTGGCGCCCAGCTCGGCCACGATGGCCTTGATCTCGGCGGCGACCTCGTCGGCCGACAGGCGGGCGGGCAGGTAGGCCTGCAGCACCTTCGTTTCCGCGGCTTCCCTGTCGGCCAGGTCCTGGCGGCCGGCCTTCTGGAAAGCCTCGATGCTGTCCTTGCGCTGCTTGATGAGCTTGTCGACGATGCCGACCACGGCCGCGTCGTCCAGCTCCACGCGCTCGTCCACTTCCTTCTGCTTCATCGCCGCCTGCAGCAGGCGGATGGTGCCCAGGCGCTCGGTGTCCTTGGCGCGCATGGCGGCCTTCATGTCCTCGGTGATCTGGTCCTTCAGGCTCATGGGGTGTCCTCTTGTCGGGTGTCGGGATGAAAAAAGCCTGCCGCGAGCGTCCCCGGGGCAGGCTTGGATGGCGGCCGCTGGGCGGCGCCTCTCTCGTCTCAGTAGAGCTTCTTGGGCAGCTGCATGCTGCGCACGCGCTTGTAGTGGCGCTTCACGGCCGCGGCCTTCTTGCGCTTGCGCTCGGCGGTGGGCTTTTCGTAGAACTCGCGGGCGCGCAGTTCCGTCAGCAGGCCGAGTTTTTCGATGGTGCGCTTGAAGCGGCGAAGGGCCACGTCGAACGGCTCGTTTTCCTTAACACGAATGGTCGTCATGAATCCATGGATCTCGAAGGTGTCGCAAGAAGATCGGGCTTGCAACTGGGGGTCCCCGACTTGAAGGTGATCAGGCCGTCGGGGGATGCCGGCAAAGCCCGCGATTATAGCCACTTGCGAACAACCGGCAACCGGTATGCCCGCGAGCCTCAGCCGCGGGCCGCCGCCAGCCCCTGGGCGCAGGCCCAGCCGCTCGACCAGGCCCACTGGAAGTTGTAGCCGCCCAGCCATCCCGTCACGTCGACCACCTCGCCGATGAAGTACAGGCCGGGCTGCCGCGATTCCATCGTCTGGGACGACAGCTCCCGCGTGTCCACGCCCCCGGCCGTGACCTCGGCCTTGCGGTAACCCTCGCTCCCGCTGGGCACCAGCTCCCAGTTCGCCAGCTGCTGGGCCAGCGCCGCCAGCGCCTTGTCGGAAGCCTCGTTCACCGGCCGCTGCCAGGCGGGATCGCGCCGGGCCCAGGCGTCGGCCAGCCGCGACGGCACCCACGCCGAGAGCTCGTTGGCGATCAGCTTGCGCGACCGCACCTTGGCCGCCCGCAGCGCCTCGGGCAGGTCGGCACCCGGGGCCAGGTCGATGCGCAGCGGCGTGCCCGGCTGCCAGTAGCTGGAGATCTGCAGCACGGCCGGGCCGGACAGGCCGCGGTGGGTGAACAGAAGGTCCTCGTCGAAGGCCATGGCCGACTTCTTCGTGCCGGTCGCGATGCGCACCGGCAGCGCCAGCCCGGCGAGTTCCGCGTAGGGCGTCCAGTCCTCGCCCTCGAAGGTCAGCGGCACCAGCGCCGGCCGCGGCTCGACCACGCGCAGGCCGAACTGCCGGGCCACGCGGTAGCCGAAGTCGCTGGCGCCGATCTTGGGGATGGACAGGCCGCCGGTCGCGATGACCACGCGCGGCGCCGTGACCGGTCCGCGATCCGTGTCGAGTTCATAGCCTTCGGCGCCGTGCCGCACGCCCGAGACCTTGCAGGGCTGCCAATGCGTCACGCCCCCCGCCGCGCACTCGGCCAGCAGCATCCGGATGAAGTCCTCCGAGCTGCGGTCGCCGAACAGCTGGCCCTTGTGCTTCTCATGGAAGGCGATGCCGTGCCGCTGCACCAGGCCGATGAAGTCGGCGGCCGTGTAGCGCGACAGCGCGCTGCGGCAGAAATGCGGGTTGTCGCCCAGGAAGTGCTTCTGCGGCGCCCGCGGGTCCAGGTCGCGGTTGGTGAAGTTGCAGCGGCCGCCGCCGGAGATGCGCACCTTCTCGGCCACGCGCTCGCCATGGTCGAGCAGCAGCACCTTGAGGCCGAGCTGGCCGGCCACGCCCGCGCAGAACAGGCCGGCCGCGCCAGCGCCGATCACCACCGCATCGAAACGCTCCACCGCGCGTCAGCCTCCGCGCAGCCGCGGACCACGCCGCGGCGGAAGGAAGATCCAGGCCGCGGCGACCGCCAGGCCGAACGCCGTGTACGCGAGCGTGAACACCCAGCCCGGCGCCTCGTAGAACAGCAGCCACGACGCCCAGTCCTCGATGAAGCCGCCCGCGTAGCCGTCCTCGCCGGCCTTCACGCGCAGCCAGCTCTCGAACGTGGTGAGCGGGCAATCGGCACCCAGCCACTGCTGGGCCACGACCCAGGCGATGGCGGCCAGGTGCGCGAGGCGGAAGGAGAGGCGGTTGACCCAGGCCCAGCGCAGCAGGTTGCCGACCAGGATGAGCGCCAGTCCGAAGACGACGAACAGCACCACGCCCAGGTGCAGCACCAGCACGGCGTCGGCGAGAAAACTGTAGGTGCTGGACATGGGAGGGGCGATTGTGCCCGCACGCGCATGGCGTCATCCCCGCGCGCACTCCGTCATCCCCGCGCGCACTCCGTCATCCCCGCGGAGGCGGGGATCCAGTGCTTCCCCCAAGCGGCGTCGAAAATCGGGAGCCCTGGACCCCCGCCTTCGCGGGGATGACGGGAAGCTGGGCTCAGGCCGCGCGGACTTGCAGCGGCTGCTCCTGCCGGACCGCCGCCACGCCGCGCACCACGTCACCGACCACGATGACCGCCGGGCTGCCCATCTGCTCGCGCGCGATGGTGGCGGCCAGGTCGCCGAGGGTGGTGACGGCTTCGCGCTGGTCGGGCAGCGTCGCGCGCTGCACCACCGCCGCAGGCGTGCCCGCCGGCAGGCCGGACAGCAGCTGGTCCTGGATCTGCTGGGCGCCGCTCACGCCCATGTAGATGACGAGCGTCAGGCGCGCCTGGTGCGCGGCCTCGGCCAGCGCGCGCCAGTCCGGCGCGTCGCCGCCGCGCTGCGCATGGCCGGTGACGAACACCACGCCCTGCGCGTGGTCGCGGTGCGTGAGCGGGACGCCCAGGCTGGTGACGGCCGCGAGGCCCGCGGTGATGCCGTTGACGACTTCCACCGTCACGCCGGCTTCGCGCAGGTGTTCGACTTCTTCGCCACCACGGCCGAAGATGAACGGGTCGCCGCCCTTGAGACGGACCACGTTCTCGCCTTCGCGCGCGGCGATGACCATCAGGCGTTCGATGAAGGCCTGCGGCGTGCTCTTGCAGCCGCCCCGCTTGCCCACGTGGACGATGCGTGCGCCGGGGCGCGCGAGCGCGACGATGTCGGGACTCACGAGATCGTCCACCAGCACCACCGTCGCGGCCTGCAGCGCCTTCACGGCCTTGATCGTGAGGAGCTCGGGATCGCCGGGGCCGGCGCCGACGAGCGTGACCTTTCCTTGCGTGTCATTCATGGCGTTGTTCTCCCTGGTCATGGCGAGGCCAGACGCAAGATGTGTTCCACCTGCAGCGAGATCGATTCGGGCAGCGGTTGGCGATCGTTCATCACGTCGTGGATGTAGGCGGCGGTGGCGTGGGCATCGACGCCCGAGGGCCAGCCGGGCAGGTCGGTGAGCGTGCCGCGGCGCTGCTCCTGCAGCACCACGCGCCTGCCCGCGACGAAGCCTTCCATCTGCGGCATGCGGCGCGCATCGGCCACCGCTTCGCCTTCGGTGCCGCGCAGCAGCAAGGCCGTCGAGCCCATGAGCTCGAACACGGCGCCCATCGACTGCGCGTATTCGGGATGCGTGTAGCTGCCCACCAGCACCGACGGTCCTTCGCACGGGTCCATCAGTTTCACCAGGCTGTGCGAGGAGTTGCGCAGGCCCACCACACGGCGCACGTCGAGCAGTCGCTTGAGGCCCGGATGCAGCAATTCAGTGGGCGCGAACGCCGCCTCACCCTTGCGCAGCGGGCGCAGCGTGTCCAGAACGGGGATGCCGACCGCCCCGAGCACCTCGGTGATGAACACGCGGGTGCTTTCGGTCGAGGTGCCGTGCACCAGCACGGAGAGGCCGCGCCGCGCGAGCAGCAGCGCGAGCAGCGGCGTGAGCACCGGAAGGCGGCGCGCGCCGTTGTAGCTCGGCAGCACGACCACCGTCGTTTCCGAACGCGGCAGCAGGTTCATGCGAACGCGCGTGGCATCGAGGAAGCCCGCCATCTCCTCGGGCGTTTCGCCCTTGATGCGCATGGCCAGGCAGAAGGCGCCGACCTCCAGGTCGGTGACGGTGCCGTCGAGCAGCTGGCCGAAGAGGTCGGCGGCCTGCGCACGGGCTAGCGGCCGCGCGCCTTGCTTGCCGCGGCCGATTTCCTTGATGTATTGGCTGATGCCCACCGGGCGATTGTCCCAAAGCGCTTAGCACTGGCGGCTATATGCCCAATGACGCGCTCAGGCCGCTTTCCGCATCGGCGGCGTCGCGCGCACCAGTCGCTTGAGCTCGGGGATGCACGAGCCGCAATTGGTGCCGCAGCGCAGGCGCGACTGCAGCCTGCCCAGCCGTTCGCCCTCGTCGCCGATGCAGCCGGCCAGCTCGGCCACGATCTCCGGCTCGGCCACGTTGAAGCAGGTGCAGACCTGCCTGCCGCGGGAAGCGAGGGCGACCGGCGCCTTGGCGCCCGGCGCCAGCAGCAGGCGGCCGTAGGCCTGGGCGGGACGCTCCTCCTGCAGCAGCGTGCGCAGCCAGGCTTCGGCGCGCGTGTCCCCCGCGAGCAGGAAGGCTTCGACCCGCGTGTCCTGGCCGGCGCGAGCGAGTCGCGCGGCGCGCCGCTGGCCGCGGCGGGCGTCGGCGTACCTCAGCACCTGCGGACCGGCGAGCTCGAACACCGCCTCGATGCGCGCCAGCATCTCGTCGGGCGGCGCTTCGTACGCGGCCGCGCGGAACAGCACGCCGCTGCGCTCGCGGCCGAACGGCACGCAGGTGGCGAAGGGGAACTCCGCCATCAGCCGCCGCAACGTGTCGCGGGCGCGCAGGGCGCCGTCGTCCGGCAGCCAGCCCATCGCCAGCAGCGACCAGCCGAGTTCCGCCTTCACGATCTTCACCGCCGCGTGCTTGAGCTCGGGCTGCCTGGACTGCGGGCAGAGGGCCGAGGTCGTGATCGCGTTCACGCCGGCCAGCCGGTAGCCGGTGCTGGAGCGGCCGGAGAGGAATTCCTCGCCCCAGTGCATCGCCATGAACGCCTGGCTCAGGCCGATGTCAGTGCTCGCCTGCACCGGCACGACGATGGAACCGCGCTTGGACGTCAGGTGCACCAGGTCGCCTTCCTTCAGCCGGCGGCGCTCCATGTCCTGCGGATGCAGCTGCACGGTCGGTTCGGCGACGTGGCCGAACAGGCGGGCCAGCGTGCCGGTGCGGCTCATGCCATGCCACTGGTCGCGCAGGCGGCCGGTGGTGAGCGAGAAGGGATAGCGCGATTCGCGCGGTTCGGCCAGCGGCCTATAGGCATTGGCGACGAAGCGGGCCTTGCGGTCGGGGGTGGGGAAGAGGGCGTCTTCGTAGAGGCGGGGTTGGCCTTCGCCGGCGCCTTCGGGGAAGGGCCATTGACGCGGAGCGGACTCGATCAGCGCGTAGCTCAGGCCGGTGATGTCGAGGTCGCGGCCGCGGGTGGATTCGCGGTGTTCGAGCCAGATGCTTTCCGGGGTGTCGTAGGGGAACAGGGTGCGGGGACGCCCTTCCCCCGAAGCGGGCAGCTTGCGCTCCAGGCGCCTCGCGAAGTCGACCGCGATCGCCCAGTCGTGCCTCGCCTCGCCGGGCGCCGGCACCGCCGGCCGCACGCGGCTGATCCGGCGTTCGCTGTTGGTGACCGTCCCGTCCTTCTCGCCCCACGTCGTCGCCGGCAGCAGCAGGTCGGCCCAGTCGCAGGTGGCCGTGGTCGCGAACGCCTCCTGCACGACCACGAACTCGGCCCGCTCCAGCGCGCGCCGCACGGTGGACTGGTCCGGCATCGACTGCGCCGGGTTCGTGCACGCGATCCACAGCGCCTTGATCTCGCCGTCGGCCGCGGCCTGGAACATCTCGACCGCGGTCTTGCCCGGCACGGCCGGCACGGCCGGCACGCCCCACAGCGCCGCCACTTCGGCGCGGTGCTGGGGGTTGGAAAGATCGCGATGCGCCGACAGGAGGTTGGCCAGTCCGCCCACCTCGCGCCCGCCCATCGCATTCGGCTGGCCCGTGAGCGAGAACGGTCCGGCGCCGGGCCGGCCGATCTGCGCCGTGGCCAGGTGCAGGTTGATCAGCGCGGTGTTCTTGGCCGTGCCGCTGCTCGACTGGTTCAGCCCCTGGCAGTACAGGCTGAGCGTGGCGGGCGAAGTCGCGAACCACTTCGCGGCGGTGAACAGGTCCTCCTTGCGCATGCCGCAGACCTCGGCCACCACCTCCGGCGTGCACTCGCGCACCAGGGACTTGAGCGCGTCGAAGCCGGTGGTGTGATCCGCGATCCAGCCGGCCTTCGTCCAGCCTTCCCACAGCATGATGTGCAGCAGGCCGTTGAACAGCATCACGTCGGTGCCGGGCTGCAGCGGCAGCACCAGGTCGGCCAGCTCGCAGGTGTCGGTGCGGCGGGGGTCGCAGACGATCACCTTCATGTCCGGCCGGCGGGCCTTCGCCTCCTCGATGCGCCGGAACAGCACGGGGTGCGCCCAGGCCGCGTTGCTGCCGGCGATGAACAGGCAGTCGGCGTGGTCGACGTCCTCGTAGCAGGCCGGCGGCGCATCGGCGCCCAGCGTGGCCTTGTAGCCGGCCACGGCGCTGCTCATGCACAGGCGCGAATTGGTGTCGATGTTGTTGGTGCCGATCAGTCCCTTGGCCAGCTTGTTGAAGACGTAGTAGTCCTCGGTGAGCAGCTGGCCGGAGACATAGAAGCCGACCGCGTCGGGCCCGTGGTCGCGGACCACGCGCGCGAAGGTGTCGGCGGCGAAGTCCAGGGCCGCATCCCAGGTGACGGGCTGCGGCTCCTGGCCGCGCTGGGCGCGCCGCATCGGCTGCAGCAGGCGGGCCTGCCGCGTGATCGCCGGCGCGGCCGTGTAGTGCAGGGTCGAGCCCTTGGTGCAGAGCCGGCCGAAGTTGGCCGGGTGGGCCGGGTCGCCGCGGACGCCGGTGATGCGGCTGCCGTCGGATTCGATGATGACGCCGCAACCGACGCCACAGTAAGGGCAGGTGGAGCGGGTTTCCTGCATCGTCATTCCAGCCCGCTTCCCCGTCATTCCCGCGAAGGCGGGAATCCAGTGCTTCCCACCACCGCGCCCCCTGGATCCCCGCCTCCGCGGGGATGACGGGAGAGAGGCCCTGCGACCGGCTTCTCCACCTCCACCGCCAGCGTGGCCAGCTCCACCGGGTCGAGCAGCACCTCGCCGTTCTCGACGCGGCAGGAGAACTTCTGCGTGCAGCCCTCGTCCGGCGCCTTCGCGCAGCCGTCATCGAGCCCGATCGTCCAGTTGTGCAGTGGGCAGGCCACGCTGGTGCCGAACACGATGCCCTGCGACAGCGGGCCGCCCTTGTGCGGACAGCGGTCGAGCAGGGCGAACACCTGGTCCTGGTCGTTGCGGAACACCGCCACGTCCATGCCGCGCGGCCGCGCGACGCGGCGCGAGCCCAGCACCGGGATGTCCTCCACCCGGCAGATCACTTTCCAGTCGTTCATCTTCATGCTTCCTGCCCTTCCGCTTGCAGCTTCCCGAACTGGCGGGTGTCCACCTGCGCCTTGTCGTGCTCGAACCAGGGGTCGGGCTCGCCGTCCAGGGCGAACTGCAGCCGCTCCCACAGCGCCTTGCGGCCCTCGTGGTCGTCCAGCACCTTCTTCTTCACGTGGTCGAGGCCGACGCGGTTCACGTAATGCACGGTCCGTTCCAGGTACCAGCCTTCCTCGCGGTAGAGCTGCAGGAAGGCGCCGCTGTACTCCAGCACCTCCTCGCGGGTCTTCACCTTGCAGAAGAACTGCCCGGCCTCGGTCTTGATGCCGCCGTTGCCGGCCACGTAGAGCTCCCAGCCGGAGTCCACGCCGATGACGCCGACGTCCTTGATGCCCGACTCCGCGCAGTTGCGCGGGCAGCCCGACACCGCCAGCTTGACCTTGTGCGGCGCGTACATGCGCCACAGCGCCTTCTCCAGGTCCTTGCCCATCTGCGTCGAGTCCTGGGTGCCGAAGCGGCACCACTCGCTGCCCACGCAGGTCTTCACGGTGCGCAGCGCCTTGGCGTAGGCATGGCCGGAGGGCATGCCGATGTCCTTCCAGACGTTCTGCAGGTCCTCCTTCTTCACGCCCAGCAGGTCGATGCGCTGGCCGCCCGTGACCTTGACGGTGGGGATCTGGTACTTGTCCACCACGTCGGCGATGCGCCGCAGCTCGGCGGCCGTGGTCTCGCCGCCCCACATGCGCGGGATCACCGAGTAGGTGCCGTCCTTCTGGATGTTGGCGTGGCTGCGCTCGTTGATGTAGCGCGACTGCGGATCGTCCTTGGCTTCCTTCGGCCAGGTGGAGATCAGGTAGTAGTTGATCGCCGGCCGGCAGGTGGCGCAGCCGTTGGGCGTGCGCCATTCCATGAACCGCATGGTGCCGGCGATGGTGACCAGCCTGTTGGCGCGGATCGCGTCGCGCACTTCCTGGTGGCTGTGGTCGGTGCAGCCGCAGATCGCCTTCTTCTTCGGCGTGGCGGAGTAATCGCCGCCGGCCGTGAACATGATGATCTGCTCCACCAGGCCGGTGCAGGAACCGCAGGACGCGCTGGCCTTGGTGTGCTTGCGCACCTCGTCCAGGGTGAACAGGCCCTTCTCCTTGATCGCCTTGCAGATCGAGCCCTTGCTCACGCCGTTGCAGCCGCAGACCTCGTCGGCATCGGCCATCGCGGCGGCCTTGTTCTGGCCCTGGTGGCCGGCGTCGCCCAGGTTGGACTCGCCGAACATCAGCTTGTCGCGCAGGTCGCCGATGGCGCGGCCCTCGCGCAGCAGCTTGAAGTACCAGCTGCCGTCCACCGTGTCGCCGTACAGGCAGGCACCCACCAGCTTGTCGTCCTTGATCACCAGCTTCTTGTAGACGCCGCCGAACGGGTCGCTCATGACGATCTGCTCGGTGCCTTCGCCCCCCATGAACTCGCCGGCCGAGAACAGGTCGATGCCGGTCACCTTCAGCTTGGTGGAGGTGAGCGAGCCGGTGTAGCGGCCGATGCCGAACTGCGCCAGGTGGTTGGCCGCCACCTTGGCCTGCTCGAAGAGCGGGGCCACCAGGCCGTAGGCGATGCCGCGGTGCGCCGCGCATTCGCCCACCGAGTAGATGCGCGCGTCGGTGACGGTCTGCATGGTGTCGCTGACCACGATGCCGCGGTTGCAGTGCAGGCGCGCCTTCTCGGCCAGCTCGGTGTTGGGGCGGATGCCGACCGCCATCACCACCAG
Organism: Pseudomonadota bacterium; assembly: GCA_023390985.1. Classification (GTDB taxonomy): domain Bacteria; phylum Pseudomonadota; class Gammaproteobacteria; order Burkholderiales; family Burkholderiaceae_C; genus Ramlibacter. Next base: position 13,487 of record JAEWBU010000367.1, read on the forward strand.
GTCGGCGTCGACCACGGTGCCGTCCTTGAACTTCACCGACTTCACCCGGCCGTCGTCGCCACCCACGAGTTCCTGGGTGTGGGCGCCGATCATGAACTTGAGGCCGCGCTCCTCCAGCGACTTCTGCAGCAGCTTGCCGGCCACGTCGTCCAGCTGGCGCTCCATCAGCCAGGGCATCACGTGCACCACCGTCACGTCCATGCCGCGCTTCATCAGGCCGTTGGCCGCTTCCAGGCCGAGCAGGCCGCCGCCGATGACGACCGCCTTCCTGTACTTCGCGGCGGCCTCGATCATCGCGTTGGTGTCGGCGATGTCGCGGTAGGCGATCACGCCGCCCAGCTCCTTGCCCGGCACCGGAAGGATGAAGGGGTTGGAGCCGGTGCACAGCAGCAGCCGGTCGTACGGCTCCTCGGTGCCGTCATCGGCGCGCACCACGCGGCGCACGCGGTCGATCTCCACCACCTTCCTGCCGGCGTGCAGGCGGATGCCGTTCTGCTCGTACCACTCCCAGGAGTTCAGCACGATCTCGTCGAGCGTCTGCTCGCCCGCCAGCACCGGCGACAGCAGGATGCGGTTGTAGTTCGGATGCGGCTCGGCGCCGAACACGGTGATGTCGTACAGCTCCGGCGAGATCCTGAGGAGTTCCTCGATCGTGCGGACACCGGCCATGCCGTTGCCGACCATCACCAGTTTCATCTTCTTCATGGCTTACTCCTGCGAAACGTGAGAGTGGGGTTGCGGATGCGGGCGCCCGGAAGGCCAGGCGGTCGCGCCGGAGCCGGCGGCGGGACGGCGGGCGCGGCCGCCGGCGGCCACCCAGCTGCGGGTCCAGCCGCCCTGCATCACGCGCAGCAGCACCAGCACCAGCAGGGCCAGCGCCGCGAAGGACAGGAAGCCCCAGCCGAAGGTGCCGAGGTGCTGCTTCGACAGGCCCATGGCGGCGGGCACGAGGCCGCCGCCGAGGGCGCCGATCTCGCCGATCATGGAACCGGCCACCGCGGTGGAAGCGGGCCAGCGCAGCGGCACCAGCTGGAAGAGGGCGCCGTTGCCCGCGCCGAGCGCGGCGAAGCACAGCATCATCAGCAGCGTGGTGAGGACCAGCGAGGTGCCGGCGAAGCCGATCAGCACCAGCGAGCCGGCGACGACCGCGAGCACCAGGGTCAGCGTGTTGATGCCGCCCCAGCGGTCGGCCAGCCAGCCGCCGCAGACGCGCAGCGCGGCGCCCATGAACGCGGCCAGCATGGTCAGCTGGCCCGCCTGCACCTTGCTCACGCCGAACTGCTCGAAGTAGTACGACGGCAGGAAGCTCGTCAGGCCGATGAAGCCGCCGAAGGTGATCGCGTAGATCACGCTGAACACCCAGCCGTCCTTCTCGAACAGGCAGGCCACGTGCTCGCGCAGGCTTGCCTTGAGGTTCACGTCGGCCGGCTCGCGGGCCATGAAGACCATCACCAGCGCCGGGAGCAGGATGGCGACCGCGGCGACGCCGTACACCGCCTGCCAGCCGAGCCATTGCGCGAGCGGCGGCGCCACCAGCACCGCGATGGCGGTGCCGACGTTGCCCGCGCCCACCAGGCCCATCGCCAGGCCCTTGTGCTGGGGCGGGAACGAGCCGGAGCCGAGCGACAGCGCCACGCCGAAGCTCGCGCCCGCGATGCCCAGCAGCACGCCCATGGCCAGCAGGTCGCCGAAGCCGTCCACGAAGAACAGGCCGAAGCCCATGGCCACGCAGATCATCCCCATCTCCACCAGCGTGGCGGACTTGCGGCCGATGTACTGCGCCAGCAGGCCGAGCGGGAAGCGCATCAGCGCACCGGCCACGATCGGGACGGAGAGCATCAGGCCCATCTGCGCGGCGTCGAGGCGGTAGGCCTCCTTGATGAACGGCGCCATCGCGCCGTTGAGCACCCAGATCGCGCAGGAGAAGCTGAAGTAGAGGAACGCCGCGAACAGCGTGGGCGGATGGCCGGACGAAAGAAAAGTCTTGAAGGCGCTCATCGTGTGTCTGGACCGGGGCGCGGCCGGCGGGCCTCGCCCCAAGAAGGGAGGTACAGGACAGCACACGACGTTGTGCGCAGCGCCGGCGGTACGGTGCACGGCCCGGGTGCGTCATCACACCCGATGCACGCCTTGATGCAGGGACCGTGCCAGCGGCGTGGCGCGCCGCTTGCACAATCGGCGCAGTCCATCGCTCCCGTCCTCCCTTGACCTCCGTATTGATCCTCCAGGCGCCCGATCCGGGTGCACCGCCGCTCGCGGCCGACTTCCGTGCCGCGGGTTTCGAGGTGCTCGGACCGGGCGATTGCGCGCATCTGGTGCGCGAGACCCTGCGCGCCGCGCCCGACGTGCTCGTCTGCTGGGCGCCGCGTCCCGCGCCCGAGCTGTTGCAGTCGGTGGCCACCCTGCAGGCTCAGCAGGAGGTGCCGGTCCTCGTGTTCACGCAGGACGCCGCCGTCGAGCCGCTGCGCGATGCACTGGAAGCGGGCGTGCACGCCTGGGTGGTGCAGGGGTATGCGTCTCAGCGCCTGCGCCCGCTGGTGCACCTGGCCCTGGCGCGCGCTGCGCACGAGCAGCAGCTGCGGGCGCAACTCGCGGACGCCCACGAGAAGCTGGAGGAGCGCAAGTGGGTCGACAAGGCCAAGGGCATCCTGATGCGGGCCCGCAGCCTGAGCGAGGAGGAGGCCTTCCAGCTGCTGCGCACGCAGTCGATGCAGGGCAACCAGCGGGTGGCCCAGCTGTCGCGCCAGGTGATCGACGCCGCGCGCATCGCCGAGGCGATCAACCGCGCCGGCCAGCAGCGCATGCTGTCGCAGCGGCTGGTGAAGCTGTACGCGCTGGCCTGCAGCCGCACCGAAGCCGCGGCGGTGGCGGTGCTGATGCGCGAGTCGGTGGCGCGGGTCGAGGACAACCTGGCCACGCTGGAGTCCAGCCTCTCGGGCGCGACCTACGGCGACCTGATCGCCGCGGCGCGAAACGGCTGGCAGGCCATGCGCCCGCTGCTGTACTCCGAGCCGGGCGCGGCGGAGCTGGCGCGGCTGGACGCACTCGCCGAAGCGGTGCTGGCGCAGGCCGATGCCCTGGTGCTGGCACTGGAGTCGTCGGGCCTGGCGGCGCGCGTGGGCGTGATCAACACCGCGGGGCGCCAGCGCATGCTGTCGCAGCGCATGGCCAAGCAGGCGTTGCTGCAGGCGGGCGAGGGCGCGTTGGCCGACACGGCCGCGGCGTTCGAGGAGGGACTGGCGCAGCTGCGCAAGGCGCCGCTGTCCACGCCGGAGATCCGCGAGATCCTGGACCGCGGCGAGGCCGCCTGGCGGCAGCTGCGCGCCGCGGCCCCCAAGGCCGGCCAGGGCGCGGGGCGCATGCACGTGGCCGCGGCCAGCGAGGAGCTGCTGGAAACGTTCGACGGCTTGACGGAGGCGTACCAGCACAGCATCCAGGTGCTGATCGGTCCCTAGGCGGGCGTGGGCAAACCCCCCCAGGCGGGGGGGCAGGGGGTC
>JAEWBU010000390.1 GCA_023390985.1 Pseudomonadota bacterium
CGTCGCGGTGCTGGTCACGCTGGGGCTGGCGCGCGGCGTGCAGCACACGCTGCGCCTGCTGCTGGCGGGCGTGATCGTCGGCATGGTGTTCGGCGCGCTCTCGGCGCTGGTGATGTTCTGGGTGCCGGACATCCTGCGGTCGATGCAGGCCTTCCTGCTCGGCACCACCGGTTTCCTGGGTTGGGGCAGCGTCGGTCTGCTGGGCGCGCTGTTCGCGCTGTCGGTGCTGGTGGCGGTGGGATTCAGTCCGGCGCTCGATGCACTGGCGCTCGGCGAATCGACGGCGATCAGCCTGGGCATCCCGCTGCCGAAAGTGCGCGTGGGCCTGGTCGGGGTGATGGCGCTGGCCACCGGCGCCGCGGTGGCGCAGGTGGGACTGATCGCCTTCATCGGGCTGCTCGCGCCGCATCTGATCCGGGCCGCCGTCAAGCCCACGCACCGCTGGCTGCTGCCGCTGGCGGCGCTCGCGGGCGGCGTGCTGCTGCTCGCGGCCGACGTGCTGGCGCGCTGGCTGCTCGCGCCGCAGGAGTTGCCGGTCGGCGTGCTCACCGCCGTCCTCGGCGGCGGCTACCTGCTGTGGCTGATGCACCGGAGGCCGCTGTGACGGCGGCCTTGCGCGCCTCGGCGCTGCGCGTCTCGCTCGGAGGCCGCGAGGTGCTGCGCGGCATCGACCTGGCGATCCCCGCCGCGCGCTGGACCGCGGTCGTCGGTCCGAACGGCGCCGGCAAGACCACGCTGATCAAGGCGCTCGCCCACCTGCTGCCCGCGCGTGGCGGCGTGGAGATGCTGGGCAGGTCGGCATGGACCGATCGCGAGCGCGCACGGCAGCTCGCGTGGCTGGGCCAGAACGAATCCGGCGCCGAGGACCTGCGCGCCCACGACGTCGTGATGCTCGGCCGCCTGCCGCACCAGCCCTGGCTGGGCGGCGCTTCGGCCGAGGACCAGGCGATCGTGGAGGACGCGATGCGGCAGACCCAGTGCTGGGACTGGCGCCTGCGGCCGCTGGGCCAGCTGTCCGGCGGGGAGCGGCAGCGCGTGCTGCTGGCGCGGGCGCTGGCCGTGCGCGCGCCGCTGCTGCTGATGGACGAGCCGCTCGCCAACCTGGACCCGCCGCACCAGGCCGACTGGCTGGCGATCGTGCGCCGCCACGTCGCGGCCGGCGGCACGGCGGTGAGCGTGCTGCACGAATTGAACATGGCGCTGCACGCGGATGAACTGGTGGTGATGGACCAGGGCCGCATCGCGCACCACGGCGCGTGCGCCGATCCGGCCACCCACGAGGCGCTGCGCGAAGTGTTCGCCCGGCGCGTGCGCGTGCATGCGCTGGCGGGGCAGTGGGTCGCGCTGCCGGACACCTTCGAAAGTTGAACCAGAGACATGCAGATCGAGAACCCACCCTCCGCCAAGCCGTACGAGAAGCCCGAAGGCGAGCGGCGCGGCCTGGTGATCGTCAACACCGGCGACGGCAAGGGCAAGAGCACGGCCGCCTTCGGGCTGGCGCTGCGCGCGCACGGCCGCGGCAAGGCAGTGAAGATCTTCCAGTTCATGAAGGTGCCCACGGCCCGCTTCGGCGAGCACCGCATGTTCGAGCAGATCGGGATCCCGATCGAAGGGTTGGGCGACGGCTTCTCCTGGAAGAGCCAGGACCTGGAGCGGTCGGCGCAGCTCGCGCGCGACGGGTGGCAGCGGGCGCGCGAAGCGATCCTGGGCGGCGAGCATTTCCTCGTGGTGCTGGACGAACTGACGTATCCGCTGATCTACGGCTGGCTGCCGCTCGACGACGTGCTGGCGGCGCTGCGCGAGCGTCCTTCGCACGTGCACGTGTGCATCACCGGCCGCCGCTGCCCGCCGGAGATCGTCGAGCTCGCGGACACGGTGACGGAGATGCAGAAGATCAAGCACGCGTTCAACGCGGGCGTGCCGGCGCAGCGGGGGATCGAGGATTGACGTCTCTTGCCGTCATCCCCGCGAAGGCGGGGATCCAGTGCTTCCATTGCGAAGGCCGCAGAAGGCGGACGCTCTGGATTCCCGCCTCCGCGGGAATGACGGAGTAGTTGCAGCATGACGCACTCCACCCTGGCCGCCCTCGCGCTGGTGTTCGCCTTCGCCCTCGACCGCGCCTTCGGCGAACCCGCCACCCGCTGGCATCCCGTCGGCTGGATGGGGCGCTACCTCGGCTGGATCGGCGGTCGCATCGCGCCGCGCGAGCCCCAGCCGGAGCGCGACCTGCGCAGCTTCTGGTCGGGTGCGCTGGCCTGGTGGGTCGGGGCGCTCCTCGTGCTCGCGGCCGCGCTGCTGCTGCAGGAGCTGGCGGTGTCGCTGGGCCTCGCCGGCGCGGTGGTCGCGGGCATCGCGCTCAAGACCATGCTGTCGTGGCGCATGCTGCATGACGAGGTGAGGGACGTGGAGATCGCGCTGGGCCAGTCGCTGGATTCGGGCCGCCGCCAGCTCGGCCGCCTGGTCAGCCGCGAGGTGATGCGGCTGGACGAAGCCCAGGTGCGCGAGAGCGCCATCGAATCGCTGGCCGAGAACCTGAACGACTCGGTGGTGGCGCCCGTGTTCTGGTTCCTGGTGGCGGGTTTGCCGGGCGCGATGCTCTACCGCTTCGCCAACACCGCCGACGCGATGTGGGGTTACCGCGGCCTGCGCGCCGGCGCCGACTGGACCTGGGCCGGCAAGTGGGCGGCGCGCGCCGACGACGTGCTGTCGTGGGTGCCGGCGCGGATCACGGCGCTGCTGATCGTCGTCGTGGCGGGCGGGCTCTCGCTGCCCGCGCTGTGGACCGAAGCGCGCAGGACGCCTTCGCCCAACGGCGGCTGGCCGATGGCGGCGATGGCGCTCGCGCTGGGCACCTGCCTGCGCAAGCCGGGCGTGTACGAACTGAACGCCGGTGCATCG
>JAEWBU010000408.1 GCA_023390985.1 Pseudomonadota bacterium
GCCGATCGCCAGCGTGTCGGCCAGGTGGCCGCCGAGATCCGCGCCGTCCGTCCGCCCGAGCCCTACAAGGGCAAGGGGATCCGTTATTCGGACGAGAAGGTCGTGATCAAGGAAACCAAGAAGAAGTAAGGAGCGGACGATGTTGAACAAGAAAGAGCAGCGCCTCCGCCGGTCCCGCCAGACCCGCATCCGCATCGCGACGCAAGGCGTCGCGCGCCTGACGGTCAACCGGACCAACCTGCACATCTATGCCCAGGTCATCTCCGACGACGGCAGCAAGGTCCTGGCTTCCGCCTCGACCGCCGCGGCCGACCTGCGCAAGGAGCTGGGCGGCTCGGGCAAGGGCGGCAACACCGCCGCGGCCCAGCGCGTGGGCAAGCTGATCGCCGAGCGTGCCAAGGCCGCCGGCGTCGAGAAGGTCGCGTTCGATCGCGCCGGTTTCGCCTACCACGGTCGCGTCAAGGCGCTGGCCGATGCCGCTCGTGAAGCGGGTCTTCAGTTCTAACGGACACGGATACCAAGATGGCAAGAGTTCAAGCGAAGACGCAGGGTGACGGTCCGGAAGACGGCCTGCGCGAGAAGATGATCGCGGTCAACCGCGTCACCAAGGTGGTCAAGGGCGGCCGTATCCTCGGTTTCGCCGCGCTGACCGTCGTGGGCGACGGCGACGGCCGCGTCGGCATGGGCAAGGGCAAGTCCAAGGAAGTGCCCGCCGCCGTGCAGAAGGCGATGGAAGAAGCCCGCCGCAACATGACGAAGGTGTCGCTCAAGAACGGCACCATCCACCACAACGTGGTCGGCCACCATGGCGCGGCCCGCGTGATGATGGCGCCGGCCCCCAAGGGCACCGGCATCATCGCCGGCGGTCCGATGCGCGCGGTGTTCGAAGTCATGGGCATCACCGACATCGTGGCCAAGAGCCACGGTTCGACCAACCCGTACAACATGGTCCGCGCCACTTTCGACGCGCTGAAGAACTCCACCACTCCTTCGGAAGTGGCGGCCAAGCGCGGCAAGTCGGTCGAAGACCTGTTCGCCGCCTGAGCGAGGAAAACGACATGGCGACCCAACAAAACATGGTCAAGGTGCAGCTGGTGCGCAGCCCCATCGGCACCAAGGAATCGCATCGCGCCACGGTGCGTGGCCTGGGCCTGCGCAAGCTCAACTCGGTCTCCGAGCTGCAGGACACGCCCGCTGTGCGCGGCATGATCAACAAGATCAGCTACCTGGTGAAGGTGCTCTGACATGGAACTGAACAACCTCAAGTCGGCTCCCGGCGCCCGCAAGGCGCGCCGCCGCGTCGGCCGCGGCATCGGCTCGGGCCTGGGCAAGACCGCGGGCCGCGGGCACAAGGGCCAGAAATCCCGTTCGGGCGGCTACCACAAGGTCGGCTTCGAAGGCGGCCAGATGCCGCTGCAGCGCCGTCTGCCCAAGCGCGGCTTCAAGTCGCAGACGCTCAAGTTCAACGGCGAAGTCTCCCTGGCTTCGCTCGAGAAGCTGGGCGTGGCTGAAGTCGACCTGCTGGTCCTGAAGCAGGCCGGCCTGGTGGGCGAGATGATCAAGAACGTCAAGGTGATCAAGTCGGGCGAGCTCAAGCGCGCCGTCAAGCTCACCGGCATCGGCGCGACCGCCGGCGCGAAGGCCGCCATCGAGGCGGCCGGCGGCAGCCTGGCCTGATCGCGGCGGACGGAAGGACCAAGTTGGCCACGAACGCAGCCCAACTCGCGAAGACCGGCAAGTTCGGCGACCTGCGCCGGCGGCTGGTGTTCCTGCTGCTCGCGCTGGTCGTCTACCGCGTCGGCGCGCACATCCCGGTGCCCGGCATCGACCCGGGACAGCTGCAACAGCTGTTCAAGGGCCAGCAGGGCGGCATCCTGAGCCTGTTCAACATGTTCTCGGGTGGCGCGCTGTCGCGGTTCACGGTGTTCGCGCTGGGGATCATGCCGTACATCTCGGCCTCCATCATCATGCAGCTGCTCACCTACGTGGTCCCCACGTTCGAGCAGCTGAAGAAGGAGGGCGAGGCCGGCCGGCGAAAGATCACGCAGTACACCCGCTACGGCACGCTGGGCCTGGCGCTGTTCCAGTCGCTGGGCATCGCCATGGCGCTGGAAGCTTCGCCTGGCCTGGTCATCAGCCCGGGCTTCGGCTTCCGCATGACGGCGGTGGTCAGCCTGACGGCAGGAACGATGTTCCTGATGTGGCTGGGTGAGCAGATCACCGAGCGCGGCCTGGGGAACGGGATCTCGATCCTGATCTTCGCCGGCATCGCCGCGGGCCTGCCGAGCGCCATCGGCGGACTGCTGGAGCTGGTGCGCACGGGTGCGATGAGCATCCTGGTGGCCATCTTCATCGTGGCCGTGATCGCCCTGGTGACCTACGCGGTGGTGTTCATCGAGCGGGGGCAACGAAAGATCCTGGTGAACTACGCGCGCCGTCAGGTGGGCAACAAGGTGTACGGCGGCCAGTCGTCGCACCTGCCGCTCAAGCTGAACATGGCCGGCGTGATCCCGCCGATCTTCGCCTCGTCGATCATCCTGCTGCCCGCCACCGTGGTGAGCTGGTTCTCCACCGGCGACTCCATGCGCTGGCTGCGGGACATCGCCTCGACGCTGTCGCCGGGCCAGCCGATCTACGTGATGCTGTACGCGGCCGCGATCGTGTTCTTCTGCTTCTTCTATACGGCGCTCGTGTTCAACAGCCGCGAGACCGCCGACAACCTGAAGAAGAGCGGCGCCTTCATCCCGGGCATCCGTCCGGGCGACCAGACGGCCCGCTACATCGACAAGATCCTGCTGAGGCTCACGCTGGCCGGCGCGGTGTACATCACCATCGTCTGCCTGCTGCCCGAGTTCCTGATCCTGAAGTACAACGTGCCGTTCTATTTCGGCGGCACCTCGCTGCTGATCATCGTGGTCGTCACCATGGACT
>JAEWBU010000410.1 GCA_023390985.1 Pseudomonadota bacterium
CGCGCGTCACCTCGGCGGCGAAGGTGCCCAGCTGCTGCACCATCTTGTTGATGATCATGGCGGTGCGCAGGAACTCGCCTTCCAGCGGCCGGCCTTCGGCCTCCAGCGCCATCGACTTGGACAGGTCCCCCTGCGCCACCGCGCCGATCACCCGCGCGACTTCGGACGTCGGGTGCACCAGATCGCCGATGAGCGAGTTGATCGACTCGGCCGAATCGCGCCAGAAGCCGGAGGCGTTGGCGAGCTGGGCGCGCTCCTTGAGCTTGCCCTCCTTGCCGACCACCCGCGACAGCCGCGACAGCTCCTGCGCCACGCGCACGTTCTCGGCCACGACGTCGTTGAAAGCGTCGGCCACCTTGCCGAACACGCCGGCCCAGTCGGGCGGCAGCTGGGCCTTGGTGTTGCCCTTCTTGAGATCAGTCAGCGCCTTGAGCAGCGCGCGGGTGTTCTCGCCGGAGACATCCAGCTCGTCCACGAGCAGGTTGATCACCGCGACGTTGTCCTGCCAGAAACCGGTGAGCCGCGCGTCGTCGATCCGGCGGCTGGCCTTGCCGCCGAGCCGCGAGACGGTCTCCACGGACTTGAGCTTGTGGGTGGTGCGTGCGGTCTGCGAGGACAGCTCGTTGAACTCCGCCGCGAGCTTGCCCCAGACGCCCTCCCAATCGGTCGGCAACGTCACTCCGCTCTCTCCACGCCGGAATGCACCCAGGGCCTTGAGCAGCAGAGCCAGTTCGGTTTCGCGCTGCTCAGTGACCGGGAGTTTTGCCACTACTTCCATTGATTCGGTCCCCAATACGTAAGCGCCCGTCACGCATGACGGGAAGGTGGCGCAGGGTAGTGAATCGCGACGGATGAGGCAACCTCGTCCATGCACGGATGGCCCGGAGAGCCAGCACTGGCGCGGGTCGTAGGAGAGCGCCTACAGAAAGAGGGCTAGCCGTACTACAGCTCGGCAGTTGGCGAAAATGACGCGAAAGTAGGCGCGTTTCGCCATGCGCGATGATGAAAAAAGGCCGCCTCGCGGCGGCCTTTTGATGCACGAGGCAAGCTGTGCTTACAGCGGGGCCTTCTTGCCGCCCTTGTAGGTGTACAGGGTGGTGGCGGGGTTCTTCAGTTCGCCGTTCGGCTCGAAGGCGATGGTGGCGGTCACGCCCTTGTAGTTGGTCTTCTTCAGTTCGGGGATGTACTTCTTCGGATCCGCCGAGTTGGCACGCTTCATCGCGTCGACCAGCACGAAGGTGGCGTCGTAGGTGTACGGGCTGTAGACCTGGAACTGGTTGGGGTACTTGGCGTCGTACTTCTTCTTCCAGGCTTCGCCGCCGGGCATCTTGGCCAGCGAGGCGCCGCCTTCGGCGCAGATCACGTTCTCGAGCGTCTTGGCGCCCGCGGCCAGCTTGATGATCTCGCTGGTGCAGATGCCGTCGCCGCCGAAGTACTTGACGTTGGACAGGCCGAGCTGCTCCATCTGGCGCAGCATCGGGCCGGCTTGCGGGTCCATGCCGCCGTAGAAGATGGCGTCGGGGGCCTTGGCCTTGATGGCGGTCAGGATGGCCATGAAGTCGGTGGCCTTGTCGGTCGTGAACTGCTCGTCCACGATCTGCATGCCCTTGGACTGCGCGGTCTTCTTGAACACGTCGGCGACGCCCTGGCCGTAGGCGGTGCGGTCGTCGATGATCGCGACCTTCTTCAGCTTCAGCTTGTCGGCAGCGTGCAGGGCCAGAGCGGCACCCAGCGCGTTGTCGTTGGCGATGATGCGGTAGGTCGTGTCGTAGTTCGGCTTGGTCAGGTTGGGGTTGGTGGCCGCGCCGGTGACGTGCGGGATGCCGCAGTCGTTGTAGACCTTGGAGGCGGGGATGGTGGTGCCGGAGTTCAGGTGGCCCACCACGCCGGCGACCTTGGAGTCGCACAGCTTCTGGGCGGCGGCGGTGCCCTGCTTCGGATCGGCGGCGTCGTCTTCGGCCTGGATCTCGAACTTCACCTTCTGACCACCGATGGTGATGTTCTGGGTGTTCAGTTCCTCGATCGCCATCCGGACGCCGTTCTCGTTGTCCTTGCCGTAGTGCGCCTGCGCACCGGACAGGGGAGCGACGTGACCGATCTTGATCACCTGCTGCGCCGCGGCGGCGCCGCACACGGCGGCGATGGCGGCGGCGACCGTCAGCTTCATCTTGATTTGCATAGGGAGAACCTCCGAAAGTGGGGAAGGGGTTGAGATATGTTGTGAGCTCAACGGGCGCGAACATATCGCAATTTCCGGACCCGGAACATAGGGGAAAGCGCCGGACAACCGGCGAGCGCTCTCGCGCGTTGGCGGCGGCTCAGCGCGGCTCGACAGGACCGCGATTCGCGGCCGCGAGTTCCTCGGCCAGCGCCTCGGAAACGGTCTTGGCGACGACGGCTTCGACCTGCTCGCGCAGCGCGGGCGCGAGGGCCCGGCTGTGCTCCAGCACCACGCTGGCGATGGCTTCGCGCAGGCGCTTGTCGAGCGTGAGGTCGACCCGCTGCATCACGCGATGCACCAGCTGCTCCTCGTTCAGCGCCGGTGCCGCAGGCGCCGCGACGGTGCCCGGCACCACCTCGGTGAGCGTGGGCACATAACGGGGCGGCGTGCGGGTGGCCATCAGCGCTGCTGCCCGAGGTCGTGCCGCACGATGGCGTAGCCCCGGTCCGAGTAGTGCTTCCAGCGCCGGCGGGCCTGCGCGCGATCGTCGTCTTCCTGCGTGACCACTTCGATCAGGCGTTCGAACCGCTCGAAGCCTTCGGGCACGCCCGCGCCCAGGTTGACCAGCACCTCCTGGTGCGGCGCCGAGCGCGGCGCTTCGGCCAGCACGATCGGGCTGCGCGCCTGCACGCGCTCGCCCTGCGTCTTGTCATGGCAGTGCGGCAGGAATTCGAGCGCACCGAAGGTCCAGAGCGAGACATCGAGTTCGCGCAGCAGATCGGGATTGCCGGTGACCACCACCCGCGAGCCGGCGCCGAAGGCTTTCCGGAGCAAGCGGCAGGCATAGCCCAGCTTGTCCGGCGCGTTGAAGTGGAACGCGACCTCCGTCATGGATCGATCAGGCCGTCGCTTTGCGGCGCGCAGGCGTCTTGGCCGACCTGCTGGCGGCCTTGGCCTTCGCGGGCCGCGCCGCGCCGTTCGCCTGCGCCATCAGGTATTGAACGAGCAGGCCCACCGGGCGACCGGTGGAACCCTTGGCCGCCCCGCCCTTCCAGGCGGTGCCGGCGATGTCCAGGTGCGCCCACGGGTACTTGGACGCGAACCGCTGCAGGAACTTGGCGGCCGTGATGGCGCCGCCGGGACGGCCGGCCACGTTGGCCATGTCGGCGAAATTGGTCTTGAGGCCTTCGCCGTATTCGTCGTCCAGCGGCATGCGCCAGCACAGGTCGAAGGCCGCGTCGCCCGCCTGCTGCAGCGCGGCGGCGAGCGCGTCGTCGGTGGAGAACAGGCCGCTGCGAATGCCGCCCAGGGCGATGACGCAGGCGCCGGTGAGCGTGGCGATGTCGACCACCGCGCGAGGCTTGAACTTCTCGGCGTAGGTCAGCGCGTCGCACAGGATCAGGCGGCCTTCGGCGTCGGTGTTCAGCACCTCGATGGTCTGCCCGCTCATGCTGGTGACGACGTCGCCGGGCTTCATGGCGCGGCCGTCCGGCAGGTTCTCGCAGCTGGGGATCAGGCCGACCACGTTCACCGCCGGGCGGATGTCGCCCAGCGCGCGGAAGGTGCCCAGCACGCTGGCGGCGCCGCCCATGTCGAACTTCATCTCGTCCATCTCGCCCGCCGGCTTGATGGAGATGCCGCCGCTGTCGAAGGTGATGCCCTTGCCCACCAGCACCACGGGCGCCTCGGACGCCGCGGCGCCCTGGTAGCGCAGCACGATGAATCGCAGCGGCTCTTCGGACCCGCGCGCCACGGCCATGAAGGAGCCCATGCCCAGTTTCGCGACTTCCTTGGGGCCCAGCACTTCGACCTGGAAGCCGTGCGCCTTGGCCAGCTTTTTGGCCTCTTCGCCGAGGCGGGTGGGCGTGGCCAGATTGGGCGGCAGGTTGCCCAGTTCGCGCGCGAGCTCGATGCCGTTGGCGGCGCCGCGCGCCGCGTCGAAGGCGGCACGCTGCGAGGCGGCGTCCTGCGCGACGCCGATGACCACGCGATCCAGCTCGCGGCCTTCCGCCTTGCTCTTGGTGGCCACGTAGACGTAGCTGGCCTCGGCCGTGGCCGCGACCGCCGCGCGCACCGCGTCGTCGGGGGCGCCGTTCGGCAGGCAGATCAGGAGCCGCTTGACCGACTTGGAACGAAGCGCCATGACGGACGCCTGCACCGCGGACTGCACGCGCTTGCCCGAGCCGTCGCCCGCGCCCGCCAGCACCACCCGCCCCGCGGCGACGCCTTGCACGCGATAGGCCTGCAGCAGCTTGCCGGGCTTGGGCTCGAAATCACCGGCCTTGCGCGCGTCCTGCACCAGGCGCGACAGCGGATCGGCCGATCCCTTGAAGTCCTCCGGAACCACCACCACCAGGGCATCGCATTTGTGTGCGGCCGCCTCGGCCAGCCCCAGGGTCTTGAGTTCGAAGTCCATAATCGACGGTCTTTTTTCGTTCGCGAGTTCAGCGGTCCGCGCCGATGTTAT
>JAEWBU010000415.1 GCA_023390985.1 Pseudomonadota bacterium
ACCGCATCGGCTACCAGCTGGCCGGCTTCAGCGTCGGCCAGCTCAAGATCATGCAGGAAGTCATCACGCTCGCCGTGTTCGTGCCGTTCGCGGTGCTCTACCTCAAGGAGCCGCTGAAACTCGACTACCTATGGGCCGCGCTGTGCATGGTCGGTGCGGTCTATTTCATATTCCGCAATGGTTGAGGGGGTGCGGCAGGTAAACTGCCCGCGGTCTTGCACAGAAAACAATCGGGCTCCCCATGCTCTTCAAGAAACTGCTCCCGCGCGAAGGCAACTTCTTCGAGATGTTCAACCAGCACGCCGAGCGCATGGTCGAGGCCGCGCAGGCGTTCGCCAAGCTGGTGGCCAACTACGGCGACGTGAACCTGCGCGAGCAGTACAACCGTGAGGTCGACCACGCCGAGCGCGCGGCCGACAAGGTGACGCACGAAGTCAACCGGCTGATCCACCCGACCTTCATCACGCCCATCGACCGCGAGCAGATCCACACGCTCATCAACACGATGGACGACGTGGCCGACCTGATCCAGGACTCGGCCGAGACCATGGCGCTGTACGACCTGCGCCAGGTGAACGACGAGATCACGCGGCTGACCGAGCTGTCCGTGAAGTGCTGCGAGCGCGTGCGCGAGGCGGTCTCGATGATCGGCAGCCTGGCCGACCACGCCACGGCCGAAGCGGCGCTCAAGACCTGCGAGGAGATCGATCGCCTCGAGTCGGACGCCGACCGCGTGATGCGCTCGGCGATGAGCAAGCTGTTCCGCGAGGAACCGGACGTGCTCGAGGTGCTCAAGCTCAAGGCCATCTACGAGCTGCTGGAGACCATCACCGACAAGTGCGAAGACGTGGCAAACGTCATCGAAGGCATCATCCTCGAACATTCCTGAAGGCGGCCTGGCGATGGAAACGATGCAGGCCGCCCTGTGGGTGGTGATGTTGCTGGTGGCGCTGGCCCTGGCATTCGACTTCATGAACGGTTTCCACGACGCGGCGAATTCCATCGCCACCGTCGTGTCCACCGGCGTGCTGCGACCCACCCAGGCGGTGGTCTTCGCGGCGTTCTTCAACTTCGTCGCCATCTTCATCTTCCACCTGAGCGTGGCGGCCACGGTGGGCAAGGGCATCGTGGAGCCGGGCGTGGTGGACACGCACGTGGTGTTCGGCGCGCTGCTGGGCGCGATCACCTGGAACCTGATCACCTGGTACTACGGCATCCCGAGCAGCAGCTCGCATGCGCTGATCGGCGGCATCGTCGGCGCGGTCATCGCCAAGACCGGCGCGGGCTCGCTGATCGCGGGCGGCATCTTCAAGACGGTGATCTTCATCTTCGTCTCGCCGGTGCTGGGCTTCCTGCTCGGCTCGCTGATGATGGTGCTGGTGGCGAACGTGTTCCGGCGGGTGCCGCCTCCGCGCATCGACCGGTGGTTCCGCCGCGCGCAATTGGTCTCGGCCGGCGCGTACAGCCTGGGCCACGGCGGCAACGACGCGCAGAAGACTATCGGCATCATCTGGATGCTGCTGATCGCCACCGGCTACGTGGGCAAGGGCGCGGACGCGCCGCCCACCTGGGTGATCATCAGCTGCTACCTGGCGATCGGCCTGGGCACGATGTTCGGCGGCTGGCGCATCGTGAAGACGATGGGGCAGAAGATCACCAAGCTCAAGCCGGTGGGTGGGTTCTGCGCCGAGACGGGTGGGGCGCTGACGCTGTTCCTGGCGACGGCGCTGGGGATTCCTGTTTCAACCACGCACACCATCACGGGCGCGATCGTGGGTGTGGGCTCCACGCAGCGCGCGAGCGCGGTGCGTTGGGGCGTCGCAGGGAACATCGTTTGGGCGTGGATCTTCACGATTCCCGCGAGCGCGTTCATGGCGGCGATCGGGTACTGGATTTCGTTGCAGATTTTCTAGGCCTTCGCAGGCCAGGCGTGCGCACTGCTGCACGCGTTGCGCGGCTCACCGCCGGCCGCGTGACTTGACTCCTTGTTGAGATGTGACCGCGGGCCGGAGCATTCCGGCCGCTGCCCGTCTGGGTCGCATTCATCCCAACCAGGAGCAACATGAAAGTTCAATCTAGCTTGCGGGCGCGACTCTGTGGGGTCGCTTTTTTGATGGCGTTGGCTGCGGGGTGTGGGGGAGGCAGCGGAGGTGGGGAGCCGGGGCCGGGAGCTCCCGCGGCGCCGCCTGTTGGGCCCCCGATAGACCCCCCAGCCGTTCCCGAAGTGCGCGGCTGGTCGCAGCCGTTCGGGTCTGCGTCGGTTGTGATTGGGCAGTCGGGCTTCGACCAACTCGACCCGGAAGGCGGGTCGGCGACGCCTATCTACAATCCACTGGGCAGAGCCGCCGTAACTCTGGATAACCGCTTGCTTGTGCCGGGTGGCGGTGACTCGATTCAGGTGTTTGGCAACTATGAAGCCGGGAACGGACCAGTTGCGGACGCAGAGCTCCAGATTCGCGATGCGGGCACGATCTACGATCTCTCCATCAGTGGAGCGAAGCTGGTTGCCTCAGGCCTTTTCACAGTTTCAATCCACAACACCGTGCCCACTGGCGGGATCTTGGATCCAGACGCATTCGCCGGGGGCGCAGGCGGCGGCTGTTCGGCTTCGAACTTGGAGCAATACACTGCTGCCGCTCTGACACCTGATGGACGTCGGCTGATCGTCGCAGATACGAACAATCACCGCGTGCTGATCTGGAACGATGTCGATCGGGCCGCCGGCCCGTTGGGTGAGGCGAATGTCGTGTTGGGCCAGCAAGACATGGACCACTGCGCTCCGAACGATCACAACGGTGACGGAAATAGCGAGGCTCAACCCAACGGGCAAACGTTGAGTCGGCCGACTTCCGTGTGGTCGAACGGCACCCGCCTGCTTGTGGCCGATGCCGACAATAACCGCGTCCTGATTTGGAACAACATCGACCAGGCGTTCAACTTCCAACCGGCGGACGATGTCATCGGCCAGGAAGACTTCTTCGGTTCCTTGCCCAACGCCGGCCAACCATCGCCCTCGGGAAAATCGCTGTTTTTCCCGACTTCCGTGGATGTCAGCGCTGCCGGCGAAATGGCAGTAGTCGATGGCGCCAACAGCCGGGTCCTGATCTGGCGGGAGATTCCCACTCAAGGTGAGTCCGCCGCATTCGTCGTCGGCCGACCGAATTTCACAAGCCTGGAGTCGCTGCCTCTGAGCGCCAAGTCGCTCAGCAATCCCAACGGCGCCCGGTTTCACGGCCGCAACCTGATCGTGAGCGACACGGGCAACAACCGTGTGATGGTCTGGCGCGAGTCGGACTGAGTCGACGCTTACTCCAAAAAGAACGGCGGCCGGAACAACCGGCCGCCGTTTTCATTTGATCGCGGCCGAGCCGCCACTCACTGCGAAATCCTCCGCCCCTCTTCCACCTGGTGCTCGAAGTACCCCTGGAAGCTAATGACAATGCTCGTCATCAGCACGCCTGCGCCAATCATCAGCGCCATCACTATCGCCCAGATCGTCGCCCATCGCGTGCGGCCAGCAGGCGCATCCGGCGCCGCTCCAGGATTGAAGCGTGCGTTCCAGTCCTCCGGCGTGCGCAACCCGTACACGATGGCCGTCAGGCAGCACGCCGCGAAGGTGAACCCCAGCACCGGCGTGAGCACCCAGCTGAGCGGATCGTTCTGCCCCAGCGACCACATGCGCAGCACACCGTAGGCGCCGACCAGCGTCGGGATCGGCAGCAGCCATCCGAGCCAGTCGCCGATGCCGTGGAGATAGAAGCGGTGCAGGCCGAACGGCCCGCCCAGGAAGGCGAGCCAGGTCGCCACGGTCTTGCTTTTCATTCCGAAGATTCAGGGGGCGTGCTGCTGCCTTCGCCCAGCACCTTCTCCATCAGCACGATGTCCAGCCAGCGGCCGAACTTCCAGCCGCAGCTGGCGATCGTGCCCACGGGCGTGAAGCCCAGAGAGCGATGCACGCCGATCGAGCCGGCGTTGGCCGAGTCGCCGATCACCGCGATCAGCTTGCGCACGCCAACAGCCTCTGCCTGAGCCGTGAGCGCAGAAAGAAGTTCCTTGCCCAGCCCCTTGCCGGCCGCGTCGGGGTGCAGGTAGATCGAGTCCTCCGCCGAGAACCGGTAGGCCGGCCGCGGCTTGAACCACTGGCAGTACGCGTAGCCCAGCACCCGCCCGCCGTCTTCCGCCACCAGCCAGGGCAGGCCCTTGCCCAGCACGTCGGCGCGGCGGCCGGCCATGTCGGCTTCCGTCGGCGGGGTCGTCTCGAAGGTGCCGGTGCCGTGCAGCACGTGGTGGCCGTAGATGGCCGTGATGGCGGGCACGTCGGCTTCCGTGCTGGGGCGGATGAGGCTCATCGGGAGGGGCGGGCTATAATCGCGGGCTTTCCAGCGTGTCGCTGGCCGGGTGGCCGTTGCGCGTGTCTCAACGCTGGGGGATATCGAAGCCGCAGGCTTCAACCACCCGAAGGATAAATCATGGTCGTGATTCGACTCTCGCGCGGCGGCTCCAAGAGCCGTCCGTTCTTCAACATCGTCGTGGCCGACAAGCGCGTCCGCCGCGATGGCCGCTTCATCGAGCGCCTGGGCTTCTACAACCCGATCGCCAAGGGCAGCGAGGAAAGCATCCGCGTCGCCCAGGACCGCCTGACCTACTGGCGTGGCGTGGGCGCGCAAGCGTCCCCGACGGTCGAGCGCCTGCTCAAGCAAGCCGCCGCCAAGACGCCCGCCGCCGCGGCCTAACGCTCCTTTCGTGACGATGCTCCCGCAGCTGGAGCCGGCCGAGCTGCCGGCCGACGCGATCGAAGTCGGGCGCATCCACGATGCCTGGGGCATCAAGGGCTGGTTCAAGGTCCTGCCCCACAGCGCTTCCCCGGAAGCGCTTTTTTCTTCCAAGCGCTGGTTCCTGCAACCGTCCGAGAAGGCCGCCAAGCCGGC
>JAEWBU010000423.1 GCA_023390985.1 Pseudomonadota bacterium
GCACCAGGCGCTGGACGCGCAACTGGCACGCATGCGCGCCCTGCAGCAGCAGGCGCAGGCGCTGCAAGGCCAGCCCAGGCAGAACCAGGACGAGTCGATGCGCATGCTCGAGTCCTCGGTCCGGCAGCGGCTGGGCACCAGCGCGCGCATGGTGGTGGCCGGCGATCGCGTCACGCTCACCCTGACCAACACGCCGCCCGATGCCCTGGCCAGCTGGCTGTCGCAGGCCCGGGTCAACGCCCGGGCCGTGCCCGCCGAAACGCGCCTCACCCGCGGCGCGGGCGGCGGCTGGGACGGCACGGTGGTCCTCACCCTGCCGCCGCGCTGACCTGCCGGAAGACGCAAGAGTTGGCGCGCACCCGCATCAAACCCGTCGCTTCCGCTCCCTGGCGCTGGGCCGTTGCCGGCCTGGTGCTCGGCCTGTTGGTCGCCTTGCCGGCCTTCCTGCCGGCGTCCTGGCTGGCCGGACGCATCGTCGCGGCCACCGGCCAGCAGGTCCAGCTCATCGATCCGCGCGGCACGGTCTGGAACGGTTCCGCCCGCCTGGTGCTCACCGGCGGCGCCGGCAGCAGCGACGCCGCCGCCCTGCCCACCCGCCTGACATGGCGCATGCGCCCGGGCTTCGGCGGCCTGCACGTCGCGTTGGCCGCGGAGTGCTGCACGCCGGCGCCGCTGTCGTTCGACTGGCGCCCGCGCTGGGGCGGCGCTTCGCTTCGCGTGGCCGACGGCCAGTCCCAGTGGCCGGCGTCGCTGCTGGCCGGCCTGGGCACGCCCTGGAACACGCTCCAGCTCGACGGTGACCTGCTCCTTCAAACGCAGGCGCTCTCACTAGAATGGTCCGAAGGCCGATTGGCCGTCAACGGGAGGGCGGAGATGACCGCTCAACGCGTGGCTTCGCGCGTGTCCACACTGCGTCCCCTCGGCAGCTACCGGTTGGTGCTCGCAGGCGGCGCCGTGCCCACGGTGCAACTGTCCACGCTCGAAGGCGCCCTGCAACTCACGGGCAACGGGCAATGGGTCGGATCGCGGCTTCGCTTCACCGGCGAAGCCAGCGCCGCGCCCGACCGCGAGGCCGCCCTGGCCAACCTCCTGAACATCATCGGCCGCCGCAACGGCGCGCGCTCCATCATCACCATAGGTTGACCGTCATGAACCTCTCACGTGCCCTGGTTTTCCTCCTGGCGGCCGCCACGCTGGCCGGCGGCGCGCACGCGCAGCGGGCGCGCGAACCGCAGCGCGCACGCGAGCCGGTGACGCTGAACTTCGTCAACGCCGAGATCGAGGCGGTGGCGCGCACCATGGCCGCCATCACGGGCCGGAACATCGTGGTCGATCCGCGGGTGAAGGGCACGATGTCGCTGTCCACCGAACGGCCGGTGGCGCCGCAGGCCGCGTTCAACCAGTTCGTCTCCACGCTGCGCCTGTCCGGCTTCACCGTGGTCGATTCGGGCGGCCTGCTGAAGGTGGTGCCCGAGGCCGACGCGAAGCTGCAGACCGGCTCGGTGTCGGTCGGCTCGCCGCCCGGCGGCGCGCAGGTGGTCACGCAGATCTTCCGGCTGAACCACGAGAGCGCCAACAACCTGGTGCCGATCCTGCGGCCGCTGATCAGCCCGAACAACACGATCAACGTGAACCCCGGCAACAACTCGCTGGTGATCACCGACTACGCGGACAACCTGCAGCGCATCGGCCGGATCATCTCGGCGCTGGACAACCCCAACGCCACCGACGTCGAGGTCATCACGCTGAAGAACGGCCTGGCGTCGGATCTCGCGCCCGTGGTGCAGCGCCTGGTGGACGCGGGCGGCGCCACGCCCGCCGCGGCCGGCCAGGGCCAGGCCGACACCTCGTTCCGCACCACCGTCATCGCCGAGCCGCGCAGCAACGCGCTGATCGTGCGTGCCGCCAACCCGGCGCGGCTGAACCTGGTGCGCAGCCTGGTCGACCGGCTGGACCAGCCGACCGCGCAGAACCCCACGGGCAACATCTACGTCGTCTACCTGAAGAACGCCGACGCCGTTCGGCTGGCCACCACCCTGCGCGCGGCGATGGCGGGCCTGGCCACCGGCGCCACGGCCGGCGGAGCGGCCAGCCCGTTCCCCGGCACGCCGGGCACCATCAATACCGGCCTGGCGACGCCCGCGTCGTCCGGCCTCGGCGCGACCAGCGGCATCGGCGGCGCGAGCCCGGCGACGGCCGCCGCGCAGCCGCTGGCCCAGCCGTCCACCGGCGGCCAGATCCAGGCCGACCAGGCCACCAACTCGCTGATCATCACCGCGCCCGAGCCGCAGTACCGCCAGCTGCGCGCGGTGATCGACCGGCTGGATTCGCGCCGCGCCCAGGTGTTCGTCGAGAGCCTGATCGTCGAAGTCAACGCCGACAAGGCGGCCGAGTTCGGCATCCAGTGGCAGAACGCCTTCGGCAGGAGCGGCGACAAGAACATCGGCGTGCTGGGCACCAACTTCAACGCCGGCGGCGCCAACATCATCAACCTGCAGCTGGGCGCCTCCAGCGGCAACATCACCGCGCCCTCGACCGGCATCAACCTGGGCCTGCTGCGCAACATCAACGGCACCTACATCCTGGGCGCGCTGGCGCGATTCCTGGAATCGAACGTCGACGCCAACATCCTCTCCACGCCCAACCTGCTGACGCTGGACAACGAGGAAGCGCGCATCGTCATCGGCCAGAACGTTCCGTTCGTCACCGGCCAGTTCACCAACACCGGCGCCACCAACGGTTCCGTGAACCCGTTCCAGACCATCGAGCGCAAGGACGTCGGCCTGACGCTGCGGGTGCGCCCGCAGATCAGCGAGAACGGCACGGTGAAGATGCAGATCTTCCAGGAGACCTCCAGCGTGCAGACGGCCTCCATCACCTCGCCCACCGGCCTGATCACCAACAAGCGCTCGATCGAATCGAACGTGCTGGTGGACGACGGGGCCATCGTGGTGCTGGGCGGCCTGCTGCAGGACGAATACAACGGCAACCAGGAGAAGGTGCCGGGCCTGGGCGACGTGCCCGTGCTGGGCAACCTGTTCAAGAGCGAGGCGCGCAGCCGCCGCAAGACCAACCTGATGGTGTTCCTGCGGCCGGTGGTGGTGCGCGACGCGGCGCAGACCGACGAGATCTCGCTGGACCGCTACGACCTGATGCGCCTCAAGCAGGAAGGCGCCCAGCCTTCGCCCAGCGTGCTGGTGCCGATCAACTCCGGCCCGGTGCTGCCGGTGCAGGCCAGCCGTCCGCCGGTGCCGGTCGCGCCGACCAGCCCGGCGGTCCCGGCCGAGCAGGCCGTCATTCCGGCCCCCACGCCCGCGCCGCCCCTGCCGCAGGCCGAGCCGCTGCCGCCCGCAACTCCGAGCGCCCCCGCGGCTCCAACGCGCTGATGGCCAACCGCTACCCCCTGCCCTACGGTTTCGCCCGCAGCCACCAGCTG
Source organism: Pseudomonadota bacterium (assembly GCA_023390985.1). Taxonomy (GTDB): domain Bacteria; phylum Pseudomonadota; class Gammaproteobacteria; order Burkholderiales; family Burkholderiaceae_C; genus Ramlibacter. The sequence continues at coordinate 3,437 of JAEWBU010000423.1, forward strand.
CTGGTGGAGGACGACGGCAACGCCGTCACGCTCTGGCATGCGGCCGCTCCCGCGCCCAGCGCCTGGAGCGAGGTCATGCGCAAGTTCCAGGTGCGCGCGCTGCAGCAGCTCGACCCCGACGCGCTGGCCCAGCGCATCAGCGCGGCCTACGCGCAGGGCGAGTCGAGCGCGGCCACGGTGGTCAGCGAGGTGCAGAACGAGGCCGACCTGTCGCGCATGATGCAGGAGCTGCCGGCGGTGGAAGACCTGCTGGAGACCAGCGACGACGCGCCCATCATCCGCATGCTGAACGCGCTGCTGACCCAGGCCGCGCGCGACGGCGCCAGCGACATCCACATCGAGCCCTACGAGCGCCACTCCTCGGTTCGCTTCCGCGTCGACGGCACGCTGCGCGAGGTGGTGCAACCCAACCGCGCGCTGCACGCGGCGCTGATCTCGCGCCTGAAGATCATGGCCGACCTCGACATCGCCGAGAAACGCCTGCCGCAGGACGGCCGCATCTCGCTGCGCATCGGCACCCGCGCCGTCGACGTGCGCGTGTCCACGCTGCCCAGCGCGCACGGCGAGCGCGCGGTGCTGCGTCTGCTGGACAAGAGCGAGAGCAAGCTGAGCCTCGAAGCCGTGGGGATGACGGGCGAAACGCTGCGGCGCTTCCTCGGGCTGATCGAACAGCCGCACGGCATCATCCTGGTGACCGGCCCCACCGGTTCGGGCAAGACCACCACGCTGTACGCGGCGCTGTCGCGGCTGGACGCCGGCAGCAGCAACATCATGACGGTGGAGGACCCGATCGAGTACGAACTGCCCGGCATCGGCCAGACGCAGGTCAACGCCAAGATCGACCTCAATTTCGCCAAGGCCCTGCGCGCCATCCTGCGCCAGGACCCCGACGTGATCATGATCGGCGAGATCCGCGATTACGAGACCGCTCAGATCGCGATCCAGGCCTCGCTCACCGGCCACCTAGTGCTGGCCACGCTGCACACCAACGACGCGGCGAGCGCGGTCACCCGCCTCACCGACATGGGCGTCGAGCCGTTCCTGCTCAGCTCCTCGCTGCTGGGCGTGCTGGCCCAGCGGCTGGTGCGCAAGCTCTGCCCCGTGTGCGGCGGCAAGGGCTGCGGCGAATGCGGCCAGACCGGCTACCAGGGCCGCACGGGCGTGTTCGAGCTGATGCTGGCCGACGAGAAGGTCCGCACGCTGATCCACAACCGCGCGTCCGAGGCCGAGATCCGCGACGCCGCGCTGGCCGAGGGCATGACCCTGATGCGCGACGACGGCGAGCGGCTGGTGCGCGAAGGCATCACCTCGCGCGAGGAAGTCCTGCGGGTCACCCGCGACTGAGTCGCGGTCGAACCACCCGCTCGGGCACGCTCGGCTTGCCCGGCAATCTCACCGGCGGGTTCTCGAGCTCCTCGTCTTCCGACGGCGGCATCCTGGGCCTGTTGTCGCCCGGCTGCGGATCCGGGTTGTTCACGGGCGGCACGTTCTCCGGCGCCGGCACGTCGTGCAGCTTCAGCTCCGGATTCATCCGCGTTCACCCTTGGGCGTGTCGGTGCGACCGCTCTCGACGACGGGATCGTCCTCCTCGTCCTCGATGTCGGCGGCCATCGGCTTGGGCTTGTCCGGCAACGGAGGCCGCCGCTCGATGTCGGGCTTTCCGGCGATCTCGCGCTTGGCCTGCGGGATCTGCTTGTCCTCGGGCATGCGCTCCATGTCTTGCGGGTCGGGCGTGGTGTCGGTGGGCATGTCGATAGCTCCTGCGTAGTTGCGCTGGATGTGCTCTGCATGCTGGACCGCACGGCGGGCTGCCGCACTCGGCGCCGCGCGCGGCTTGCTGTCAGCCCACGCCGACAGGGCTCGGCCGTTCAGGCCCCGAGCCGGTCCGCCAGGTCGGTGAGGCTGGTGCAGTGCAGGTCGTTGGCGGGCCGCGGCGACACGTCCTTCGGATGGGCCGCGCCGAACTCGAGCGGCCGCTCGATGTAGGCGGTGCGCAGCCCGCAACGCCGGGCGCCCTCCAGGTCGTCGTGATGGGCCGCCACCAGCATCACCTGCTCGGGCGCCAGATCGAACACCTTCGCGACGCCCAGGTAGGTGGCCGGGTCGGGCTTGTACGCGCGGAACACCTCGGCCGACAGCACGCAGTCCCACGGCAGTCCGGCGCGCTTGGCCATGCGGGTGAGCAGCCCGATGTTGCCGTTGGACAGCGTGCAGATGACATGGTTGCGCTTGAGCCGCGAGAGCCCGGCAACGCTGTCGGGCCACGGGTCGAGCCGGTGCCACACCCGGTTCAGCTCGGCGCGTTCGGCTTCGCCGAGATGGTCGAGGCCGAACTGCGGCAGGATGCCGTCGAGGATCATGCGATGCAGGTCGTCGATCAGGGTCCAGCCGAGTTCACCGCTCGCCACGCGCGCCATCGCCGGCTTGTAGCCGGCACGCCAGGCCCGCGCGAAAGCATCGCCGTCCACCTGCGGATCGCGCTCGCGCATCTCGCGCACGATGCTGCCGTGCCAGTCGACCACCGTGCCGAAGATGTCGAACGCGAGGACCTTCACCGGCGCGGCCATTTCAATCCACCTTCACGTGGGCGGCCTTGATGACGCGCTCCCACTTGGGAACCTCGGCCTCGATCAGCGCGCGGAACTGCTCCGGCGTCGAGCCGCCGACCAGGAAGCCCTGGCTGCCGAAGAACTCCCTGATGTCGGGCGACTCGAGCGCCTTCACCACCTCGGTGTTGATGCGCGCCAGCACGTCGCGCGGCACGCCGGCCGGCGCGAACAGGCCCTGCCACGACGTCGCTTCGAAGCGCTCCAGGCCGGGCACGCCGCTCTCGGCGATGGTGGGCACCTCCGGCAGCATGGGATGGCGGCGGGCCGAGGTGACGGCGATCGGCCGCACCTTGCCCGCGCGGATCTGCGGCAGCAGCACCAGGAAGTCGCCGAACATCGATTGCAGGCTGCCTCCCAGCATGTCGTTGAGCGCGGGCGCGCTGCCCTTGTACGGCACGTGCATCAGCCGCGCGTTCGTGGCCAGGTTGAACATCTCGCCCGTCAAATGCATCGAGGTTCCGTTGCCGGGCGTGCCGTAGGTGATGGAATCAGCCTTGGACGCCGCGATGTAGTCACGCACCGTGCGCAGCGGACTGGCGCTGCCCACCGCCAGCACCAGCGGCGCCGAGACCACCATGCTCACCGGCGTGAAATCGCGCAGCGTGTCATAGGGCAGCCTGGGGTAGAGGCTGGCCGCGATCGCGTTGCTGCCGGTCACGCCCATCAGCAGCGTGTGGCCATCCGGCGTGGACTTGGCCACCTGGTCGGCGCCCGTCGTGCCGCCGGCGCCGGGCTTGTTCTCCACCACGACCGGCTGCCCGAGCGACACGGCCAGCTTCTCGCCCAGCCGCCGCGCCAGCAGGTCGGTGCTGCCGCCCGGCGGGAACGGCACCACCAGGCGGATCGGCTTGCCGGGAAACGCGGCCTGCGCGCGCGAAAGCGCAGGCAAGGCGGCCAGCGCGGCGAAGGCGGTGAAGTGGCGGCGGCGGAGGGTGTTCGACATGAGATCAGTCCTCGCAAGAAGAATCCTAGAACCGGTCGGGCGCGAACGGCCGCAGGTCCACCTGCGTCCTGCGTCCCGCGACGAGATGCGCGACTTCGCGGCCGGTGCTGGCGCCGGCGCACATGCCGATGTGGCCGTGGCCGAACGCCATCCACGCGTTGGCCATGCGCGGCGCGCGGCCGATCACCGGCAGGCTGTCCGGCAGGCAGGGCCGGTGGCCCATCCAGCGCGTGACACGCGAGCTGTCGAGGTGCGGGAACATCTCGCGGCCCTTGGCCAGCAGCACGTCGGCGCGCCGGTAGTTGGGCGGCGGCGCGAGCCCCGCGAACTCCACGCTGCCCGCCAGGCGCAGGCCCATGGCCATCGGATTGACCATCAGGTTGTATTCGGGCGCCATCACGGTGTGGCGCAGCTGCAGGTTGCTGCTCTGCACGGTGACGTGATAACCGCGTTGCGTCTCCAGCGGCACGCGCGTGCCCAGTTGCACGGCCAGCGGCCGCGACCAGGCGCCGGCGGCGACGACCACGCCGTCGCACTCCACGCGCTGGCCGGAAGCAAGCTGCACGGCCGTCACCGTGTCGCCGCGTTTTTCCAGCCGCACCGCTTCGTCCTGCAGCATCCGCGCGCCGTCGGCCAGGCACTGCGCGTGCAGCGCCTTCACCAGCGCCTCGGGGTTCAGCGTGGAGCCGTTCTCGGGCGCCAGGATGCCGAAGCGGAAGCGCCCGCGCAGGTCGGGCTCGAGCTGCGCGAGCTCCTCCTCGCCAACGTCGCGCAGGTCCACCTGCAGGCTGCGGCGCAGGTCCATGCCCCACTGCCAGCGTGCGGCCGATCTCGGCGAGCCGTAGACGTACAGGCAGCCGGTGCGACGCACCAGGTGCTGCGCCTTCGCGTGTTCGAGCAGCGGTCCGTAGCTGTCGAAGATCGGCGCCAGCAGGCCGCGCAGCGCGGTGGCGATGCGCACCACCTCGTCGCGGCTGGAATGCCGCAGGAACCGCAGCAGCCAGGGCGCCACTGCGGGCAGGTACGAAGGCCGGATCGCCAGCGGACCTTCGGGGTCGCGCAACCAGGCGGGCACCTGCTTCCACATGCCCGGCATGCCCACCGGCAGGCACGCGCTCGGCGAGAGCGAGCCCGCGTTGCCGAACGAGCAGGCCTCGCCCGGCGGCACCGGCGACACGAAGGTGATGCGATGGCCATCGCGCTGCAGCCAGGCGGCGGTGCAGGTCCCCACGATGCCGGTGCCGAGCACAACGAGATGCATGCGGGGCAGTGTAGCCAGCACGCGCCGGCTTTTCCCGCATCAATGCTCGGCGCGGATTTCATGGAACGCGCCGCGGCCGCGCCCTATGCTCGGCGGATGTCCCGCCTTTCTCCCGCCCACGCGCTGCTGGCGCTCGCCATCGTCGCCGTGTGGGGCACCAACTTCGTCGTCATCAAGGTGGTCCTGGATGAACTGCCACCGCTCCTGGTGGCCACGCTGCGGTTCCTGCTTGCACTGCTGCCGGCCATGTTCTTCCTGCCGCGGCCGCGCGTGCCGCTGGCCAACCTGGCCGGCTACGGCCTCCTGATCGGCGCCGGGCAGTTCGGGCTGCTGTACCTCGCGATCGACGGCCACATCTCGCCGGGGCTCGCGTCGCTGGTGGTGCAGACCCAGGTGTTCTTCACCATCGGCCTCGCGATGTGGCTGGGTGGCGAGCGCCTGCGCGGCTACCAGGGCGTCGCAGTCCTCGTGGCGGCGGCGGGGCTGGCCGTGGTCGGCTGGCACACCGATGCGACCACCACCATCGCCGGCCTCTTGATGGTGCTGGGCGCGGCCGCGTCCTGGGCGGGCGGCAACATCCTGACCAAGCGCGCGGGCACCATCAACATGCTGGCCTACGTGGTGTGGTCGTCGGCCTTCGCGGTGCCGGTACTGCTGGTGCTGTCGCTCGCGGTCGACGGCTGGGACGCGATGGCGACCAGCATGCGCAACGCCTCGGTCGCGGCATGGGCCGGCGTGGCCTGGCAGTCGTGGGGCAACACGCTGTTCGGCTACGCGGCCTGGAACTGGCTGCTCTCGCGCTACACGGCGGCGACCGTCACGCCGCTCGCGCTGCTGATCCCGGTGTTCGGCATGGGCGCTTCGGCGCTCTGGCTGGGCGAGCCGCTGCCGGGATGGAAGATCGTCGCGGCGGGGCTGGTGATCAGCGGGTTGGCCTTGAACCTCCTGTGGCCCCTGGTGCCGCGACGGGCCGCCGCCTAAGGCGTGCAGCTGCGGCCCTGCATCGCGATCAGCGCCCGCAGATAGCCGACCGATCCCGGCGCCATGCCGGTCTCGTCCGGTCCCAGCGTGTCATGGGTATGCGCGCAGCCGTAGTTCGTGTTCGCCACCGTCGCGGGCGTTAGCACGTCGTCGCCCGCGGGAACAGTGCTCTGCTTCACCCAGGCCACCATGTCGTCGAACGACCGCGACATCTCGGCGATGGTGAAGTCGCAATGCGACACGCCGCGGATGGCCCGTTGCACGAGCAGGTGGCCCGCACCGCTGCCCTCGGCGCGCCGGCGGTACACCTGCTGCATGCCGAACGGCACGAACAGGTCGCCCAGCGTGTGGATGGAGACCACCGGAGCCATCAGTTGCCCATTCACCTTGGGAATCCAGCGCAGCCCGTCCCAGCGCAGCCGGTTGGCGTCGGCAGGAGCGATGGCCCGGGGTGCGGCGTTGTTCAGGTCGGCCGAGAGAGCGTCCTGGCCGTCGACCTTGTAGACGATGGACGTGGTGTCGGACACCGACTTCGTGGTCAGGCCCGTCGTCACGGTGGTGGTGCCGAACAGGCCGTAGGGCGCGGTGAGCGACCCCACGCCCAGGCCAAGGTCGAACAAGGGCCGCGGTCCACCGGTGAGGTTCTGCAGGACCGACGCGTACGCCATGCCCGCGATGGGTGTCGGCGTGATCGGCGGCGCCAACGTGGTCGCGCCGAACAGCGCGGTCGTCACATCGGCCCTGATGCTGCTCCACTGGTCCAGCGCCGCCGACGGCTGGCCGCCGAGCACGTGCGCGGCTCCTTGCATGCCGGCGAAGGTGTCGAAGAGCGTCGTGTCGCCGACCACGCCGCACATGGGCATCGCGCCGTCGTAGCGGACCTTGTGGCGCGCCGTCGCGTAGGTCTCCGCCTCCACCGCCGCGGCCGCGACATGGCCGCCCATCGAGTGGCCGACGATGTAGGTGCGGCTCGGCGCCGCCAGGGGACGGCCGCGCGCCGCCGCGATCGCGTTGAAGTTCTTCGCCAGCAGGTTGGTGTCCTCGATGCCGGCGCGCACGTCGTAGGAGTTGCGGCTGTAGCTCGATGCGGCCCACGCGTAGCCTCGCTGCACCAGGTGGCGGCGGATCGCGCTGTCCACCGCACGCAGCTCCAGGCCCTCGCCCGCGTAGCCATGCGCGTACATCACGAGCTCGCCGTTCCAGTTCGCGGGCACCTCGATGCGCCAGGCGGCGCCCTCGAGCACGCCCGCCCAGCGGCTGGTGGTGTTCATGTCCACCGCGTCGCCGGCGGCGGCCGGCAGGGCCGCGAACGTCGTGGCCGTGGCATCGCCCGGGCTGATGAAGTACGCCACGCGGTCGTGCGGGCGGCTCTCCTCGGGCGGCATCGCGGCGCGAAGGTCGCCGGCGGCCGCTGCGACCGCCGCAAGGTCGGCGACGGTCCGGCCCGCCTGCGCCAGCAGCGCGACCAGGTTGTCGAGCAGCCGGTCATCCGCATCGCCGATGGCGAACGGCTTGGTGAGCGGATCGCCGGTGATCAGGCCGCCGGCCAGAGCGGACGCCTGGTCCTGCACATAGGTACGCGCCATCCCGAGTCCGGACTGAAGCGCCGCAGCGCGTGCCGCATCGAAGTTCGCGAACGCCTGCGCCGGATCGCCGCCGATCGCGCGAGCGATCAGCAGCTCGGTCAGCGGTGTGACGTTGACGCGTCCGCCCTGCATCGCGAAACCGTGCAGCGTCACTTCGTTCTGGCGGACCTGCACCACGCAAGGCAGGACGGAATCGGCCAGCGTCACCGTGAACGTGCCGTCGGCCGCGGAGTTCGTGCTGCCGCCGCCGGACACGCACCGGGCCGCGACGGCCGCGTTGTCCATGGCTGCGCCGGTGGCCGCGAGGCCGTTGAGCGTGACCGTGGATCCGCTGACGTCGCCGCCACCGCTTGATCCACATGCGGCCAGCACCACGGCCGTGATCGCTGCCAGGGCCAGGCGGCCCGTCATCCCATGCTTCATGTCGTCTCCTCCGGGTAGTCACCGCGCTGGACCGCCGCGGCGCGGCCAGTGTGGGAACCGCTCGCTGACGCGACAATGGACCATCGGACTCTCCCATCTGCATCGCGTGCACCGCCCCGTCATGACGAATCGAAGACAACTCCTTCGCGCCGCAGCGGCGCTTCCGGTGATCGGTCCGGTCGGCGCGACGGCTGCTTCGGCTTCCGCGCGCGTGCGACCCGGCCAACCCGGCTGGCCCACCGAAGCCGAGTGGCGGCAGTTCGGTGCGCGGCTGTCGTCCGGCGCGCTGGTCCCAGTGCGCTCGCCCTGGCCCGGCTGCATCGCATCGCCTGCCGGGGACGAGTGCAGGCGCCTGTTCCAGCGGGCCAAGAACCCCTACTTCCTCGGCGACGAGGCGGCGATGACGCAGACGCTCGGCTGGGTCGGCGCCTGGACTTCCTCGCCCAGCGCGTATGCCGTCGCGGCGAACAACGCGGACGACGTCGCGGCGGCGGTGAACTTCGCGCGCGAGCGCCGGCTGCGCCTGGCGGTGAAGGGTGGCGGCCACAGCTACCAGGGCACGTCGAACGCGCCGGACTCGCTGCTCGTGTGGACGCGTCGGATGAACCAGGTGACGCTGCACGAGAACTTCACGCCGCAAGGCTGCGCAGGCTTGACGCCCGCGGCGCGCGCCGTTTCCGTCGGTGCCGGTGCGCTCTGGGCCCACGCCTACGACGCCGTCACCACGCGCGGCGGCGGCTACGTGCAGGGCGGCGGCTGCATGACGGTGGGCGTCGCGGGCCTGGTGCAAAGCGGCGGCTTCGGCAGTTTCTCCAAGGCCTTCGGACTCGCCGCGGCCGGCCTGCTGGAAGCCGAGGTCGTGACGGCCGACGGAGTCACCCGCATCGCCAACGCCTGCACGCACCCCGACCTGTTCTGGGCGCTCAAGGGCGGCGGAGGCGGCAGCTTCGGCGTGGTGACGCGCCTCACGCTGCGCGTGCACGAACTGCCGGAGACGTTCGGCGCGGTCAACTTCACGGTGCGGGCCCACTCGCCCGAAGCGTTCCGCCGCCTGGTCGCCATGGCCGTGGACCTCTACGCCGACTCGCTGATGAATCCTCACTGGGGCGAGCAGATCCGCTTCCTCCCCGGGAACATCATGAACGTCGCCATGGTGTTCCAGGGCATGGAGCGATCGCAGGCGGTGGCGACCTGGCAGCCTTTCCTCGATGCGATCGAGCGTGCGCCGCAGGACTTCTCGATGGACTTCGCGCCGCTGAAGATCGTCTCGACTTCGGCGCGAACCTTCTGGTCGCCCACCCTGATCAAGCGCGCGCTGGGTTTCATCCGCCGCGACGAGCGGCCGGGCGCGCCCGAGGGCAACGTGTTCTGGCCGGGCGACGAAGGCCAGGCCGGCCAGTTCCTGCACGGCTTCCAGTCGGCGTGGCTGCCGGCCGCGCTGCTGCAGCCCGGCCAGCGTGCCGCGCTGGCCGACGCGCTCTTCGCGGGCAGCCGGCACTGGGTCCTGTCCCTGCACTTCAACAAGGGATTGGCGGGTGCGCCGCAGCAGGCCCTCGCGGCGGCGCGCGACACGGCCGTCAACCCGGCCGTGCTCGATGCGTTCGCGCTGGTCATCTGCGCCGCCAACGAACAGCCGGCCTATCCCGACGTGAAGGGCCACGAGCCCGATGCCGTGCTCGCGCGCACCCGCGCCGATGCGATCGATCGCGCCATGGCCGAGTTGCGCAAGCTGGTGCCGCAGCCGGGCTCGTACGTCTCGGAGAGCGACTACTTCGAGCGCTCGTGGCAGCAGTCGTTCTGGGGATCGAACTACGCGCGCCTCGCGGCCATCAAGCAGAAATACGACCCGGATGGGTTGTTCTTCGTGCACCACGGCGTCGGCAGCGAACGCTGGAGCGCGGACGGGTTCACGCGGCAGGGCTGAACGCTTCGCGCTCGTTGCCAAGCCTGCGCTTCGAGCGCACGATGCAGTTGCATCGCGGGGAAACTCGTGCCCCGCTTGCCGGCGCCGATGGCGCGCCGCGCTGCACGAGGACCACGAGGGCCCGCCGATGTTCTTCCTGTGGCCTCAGCACCTCTGGCTGATGCTGCTGGTGCCCATGCTGCCGCTGGCGTACGTCTGGCTGCTGCGTCGTCACCGGTCGGCCGTGCGCTACAGCAGCGTGCGTCCGGTCCGCGAGGCATCGCGGGGCCGGCAGTGGCGGCGCCACCTTCCGCCCTTGCTGCTTCTCTTGGCGTGCTCGGCGCTGCTGTTCGCCGCCTCGCGCCCCGTTACGCGCATCCCGCTGCCGTGGTCGCGCTCGACCATCATCCTCGCCATGGACGTCTCGCTCAGCATGCGCGTGACCGACGTGAAGCCGACCCGGCTCGCGGCCGCGCAGGAATCGGCGAAGGTGTTCGTGCACCAGCTGCCCAAGGACATCGAGGTCGGGCTGGTCGCGTTCGCGGGCAGCACGCAGGTTGTCCAGCGCGCGACGCTGGATCGCCCATCGATCGTCGCGGCGATCGATGGCTTCCAGATGCAGATGGGCACCGCGGTCGGCGATGCGATCGTGCAGTGCCTGGCGGAGCTGTTCCCCGACCAGGGCCTCGATCCCAACGCTCCCCCCGTCCCCCCGTCCAGCCGGCGGACGTCAAGCCGCAGCCTGGATGACGCGGCCAAGCCTCCTTCGAAACAGGTCGCGGCCGTCGCTCCGGGTTCCTACGATTCCGCCGCCATCGTCCTGCTCAGCGACGGCCGCCGCACCACGGGCATGGAAACGCTGGACGCCGCGAAGATGGCTGCGGATCGTGGGGTGCGCATCTACGTCGTGGGTCTGGGCTCGGTGAACGGCGACGCCACCACGCCCGAAGGCATGCCGATCTACGTGCAGCTGGACGAACCGACCTTGCGCGAAGTGGCGCGCATGACGAAGGGGGAGTACCACCATGCGGGCACGGCCGAGGCGCTGCGGCACGTGTACGAGGAGCTGGGGACGCGTGTGCAGGTGGTGGCGCGCGACACGGAGCTGGCGGGCTTGCTGGCGCTCGCGTCGGCGCTGTTCGCGCTGGCGGGCGCAAGCCTGTCCGTGCTGTGGTTCGGACGGTTCGCCTGAGGCAATCCAAATGGAGCGGGAAAAGAGTCTCGAACTCTCGACCTCAACCTTGGCAAGGTTGCGCTCTACCAACTGAGCTATTCCCGCGGGGTGCCGAAGAAAAAGCCCCTGATCTCGTGATCAAGGGCTTG
>JAEWBU010000056.1 GCA_023390985.1 Pseudomonadota bacterium
CAGGTGCGCCGCGGCGGCGGCGGCCGCCGCGAAGCCGCCCGTCGCGCTCGCCAGCTGCTGCACGGTCCCGGCCTTCAGCGCGTGCGCGTTGGCGTACAGCGTTCCGGTGGCGGGGTCGTGGCGCAGGGTCTCGGCGGTCAGCACGCCCAGCAGCCCGGTGCCCTTCATGCGCAACGCGCCGTCGGCCTCGACGTGGCCGGTGTACGCCATCGTGCCGTTGTCGAAGAACTGCAGGTGTCCGGCCTTGTCGTCGAACTGCACGACGTAGTCGGTGGCCTGGCACGCGGTGGCCGCGCAGAAACCCCGCTGGAACCGCATCGAGGCGCCCGGCACCACCCAGGTGGCGAGGCGCCACACCGTGGCGATCTCTCCGGGCACGGCGGTCAGCCACGGCTTGCCTGCCATCAGTGCCAGCGTGCCCCAGCGCGAGGCCTGCACCTGCGGGTCGTCGGTCGCGAGGCGCCGGACGGCTGCGGAATCCGGAGTCGCCGGCGCCTGGGCGCGCGGCGCGCTGCCGATCACCAGCGACACGGCCAGCACGGCAAGTCGGAGGCCGGAAAGCGGGGGACGGAGGGGCGTTCGCATCCCGGCAGTGTAGGCGGCCGACTCATGCGTGGCGACGTGGAGACTGAGCTGCAATTTCCGATTGCGCGCGCAGGCGCCCAATGAGAACCTTTCGCCCGCTGCGTGGAGGGCTGAATGGGAAGGGCAGCAGGCCGCGGAAATCGAGAGCCACGGCCCATGGGGGAAGAGGCAAGGGGCGAGAAGGGTGAGGCACACGTGCCTCACCCTTTCTCGATTCCGGGGCCCTCAGCGCACCACGTCCACCGGCACGTCGAACACGTAGCCGGCCCCGCGCTCCGTCCGGATGTAGCTGGGGTTCGCGGGATCGGCTTCGATCTTGCGGCGCAGCCGCAGGATCTGCACGTCGATCGACCGGTCGTACACCTCGGCGTTGTGCATGCGCGAGAGTTCCAGCAGCTGGTCGCGCGCGAGGATGCGCTGCGGTGAACACAGGAAGGCCGTGAGCAGGCTGAACTCGCCGTTGGTGAGCTCGACCTTGCTGCCGCCGGCGGACTTCAGGCGCCGCAGCGCGACGTTCAGTTCCCACGTTCCGAACCGGTAGGCCCGCACCCGCGCCACCTCCTGCGCGACGGTGGTCTGCGCGGCGGCGCGGCGCAGCAGCGCACGCACCCGCGCCAGCAGCTCGCGCGGACTGAAGGGCTTGGAGAGGTAGTCGTCGGCGCCGAGCTCCAGGCCCATCACGCGGTCGGCCTCGTCGGTGCGGCCGGTCAGCATCAGGATCGGAACCATCGAGCCTTCGCGCAGCCGTCTCGCGATCGCCAGCCCGTCCTCGCCGCCGGGCAGCTTCAGGTCCAGCACGATGCAATCCACGACCTCGCGGGCCAGCACCTCATCGAGGGCGCGTCCCGTTCCCACCGCGGTCACCCGCAGGTCGTTGTCACCGAGGTAGCTCGCGACGAGGTCCCGCACGCCGGGGTCGTCGTCGACGGCGACGACATGCGGCTGGTGGGTCGAAATGGCATCCACGGCGCACCTCCTTCCGGCGGAGAACCTCGAACCATCCTAGTTCCAGCTTGCCCACCGCGATGGTTGCAGATGTAATGGCTCGGACTCGCCGCCGAAGGATCCGCATGCCTCTCGAGCTGCCCCGCTGGCACGCGACCGTCCTCTGGGGCGGGGCCCTGCTCATGGCCGCCGCCGCGGCCGCCGCCGTGTACCAGACCTGGGACAGCCGGCGCGACACCACCGGGCAGACCGGCCGCGACCTGGACGCGAACGCACGCATCCTGGCCGAGCAATCCGCCCGCACGTTCCAGGCCGTCGACCTCGTGCTGCGCAACCTCGTGCAGCAGCAGCGCGACGGCAAGCTGGAACAGCTGGACGACGAATCGCTCTTCCACCTGCTGCAGCAGCAGGCCGTGGGCCTGGTGCAGATCGAGGGCCTGCTGGTGGCCGGCGCCGACGGGCGCATCAAGGCCGTCTCCATGGGCCATCCCGTGGCGCCGGGCGCGCCCAACCTCAGCCGGTTCCGGCTGTTCCAGCAGATGCGCACCGAGCCGCCCGGCCAGCTGCTGGTCGGCGGCGCGGGCCTGAGTCCGGTCGACAACCTCGAGGTGTTCCTCGTCGCGCGCCGGCTCGAGGCGCCGGACGGTGCGTTCGGCGGGGTCGCCGCGGCGCGCGGACGCGTGGACTACTTCCAGCGCTTCTACCGCGACATCGAGCTCGGGCCCGGCACGCAGGTGTCCCTGCTCCACCGCAGCGGCGCGGTGCTGGCGAGCCATCCGCCGGCCGCCGCGCCGGGGCGGCCCAGCGCTGCCTTCCTGGCCCTGGCGGCGCCCGGCTGGGAAACGATCGCGCCGCAGCTCGTGTTCGACGAGGATTCGCGCAAGCAACGCTTCGCCGCGGTCCAGGCCGTGCCCGGCTATCCACTCGCGGTGATGGTCACGCAGGACGCCGACGTGGCGTTCGGGAGCTGGCGCGAGCAGGCCATCGGCACCGCGTGGCGCACGGCCGTGCTGGCCGCGGTCGGCGGCGCGCTGCTCGTGCTGCTGATGCGCCAGTTGCGCCGGCTCGAGGTGGCGCGCCATTCGGTGGAGGCCGCGCAGGAGCGGTTCGCGCTGGCCGTGGCCGGCAGCGACGACGGCATCTGGGACTGGAGCCGCGGCGATCGCTTCTACGCGTCCGCGCGCGCCCGCGAGTTGCTCGGCATGCCCGGGGCACCGGATACGCAGGCGGTCCGGGAGTTCGATGCCGCGCTCCACGTGCATCCGGACGACGAGCCCGCGCGCCGCGCCGCGCTGCAGGACCACCTGGCCGGGCGCACGCCGGCGTACGAAGCGGAATTCCGGGTGCAGGCCGGCGGGGAGGACCGGTGGGTCCGCATGCGCGGCATGTGCGTGCGCGACGGCGCGGGCCAGGTGCAGCGCATGGCCGGCTCGGTCAGCGACATCGATGCCCGCAAGCGGGCCGAGCAGGCCCTGCGCGCGTCGGAGGCGCAGCTGCGGCAGGCGCAGAAGCTGGAAGCGCTGGGCACCCTCGCCGGCGGCATCGCGCACGACTTCAACAACATCCTCGCGGCCATCCTCGGCTACGGCGAGATGGCCCAGCGCGGCGCGCCGCCGGGCCAGCCGCTGCGCCGCCACATCGATGCCGTGATGAGCGCGGGGATGCGCGCCAGGTCGCTCGTGGCGCGCATCCTCGCGTTCAGCCGCGGCGGCGTCGGCGAGCGCGTCCCGGTGCACGTGGAGTCCATCGTGGCCGAGGCGCTGGAGCTGGTCGAGGCGTCACTGCCGCAGGGCATGCGGCTGCTGCGCGTGCGGGACGGCGGCGACGCGGCCGTCCTCGGCGACGCGACGCAGATCCACCAGGTGGTGATGAACCTCTGCGCCAACGCGGTGCAGGCCACCGGCGGCGACGGCACGCTCACCGTGGCCACGGACACGCTCGCGCTCGAGGAGCCGCGCATCGTGGCGACCAGCACGCTGGCGCCGGGCCGCTACGTGCGCATCCGCGTGCAGGACACCGGGTCGGGCATCGCGCCCGCGGTGCTCGAGCGCATCTTCGATCCGTTCTTCACCACCAAGGAAGTGGGGGTGGGCACCGGCCTCGGCCTGTCGCTCGTGCACGGCATCGTCACCGAGCTCGGCGGCGGCATCGCGGTCGAGAGCCGGCCCGGCGCCGGATCCACGTTCACGGTGCTGCTGCCCCGGCTGGGGCAGGACCTGCGGCAGGAACCGGCCGGTCCGGGCAGCGTCGAGCAGGGCCACGGCCAGGTCGTGATGCTGGTCGACGACGAGGAGCCGCTGGTGCGGCTCGGCGAGGAGCTGCTCGCCGGGCTGGGCTACGAGCCCGTCGGCTTCAGCTCCAGCCTGGCGGCGCATCGCGCCTTCCACGAGGACCCGGACCGATTCGAGGCGCTCCTCACCGACGAATCGATGCCGGAGCTGGGCGGGGTCGAGCTGGCGCGCGATCTCCTCGCCCTGCGGCCGGGACTGCCCGTGGTCGTGATGAGCGGCGACATCACGCCGCAGCTGGTGGCGCGGGCGCGGGAAGCGGGCGTCACCCAGCTGCTGAACAAGCCGCTGGAGTCGCGCGACATCGCGCGGCACCTCGCGGAAGCGCTGCGCGCGCCCGCCTTCCGGTGAGCCCGCCTCAGGGCGCCGGCAGCAGCCCGCAGCGCCGGCGCGCCTCCTCCACCGGCAGCGGCAGCAGCGGCCAGAAATCCCACTGGTGCGTCATGTCGACACCGCAACGCGCTCCCCGGTGGATCGCCCACAGCACCTTCTCCGGATCGAAGTACCCCACCTCGGCGTCGGCGACCGGCGTGATCTTCACGCCCTGGTGGAAATGCAGGATGGAGAACAGCGCGAAGAAGAACGAATCCTCGTGGCGGCGGTTGCCGGCCTGGAAGCAGGCCTGCTGGATCTCGCCGGCCGGGTCGTTGCCGTGCCCGGCGATCACGTGCGACACGTCGTGGTACGCGATCGAAGGCGGGATGCCGCCGTGCTCGCCGGGGAAGGCGAAGCCCTGCAAGGTCATCAGCTTCCAGTACTCGCGGCCGACGGTGCCCTCGGGCAGCAGCCCCAGGCGCTTGTAGTCGGCCAGCCGGTCGCGGCTGCCCGCCATCCGGAACGCCATCGCGCCCACGTAGCGCAAGGCGGCGACCGTTCCGCCCCACTCGTAGGCCTCGCGGATGAACGAACGCATGCCGCGCGAGAGCACCATCGCGC
>JAEWBU010000077.1 GCA_023390985.1 Pseudomonadota bacterium
CTGCACCACCGTGTTGATCTTGATGGGCGCGAGCCCGGCACGACGCGCCGCCTCGATGCCCTCCAGCACCTCGCCGACGCCGCCGAAACCGCCACTCATCTTCGCGAACACGTCCGCGTCCAGCGTGTCGAGGCTGACCGTGATGCGCTGCAGGCCGGCGGCCTTGAGTTCCGTGGCGTACTTGGCGAGCAGCATGCCGTTGGTGGTGAGCGCAATGTCTTCGATGCCCGGCAACTGGGTGAGGTCGCCGATGAGATCGGCAAGGTTCGGCCGCAACAGCGGCTCGCCGCCGGTGATGCGGACTTTCTTGACGCCGGCGCGCTCGAAGACGCGCGCCAGTCGCAGGATCTCCGGGAAGTCGAGGCGCTCGCTGCTCTTCAGGAAGCGGTACGACTCGTGGAAGGTCTCGCGCGGCATGCAGTACGGGCAGCGGAAATTGCAGCGGTCCATGACCGAGATGCGCAGGTCGTGGATGGGCCGGCGCAGCGCGTCCAGCGGCGCACGTCCGTGAACGAGCGGAATCACTTTTTCGCGGGGGTCCATCGGCTCACCGGCCATGACTCACCAGCGGTAGAACGGGGCCACGAAGCCCTTGGGATGGCTGTTCGGGCCCGGCGGTAGTTCGACGAAGCCGTCGGTGCCGGCGAGCGACATGAAATCGCCCGAGCCGTTGGTGGGGCAGGGCTCGGCCGAGGTGCGGCTCCAGTCGTCGTGCCTGAGCTTCACCGGCATGTAGAAGGCCAGCGGCGCCTTGACCTCGACCGGCGACATGAGCGCGATGCGCGGCGGTGCCGAAGGCGCCTGGCCCATGGCGGCGCGCAGTGCGGGCAGCACGTAACGCGACAGGCACACCAGCGTCGACACCGGGTTGCCGGGCAGCGCGAACACCGCAGGACCCGCCTGCGACACGCCGAACCACATGGGCTTGCCAGGCCGCTGTGCCACGTGGTGGAACACCAGGGCCACGCCCAGCTTTTCCAGCACGCGCGGCACGAGGTCGAGTTTGCCCATGGACACGCCGCCGGACAGGATCAGCACGTCGTGGGTGCGCAGGTGGAAATCCAGCCGCTCGGTGAGCTCGGCCTCATCGTCGCGCAGGTGGTCGTCGGCGACGCGCGCGAAGCCATGCTGGCGCAGCGAGGCCGTGATTCCGTAGGCATTGGAGCGCCGCACCTGGTGCGGCTCGATGACTTCGCCGGGTTCGACCAGCTCGTTGCCGGTGGAGATCACGACGATCAGGGGCTGCGCGCTGACCCGCAGTCGTGCCATGCCCGCGCCGGCCGCGATCGCGACTTCGGGCGCGGACAGCCGCGTGCCTGCTGCCAGCAGCAGCGCACCCTGGCGGCAGTCCGAGCCGCGGCGATGCACGTTCTGCCAGGGCTGCACCGGCTTGCGACTGATCTCCGCGTACTCGCCAGTGCGCTGCACCTGCTCCACGGGCACAACCGCGTCGCAGCCGCGCGGCAGCATGGCGCCCGTCATGATCTCGATGCAGGTTTCCGGGTCGACCAGTTCCTGCGGCGGATCCCCGGCCGCCTGCGTGCCGGCGACGCGCAGGCGCCCGGCGCTGGCCGGCACGCCCGCGGTCGCGATGGCGATGCCGTCCATCGCGACGCGGTCGAACGGCGGCTGGTCACGCTCCGCGTAGATGTTCTCGCGCAGCACCGCGCCCGCCGCCTGCGTGAGCGGCAGTGATTCGATCGGCAGGCACGTGAGGTGCTGCTCGATCAGCGTCTCGGCCTGGGCGGGCGTCACGAGCGACATGTCGGGCGGCTCGTTGAGTAGTTAGCGCCGCGGGCAGCGCGCCGCGGTCAGCCGGTCTTCTTGTCCTTGTCCGGCGTGTTCTTGGCCTTCCAGACGCGCAGCTGCTCGTTGAAGCGGTCGGCCACGCCCTGCAGTTCCTGCACGGCGGCGTTGTACTTCTGCTCGTGCATCTTCTGCGCGTCGGCCTTCTGCTCGGGCGTCGAGGTGGTGTCGGCCTTGGCTTTCTCGTCGAACTCGCCCTGGATGCAGCTCAGGTAGGTTTCCATGTCCTTGTTGTAGGTCACGACCTGCGACTTGGCAGCCAGCATCTCTTCCTTGGTGGCCGTGTTGCCGTCCGGAAACTTGCCCGGCGCGGCCGGGTAGTTGCAGGCGGCGTGGGCCTGCGCGGCGGCAAGTCCGCCCGCGACAATGAGGGCGGTGATGTAATGCTTCATGACGATCGAATCCCCGTGTAGTCGTTTTGGGTGGACGGCTATCTTAGAGGCGCGTCTGGTGCGCGGCTATAAGAAAGGGGCAGGGGGAATGGGGTCGGAACCCGTTTCCGTTCGCTCTGGGTGGAGACAACCGGCCGTTGCGGGAGCCGGGGTCAGAGCCCCTCGTAGTAGCGGGGGTAGTCGTCAGTCAACCCCTTGAATCGACGGTGAATCCACAGGTATTGCGCGGGGATGCGCCGCACCTCGGCCTCGATGATGTGGTTGAAGCGCTCGGTGTCGGCTACCGGATCGTCGGTAGGAAAGTCGGCAAGCGGTGCCTGGATGGTGCCGACATAACCACCACCGGGCGTGCGTTCGAAGAAGTACGGCAGCACCAGCGCGTGGGTCATTTTTGCAATGCGCGAAGTGGCCGTGTTGGTCGCGGCCGGAATGCCGAACAGCTTCACCATCTCCGCGCCCTTCTTGCGGAAGCTCTGGTCGGGCGCGTACCAGACCACTTCGCCGTCCTTCAGGGCGCGGATCAGCGTGCGTGCATCGTCACGCGGAATCGCGCGCTTCGTCTGCACGGCGCGCCGCGAATGCACGAACTCGCCGAGCAGCAGGTTCTTGGTCGGACGGTACATGATGTTGAGTGGCATGCGTGCCGCCAGCGCCCGGCAGCCGATCTCGATGGAGTTGAAGTGCGCCGACAGCAGCAGCACGCCACGGCCGGTGGCCTGCGCCGCCTCGAGGTGCTCGAGCCCCTGCATGCCCGTGATGCGGCGGATGCGCTCGTTCGAGGACCACCAGCTGACCGCGGTTTCGAACAGCGCGCAGCCCAGGCCGGCGAAGTGCTCGCGCAGCACGCGCCGGCGCGTGGCCTCGTCGAGCTCCGGCAGCATCAGCTCGATGTTGCGCCGGGCGGTGCGCTTGAATCTGGTCGGGAACAGGAACACGAACAGGCCCAGGCCGCGCCCCAGTAGATAGAGCAGCCGGTGCGGCAGCGGCTCGAAGACGCGCAGCACGGCGAGCCCCAGCCACGTAGGCCAGTACTTGGGATGCAGGTAGGCGGCTTTCACGCGACGAGGATGATAACCGGTATGCTGCGCGCCATGGCGAAGGCAGCGGTTCGATGGATGATCGTCGCGGCGCTCGCGTGCGCGCCGGCCGAGGCGGTGGACTGCGCCACTGCCAGGTCAGGCGACGTCGCCTACACCACCTGCCGCGTGGACCTGCATGCCGAGTCGCTGCGCATCTTCTACGCCGATGCAGACGGCAAGCGCTACGGAGGTTTCTCGCGACTGCGCGATTCGCTGGCGGCGGACAGGCGCGAGCTGTCGTTCGCGATGAACGGCGGCATGTATCACCCCGACTATCAGCCGGTCGGCCTGCTGGTCATCGACGGTCACGAACTCGCGCCGATCAATCGCTCCTCCGGCGTCGGCAATTTCTTCCTGCAACCGAACGGCGTGTTCCTGCTCGACGCTGCCGGCGCGCGCGTCGTGGCCACGGATGACTACCGGGATCTGAAGCCCATCATGGCGACGCAGTCCGGGCCGATGCTGGTGCATCGCGGGCTGATCCCGGACATTTCGGCGTTCTCCGCGGCTTCCCAGTCGCGGCACCTGCGCAATGGCGTGTGTGTGCCGAAGCCGGAACAGGCGGTGTTCGTCATCAGCGAGGACGAGGTGACGTTTCACGAGTTCGCGGTCTTCTTCCGCGACGCGCTTGGCTGCAGCGAGGCGCTGTATCTCGACGGCACGATCTCGAGTCTGTACGCACCCGCCTTGAAGCGGGCCGATCAGCGCGCCGAGCTCGGTCCCATCGTGGGCGTGGTGCGCTAGCTGAACGTGAAACTCATGAAGGACCGGTGCGTCTCGCCGGGACGCAGGATGCTGCTCGGGAAGTTCGGGTGATTCGGCGCGTCGGGAAAGTTCTCGGGCTCCAGCGCCACCGCGTGCCAGCCGGGATACGCCACGCGAAGATGGTGCGCGTCATAGACCTGCAGCCCCGGATTGCTGGTCTTCACCGCCATGCGCACGCCGCTGGCGGGTGAAAACAGTTCCGCCGCCACGGGCGCGTCACGATCCAGCACCCAGCAGTGATCGAAGCCGCCCGTGATCGCCACCTGCGGATGGCTGTCCTTCGGCGGAATGCGCAGGCTGTGAGGCTTGCGGAAATCGTAGGGCGTGCCGGCCACCGGCGCGATCTCGCCCGTGGGCACGCGTACCTCGTTCACGGGTAGATAGTGATCGGCGGCGATGCGCATCCGGATCTCGTCGATCGGGCGTTGCGGATCGCCGGACAGCGTGAAGTACGGATGCCAGGTGAGATTGATGGGCGTCGCCGCGTCCGTGGTCGCCTCATAGGCGAGGGTGAGCGTGTTCTCGAAGACGGTGAACAGCGCGCTGACGTCGAGATTGCCGGGAAAGCCATTTTCGCCCGCGGGCGAGCGGTGTCCGAGCTTCAGGTAGCTGCTCTTGCCGCCGCCCGCTCCCAGCACCTTCCACACGTACTTGCCGAAGCCCACCGCGCCGCCGTGCAGCGTGTTGGGCGGGTTGTTGGGCGTCAGGTTCCAGGTCTTGCCGTCGAGGTCGAAGCGCGCGTTGGCAATGCGGTTCCCGAAGCGGCCGACCAGCTGCCCCAGATAAGAAGTGTCCTTGAGATACGCCGGCAGGTCCGGCAACGACAGCACCAGCGGAATGCGTTTTCCCCCGCTTTCATCGCGCGGGGGCAGCGTCAGGCTGCGCAGCGTGCCGCCGAGCGTGAGGATCTCGGCCTGCAGGCCGCCTTCGCTGCCGAGCGTGTACGCCTCGACGAGGCTGCCGTCGGGACGCTGGCCGAAGGGGCGCGGCGTCATGCCGCCTTGCGCGTGCGACCCTCGAACAGCCGCTGCAAGAGGCAGAAGAGCAAGAGCAAAACTCCGACGACGATCTTCGTCCACCATGAGCTCAGCGTTCCATCGAAGGCGATGAGGGTCTGGATGATGCCCAGTATCAGCACGCCGAACAACGTGCCGGCCACGTAGCCCACGCCGCCGGCGAGCAGGGTGCCGCCGATGACCACGGCCGCGATGGCGTCGAGCTCCAGGCCGACGGCGTGCAGGCTGTAGCCCGAGAGCATGTAAAAGGTCATGACCACGCCGCCCAGCGCCGCGCACAGGCCGCTCAATAGATAGACGCCGATCTTGGTGCGCGCAACCGACAGCCCCATGAGCCGGGCCGAGGATTCGCCGCCACCGATGGCATACAC
>JAEWBU010000125.1 GCA_023390985.1 Pseudomonadota bacterium
CGGGCCCTGGCGGTGGGCAGCGTGGTCGGCCTCATCGTCCTGGGCCTCGCCTGGGAACTGTGGCTGGCCCCCCTGCCCCACCGCCTGTGGTCCATCAAGGTCCTGCCGCTGCTGATCCCCCTCGCCGGCCTCGCGCGCTTTCGCATGTACACCTACCGCTGGGTGAGCCTGCTGGTGTGGCTGTATTTCACCGAAGGCGTGATGCGGCTGTGGAACGACCCGGTCGCGCCGCCCTGGCTGCCCGCCCTGCAGATCGTGCTGTGCCTGACCCTGTTCACGGCCTGCGCGCTGCACGTGCGCATGCGGCTGGGCCCCCGAAAAAAAGCAGCGACATGAACGAACTGATCGAACGACTTCGCGCCGCCGTCGGCGCACCCCACGTCCTCACCGAAGGCGACCTGAGCGCGTGGGAACAGGACTGGCGCAAGCGCGTGCGCGGCAAGGCGCTGGCCGTGGTGCGGCCGGCCAGCACCGCCGAAGTGGCCGCCGTCGTGCGCGCCTGCGCCGAAGCGGGCGTCTCCATCGTGCCGCAGGGCGGCAACACCGGGCTGGTGGTCGGCGGCGTGCCCGACGAGAGCGGCCGGCAGGTGGTGCTGAGCCTGCAGCGCATGACGGCCGTGCGGTCGCTCGACCGCGAGAACCTCACGATGACCGTGGAGGCCGGAGCCATCCTGCAGTCGGTGCAGGAGGCCGCGGACGCGGCGGGCCTGCTGTTCCCGCTCAGCCTGGCGGCCGAGGGCAGCTGCACGATCGGCGGCAACCTGGCGACGAATGCCGGGGGCACGCAGGTCGTGCGGTACGGCAATGCGCGCGAGCTCTGCCTGGGGCTGGAAGTGGTCACCGCGCAGGGCGAGGTCTGGGACGGCCTGGCCGGCCTGCGCAAGGACAACACCGGCTACGACCTGCGCCAGCTGTTCATCGGCAGCGAAGGGACGCTGGGCGTCATCACGGCGGCCACGCTCAAGCTCTATCCGCGCCCCGCGGCCGCGCTCACCGCCTGGGCCGCGGTGCCCACCATGGCGCAGGCGGTCCAGCTGCTCGAGCTGGCCCACGAGCGGCTCGGCCCCGGCCTCACCGGCTTCGAGGTAATGGGCCAGTTCGCGCTGTCGCTGGTGGCGAAGCACTACCCGCAGCAGCGCGTGCCGTTCGTGCAGGACAGCCCCTGGTGCGTGCTGATCGAGAACTCGGACCTGGAGTCCGAATCGCATGCCCGCGTGCAGTTCGAAGGCCTGCTGGAGGCCGCGCTCGTCGCCGGCGTGGTGACCGACGCGGTCGTGGCCGAGAACCTCGCGCAGGCGCACCAGCTCTGGCACGTGCGCGAAAGCATCCCGATGGCGCAGGCCGAGGAAGGCCTGAACATCAAGCACGACGTCTCCGTGCCGATCTCGCGCATCCCGGCGTTCTGCGAGGAAACCGACGCGCTGCTGCGCAAGGCGATCCCCGGCGTGCGCCTGGTCAACTTCGGCCACCTGGGCGACGGCAACCTGCACTACAACGTGCAGGCCCCCGAGCACGGCGATGCGGCCGCGTTCCTGCGCGACGAGGAGGAGCGGGTGAACGCGCTCGTCCACGACCAGGTCCACAAGTTCGCCGGCTCGATCTCGGCGGAACACGGCGTCGGTTCGCTCAAGGTGGACAAGCTGCCGCAGTACAAGTCGCCTGTTGCGCTGGGGATGATGCGGGCGATCAAGGGGGCGCTGGATCCGAGGGGGATCCTGAACCCGGGACGGGTCATGCGCATATAATTTGCGCATATCCTATGGAGCCATCCATGCTGAAGTTCGATGACGCCCCGAAGAAGGCAACCAACCTTTCGCTCAATAGCAAGGTGCTGGAGATGGCTCGCGAACTCGGCATGAACGTCTCGCAGACCGTCGACGACCTGCTCGCGGCCGAAGTACGGCGCCGCTACTGGGAGCGCTGGAACGAGGAAAACCGCGAAGCGATCGCCGAATACAACGCGCGCATCGCCGGCGAAGGGCTTCCGCTCGAGAAGTACCGCACCTTCTGACATGGCGCGATTCGACGTCTACGCCCATCCCGACCCCGCTTCGCGCAAGACCACGCCCTTCCTGCTGGACGTGCAGAACGAATTCATCCACGGGCTGGACACCCGCATCGTGGTCCCGATGCGGGCCGTGTCGCGCGTGCGCGCGCCGTTGCGCGACCTCCATCCGGTGTTCGAGGTGCAGGGCAGCCGCGTGATCCTCGATACGCCTGCGCTCGCCGCCATTCCGGCGCGCGAACTTTCCAAGTACGTCGCGAACCTTGGCAACCAGCGCGCGGAGATCGTCGCCGCGCTGGACAGCCTCTTCGGATCCTATTGACATGACCACTTCCCGCCCGGTCCGCTCCCAGTACGAAGACTTCATGCGCCATGTCTACACGCATGGCACGCCCAAGACGGACCGCACCGGCACCGGCACGCGCAGCGTGTTCGGTTACCAGATGCGTTTCGACCTGAACGAGGGCTTCCCGCTGGTGACCACGAAGAAGGTGCACCTGCGATCCATCATCCAGGAGCTGCTCTGGTTCCTGAAGGGGTCCAGCGACAACAACTGGCTGCGCGAGCGTGGCGTGACGATCTGGGACGAGTGGGCGCGCGAGGACGGCGACCTGGGGCCGGTGTACGGCGTTCAGTGGCGCAGCTGGCCGACGCCGGACGGCGGGCACGTGGACCAGATCGCCGAAGCGGTCAGGACCATCAAGACCAACCCCGACTCGCGCCGAATCATCGTCAGCGCCTGGAACGTGGCCGACATCCCGAAGATGGCGCTCGCGCCCTGCCACGCCTTCTTCCAGTTCTACGTGGCCGACGGGAAGCTGTCCTGCCAGCTGTACCAGCGCAGCGCGGACATCTTCCTGGGCGTGCCGTTCAACATCGCCAGCTACGCCCTGCTCACGCACATGATGGCGCAGCAGTGCGACCTGGGCGTGGGCGACTTCATCTGGACCGGCGGCGACTGCCACATCTACAGCAACCACCACGAGCAGGTGGAACTGCAGCTCTCGCGCCAGCCCTTCCCCTACCCCGCGCTGAACATCAAGCGGCGGCCGCCGTCGATCTTCGACTACGAGTACGAGGACTTCGAGGTGCTGGACTACCAGTGCCACGGGGCGATCAAGGCGCCGGTGGCGGTGTGAGCGAGCTGGGACTGATCTGGGCCCGCGCGCGCAACGGCGTGATCGGGCGCGACAACGCCATGCCCTGGCACCTGCCGGAGGACCTGGCGCACTTCAAGGCCACCACGCTCGGCTGCCCGGTGATCATGGGCCGCAAGACCTGGGACTCGCTGCCGCCGCGCTTCCGTCCGCTGCCGGGCCGCCGCAACATCGTGGTGACGCGCCAGGCGGACTGGAATGCCGATGGCGCGGAGCGCGCGGGTTCTCTGGAGCAGGCGCTCGCCTCGTGCGCCGACTCGCCGCGCGTGTGGGTCACCGGCGGCGCGGAGCTGTATCGCCTCGCCCTGCCCCATGCCGACGTGGTCGAAGTGACGGTGATCGACCAGGATTTCGAAGGCGATGCCTACGCGCCCGAGCTCGGGCCCGAGTGGCACGAGACCGCTCGTGCTTCGCACATGTCGGCCAAGGGCCTTCCCTATTCCTTCCTCACGTACCGCAAGCGCCCGGCATGAAGATCACGACCTGGAACGTCAACTCCCTCACCGCGCGCCTGCAGCATGTGCTGGACTGGCTGGCGGCGAATCCGGTCGACGTGCTGTGCCTGCAGGAGCTCAAGCTCACCGACGACAAGTTCCCGCTGCTGGAACTGCAGGCCGCGGGCTATCCGCACTGCGCGGTGTTCGGGCAGAAGACCTACAACGGCGTGGCCATCCTCAGCCGCACCGAGGTGCGTGACGTTGCCCGGAACATCGCCGGCTTCGAGGACGAGCATTCGCGCGTCATCGCGGCGACGGTGGACTCCCCCACCGGTCCGCTGCGGCTGGTGAACGGCTACTTCGTCAACGGCCAGGCGCCCGGCACCGACAAGTTCGCCTACAAGATGAACTGGCTGGGCGGCCTGAACGCCTACGTGTGCGACGAGCTCAGGCGCCACCCGCGCCTGGTGCTGCTGGGCGACTTCAACATCGCGCCGGAAGACCGCGATTCGTACGACCCCGAAGGCCTGCGCGAGACCATCCACCACACCACGCAGGAGCGCGACCACTTCCGCAAGCTGCTGGAGCTGGGCCTGTGCGACGGCTTCCGCCTGTTCGAGCAGCCCGAGAAGAGCTACAGCTGGTGGGACTACCGCATGCTGGGTTACCAGAAGAACCGCGGCCTTCGCATCGACCACATCCTGGTGAGCGAGGCGCTACGCGCCGAGGTCGCGGGCTGCGCGATCGACCGCACGCCGCGCAAGTGGAAGCAGCCGGGCGACCACGCGCCGGTGACGGTGGAAATCGGGAAAACCGAGTAGGCCCAAAGTCAGGCTTCTGCCATCCTGCTCCTTCCAACAAAGGAGAAGAGCAGCCATGGCCAAGTCCTACGAGGAGATGGAGGACAGCAATGCCTCCGACCAGCCCCACATCCGCGAGGTCCGCGACCCCGGCCGGCGCATCCTGCTGAAGGCTTCGGCCGGCGGGGCGGCGTCGGCGCTTTTCGCGCCCTGGCTGGCCGGCTGCGCCACGACCGCGACCGGTGCGCGGATGAAGCCGGGATTCGAGGCCATTCCCATCGGCACCACCGACCGCCTGGTGGTGCCCAAGGGCTACGTCGCCACGGCGATGGCGCAGTGGGGCGAACCCATCGGCCTGCCCGGCAACATGCCGGCGTGGCGCCCGGACGGCGGCAACACCGCCGAGGAGCAGGCCGCGCAGATGGGGATGCACCACGACGGCATGCACTACTTCCCGATCGACGGTTCGCGCCGCGGGCTGCTGGTGATGAACCACGAGTACGTCGACGACGGCCTGCTGCATGCCGACGGCCTGAAGACCTGGTCGGCCGAGAAGGTGCGCAAGTCGCAGGCCGCGCACGGCATCGCGGTGATCGAGGTGGAGCAGGCGGCGGGCGGTGAATGGCGCGTGGTGCGGCCTTCGCGCTTCGCCCGCCGCATCACGGCCAACACGCCCTTCAGCCTCGGCGGCCCCGCGGCGGGCCATCCGATGATGCGCACCGCCGCCGACCCGCAGGGCCGCACCGCGCTGGGCACCTTCAACAACTGCGCCGCCGGCATCACGCCGTGGGGCACCTACCTGAGCGGCGAGGAGAATTTCCGCAACTACTTCGCCGCGGGCTCGAACCTCGACGCGCACCAGCGCCGCTGGGGCCTGACGTCCACCGCGTTCTTCCGCTGGCCCGAACACGATCCGCGCTTCGATGCCGTGAAGAACCCGAACGAACCCAACCGCTTCGGCTGGGTGGTCGAGGTCGATCCCATGGACCCGACGTCCACGCCGGTGAAGCGCACCGCGCTCGGCCGCGCGGCGCACGAAGGCGCGTGGGTGGCCGTCACGCGCGACGGCCGCGCGGTCGTGTACAGCGGCGAGGACGCGCGCAACGAGTACATCTACAAGTTCATCAGCCGCGATCGCATCCGCCCGGCCGGCAACGGCCTGACGGCGGCGCAGGCCAACCGCGAACTGCTGGACCACGGCACGCTGTACGTGGCGCGGTTCGATGCCGACGGCGTCGGCCACTGGTTGCCTTTGGTGCACGGGCAAGGGCCGCTGACCGCGGCCAACGGCTTCGCGGACCAGGGCGAGATCGTCATCAAGTCGCGGCAGGCCAGCGACGCGCTGCGCGCCACCAAGATGGACCGGCCCGAGTGGCTGGCGATCGATCCGATGAGCGGCACGGTCTACTGCACGCTCACCAACAACGCCGATCGCGGCAAGGACGGCATGCCCGGCCCGGACCCCGCCAACCCGCGCGCCAGCAACACGCACGGACACATCATCCGCTGGCGCGAGGGCGCGGAAGGCGGCGGCGATTTCGACGCCACGCGGTTCCGCTGGGACCACCTGGTGCTGGCCGGCGATCCGGCGCAGCCGCGGGCGGAGGCCAAGGGCAACGTCCGCGGCGACCTGTTCGCCTGCCCCGACGGCGTGACGTTCGATGCGCGCGGCGTGCTGTGGGTGCAGACCGATGCCCACGCGACGCAGATGAACAAGGGCGAGTTCGCCAACGTCGGCAACAACCAGATGCTGGCCTGCGACGTGGCCACCGGCGAGATGCGGCGCTTCCTGACCGGGCCGACGAACTGCGAGGTGACCGGCATGACGATGACGCCGGACGGACGCACGATGTTCATCAATATCCAGCATCCGGGCGAGACGCCCAGCGACCGCAGCGATCCGGCGGAACCCGCCAAGTTCTCGAACTGGCCGGATTACCGTCCGGGCGGGCGGCCACGGTCGTCGACCGTGGTGATCCGCAGGACGGACGGCGGCGTGGTCGGGACCTGAGCCGCGACCCGCGCTACTCCAGGCCCAGCTCCTGGATCTTGCGCGTGATGGTGTTGCGACCGATGCCCAGCTTCTGGGCCGCTTCGATGCGGCGGCCGCGCGTGTTGGCCAGCGCGGTCAGGATCAGCCGCGACTCGAAGCGCTTGTTCAGCACGTCCCACACGTCGTGGCGGCCGGCGGCCAGCAGCTCCATGGCCTCGGCCTCGAGGGCGGCCTCCCAGTTGCCGCCGGCGAGCGGCGCCGGCGAGGCC
>JAEWBU010000235.1 GCA_023390985.1 Pseudomonadota bacterium
CGCAGGTTGTAGAACGCGGCGCGGCCGGGGTACTGGGCGATGTCGCCCAGGTCTTCCTCGATGCGCAGCAGCTGGTTGTACTTGGCCATGCGGTCCGAGCGCGACAGCGAGCCGGTCTTGATCTGGCCGGCGTTGGTGCCCACCGCGATGTCGGAGATGGTGCTGTCCTCGGTCTCGCCCGAGCGGTGGCTGATGACGGCCGTGTAGTTGGCGCGCTTGGCCATCTCGATGGCGGCGAAGGTCTCCGTCAGCGTGCCGATCTGGTTGATCTTGATCAGGATGGAGTTGGCGATCTTCTTCTCGATGCCTTCCTTCAGGATCTTGGTGTTGGTAACGAACAGGTCGTCGCCCACCAGCTGCACGCGCGAGCCCAGGCGCTCGGTCAGCTGCTTCCAGCCGTCCCAGTCGCCTTCGCCCATGCCGTCCTCGATGCTGATGATCGGGTACTTGCCGACCCAGGACTCCAGCGTGTCGATCCACTCGCCGGCGGCGAGCTTGCGGCCTTCGGAGCCGGACAGGTCGTACAGGCCTTCCTTGTGGAACTCGCTGGCGGCGCAGTCCAGGCCCAGGGCGATCTGCTCGCCCGGCTTGTAGCCGGCGGCTTCGATCGCCTGCAGGATCATGCCGATGGCGGCCTCGTGGTTCTCGATGTTGGGCGCGAAGCCGCCTTCGTCGCCGACCGCCACGCTCATGCCCTTGTCGTGGATGATCTTCTTGAGCGCGTGGAACACCTCGGCGCCGTAGCGCAGCGCCTCGCGGAAGCTGGGCGCCCCGACGGGGATGATCATCAGCTCCTGCAGGTCGAGGTTGTTGTTGGCGTGGGCGCCGCCGTTGACCACGTTCATCATCGGCACCGGCAGCTGGCAGCCGTTCATGCCGCCGAAGTAGCGGTACAGGGGCAGGCCCGATTCCTCGGCCGCCGCGCGGGCCACGGCCATGGACACGGCCAGCATGGCGTTGGCGCCCAGCTTGCTCTTGTTCTCGGTGCCGTCCAGGTCGATCAGCGTCTTGTCCAGGAAAGCCTGCTCGGAGGCGTCGAGGCCCAGCACCGCCTCGGAGATCTCGGTGTTGATGTGCTCGACGGCCTTGAGCACGCCCTTGCCGAGGTATCGGCCCTTGTCGCCGTCCCGCAGCTCGATGGCTTCGCGCGAGCCGGTGGACGCGCCGGACGGCACGGCCGCGCGGCCCATGGTGCCCGACTCCAGCAGGACGTCGCATTCCACGGTGGGGTTGCCGCGCGAGTCCAGGATCTCGCGGCCGACGATGTCAACGATGGCGCTCATTGCAGGTTTCTCGTTTCTTCGAAGTGGTTGATTCGGTTGTTCTTCAGAGGCCTTCCACCACGACCATGCGCATCACGGCCGCGCCCTGGCGCGCCTTCTTCGCGGCTTCGTATTCGGTGGAGTCGTAGAAGGCGCGGGCCTTCTCCATGCTCGGGAACTTGAGGATGACCACGCGCCTGGGCTGCCAGTCGCCCTCCAGCACCTCCACCTGGCCGCCGCGCGCGCAGACCTCCACGCCGTGGGCCTGGAAGGCCTTGGTGGAGAACTTCTTGTACTCCTCGTACTGCTGCGGGTCGGTGACGTCGACGTTGGCGATGATGTAGGCGCTAGGCAAAGTCGTTCTCCAGGTAGCCGTTCTTCTTGGTCACGCGGTCGATCGCGACCAGCGTCTCGAGCAGGGCCTTCATGTGCTTCAGCGGCACCGCGTTGGGACCGTCGGAGAGGGCCTTGGCCGGGTCCGGGTGCGTTTCCATGAACAGGCCGCCCACGCCCACCGCCACCGCGGCGCGCGCCAGCACGGGCACCATCTCGCGCTGGCCGCCGGAGCTGGTGCCCTGGCCGCCGGGCAGCTGCACCGAGTGCGTGGCATCGAACACCACCGGGGCGCCGGTCTCGCGCATGATCGCCAGCGAGCGCATGTCGGAGACCAGGTTGTTGTAGCCGAAGCTCGCGCCGCGTTCGCAGGCCATGAAGGCGTCCTCGGGCAGGCCCTTCTCGCGCGCGGCGGCGCGGGCCTTGTCGATGACGTTCTTCATGTCGCCGGGCGCGAGGAACTGGCCCTTCTTGATGTTGACCGGCTTGCCCGACTGCGCCACCGCGCGGATGAAGTCGGTCTGGCGGCACAGGAAGGCGGGCGTCTGCAGCACGTCGACCACCTGCGCCACCTGCGGCACCTCGGCCTCGGTGTGCACGTCCGTGATGACCGGCACCTGCAGCTGCTTCTTCACCTTGGCCAGGATTTCCAGGCCCTTCTCCATGCCGGGGCCGCGGAAGCTGGTGCCGGAGGAGCGGTTGGCCTTGTCGTAGCTGCTCTTGAAGATGAACGGGATGCCCAGCGAGGAGGTGATCTCCTTGAGCCGGCCGGCCACGTCCATCTGCAGCTGCTCGGATTCGACCACGCAAGGGCCGGCGATCAAGAAAAAGGGCCTGTCCAGGCCCACGTCGAAGCCGCAGAGTTTCATGTCAGGCGACCACTTTGAGTTTCTTGCCTGCCGCCGACTGGTGCTCCAGCGCGGCCTTGATGAAGGCGTTGAAGAGGGGGTGTCCGTCCCAGGGGGTGGACTTGAACTCGGGGTGGAACTGCACGCCCATGAACCAGGGGTGCACGTCCTGGGGCAGCTCCACGATCTCGGTCAGGTGCTCGCGCTGGGTGAGGGCGGAGATCACCAGGCCGGCCTCGCGCAGCTTGTCCAGGTAATGGACGTTGGCCTCGTAGCGGTGGCGATGCCGCTCGTTGACCACGTCGCCGTAGATCTTGTGGGCCAGCGTGCCCTTGGCGACGTCGGAGCTCTGCGCGCCCAGGCGCATGGTGCCACCCAGGTCGGAGCTGGCGTCGCGCTTGTTGATCGTGCCGTCGGCGCCCTGCCATTCGGTGATGAGCGCGATCACGGGGTTGGGCGTCTCCGGCTCGAACTCCGTGCTGTTGGCGTCCTTGAGGCCGGCCACGTGGCGCGCGTACTCGATGGTGGCGACCTGCATGCCCAGGCAGATGCCCAGGTAGGGCTGCTGGTTCTCGCGGGCGAAACGCGCCGCCTCGATCTTGCCCTCGATGCCGCGCTTGCCGAAGCCGCCGGGCACCAGCACCGCGTCGTACTTGGCCAGCTGGCGCACGCTGTCCGGATTGAGCGTCTCGGAGTCGAGGTACTCGATCTTCACGCGCACGTGGTTCTTCATGCCGGCGTGGCGCAGCGCTTCGTTGAGCGACTTGTAGCTGTCCGACAGGTCGACGTACTTGCCGACCATGGCGATGGTGACCTCGCCCTGCGGATGCTCGGTCTCGTACACCAGGTCGTCCCAGCGCTTGAGGCTGGCGGGCGGCGTGTTCAGGCGCAGCTTGTCGCAGATCAGGCCGTCCAGGCCCTGCTCGTGCAGCATGCGCGGCACCTTGTAGATCGTGTTCACGTCCCACATGGAGATCACGCCCCATTCGGCGACGTTGGTGAACAGCGAGATCTTGGCGCGCTCCTCGTCCGGGATCTTGCGGTCGGCGCGGCACAGCAGCGCGTCGGCCTGGATGCCGATCTCGCGCAGCTTCTGCACGGTGTGCTGGGTGGGCTTGGTCTTGAGCTCGCCGGCGGCGGCGATCCAGGGCACGTACGTGAGGTGCACGAACGCGGTCTGGTTGGCGCCCAGGCGCAGGCTCATCTGGCGGGCGGCTTCCAGGAAGGGCAGGGACTCGATGTCGCCCACCGTGCCGCCGATCTCGACGATGGCGACGTCGGCCGCGTTCGGCTCGCCGACGCGGGCGCCGCGCTTGATGAATTCCTGGATCTCGTTGGTGACGTGCGGGATGACCTGCACGGTCTTGCCCAGGTAGTCGCCGCGTCGTTCCTTCTCCAGCACCGACTGGTAGATCTTGCCGGTGGTGAAGTTGTTGACCTTGCCCATGCGGGTGGTCACGAAGCGTTCGTAGTGGCCGAGGTCCAGGTCGGTCTCGGCGCCGTCGTCGGTGACGAACACCTCGCCGTGCTGGAACGGCGACATCGTGCCCGGATCCACGTTGATGTACGGATCCAGCTTGATGAGAGTGACTTTGAGGCCCCGCGATTCCAGGATCGCAGCGAGGGAGGCTGAGGCGATTCCCTTGCCCAGGGAGGACACCACACCGCCGGTGACGAAGACGAATTTGGTCATGTCGTTCGGAAGCTGGCACTTCCGGGGAGGTGGTAATACGCGATTATACGTGCGCACTTGCGCCGCAGACCCCGCGTGGGTTAGCCGGTCGCGGTGTTTGCTACATTGCCGCGCATGAACGACCTGCAGGGCAAGCACCTGGTCCTCGGCCTCACCGGCGGCATCGCCTGCTACAAGGCCGCGGAGTTGTGCCGCGCGTTCGTCAAGGAAGGCGCCACC
Source organism: Pseudomonadota bacterium (assembly GCA_023390985.1). Classification (GTDB taxonomy): domain Bacteria; phylum Pseudomonadota; class Gammaproteobacteria; order Burkholderiales; family Burkholderiaceae_C; genus Ramlibacter. The sequence continues at coordinate 4,356 of JAEWBU010000235.1, forward strand.
GTGCAGGTGGTGATGACCGAGGCGGCGGAGCAATTCATCACGCCGGTGACCCTGCAGGCGCTCTCGGGGCGGCCCGTGTACACCTCGCAGTGGGACGCGCGCGAGCCGAACAACATGCCGCACATCAACCTGTCGCGCGAAGCCGACGCCATCGTCATCGCGCCGTGCAGCGCGGACTTCATGGCGCGGCTGGTGCACGGGCGGGCCGACGAGCTGCTCAGCCTGATGTGCCTGGCGCGCCCGATCGACCGGGTGCCGCTGCTGCTGGCGCCGGCGATGAACCGCGAGATGTGGGCCCATCCCGCCACCCAGCGCAACATGCAGCAGCTGGCCCAGGACGGCGCCACCATCCTGGGCGTGGGCAGCGGCTTCCAGGCCTGCGGCGAGACCGGCGACGGCCGCATGCTGGAGCCGGCCGAACTGCTGGAGGACATCACCGCCTTCCTGCAGCCCAAGCCGCTGGCCGGCCGCCGCGTGGTGATCACGGCGGGGCCGACCTTCGAGGCGCTGGACCCGATCCGCGGCATCACCAACCACTCGTCCGGCAAGATGGGATTCGCCATCGCCCGGGCGGCGCGCGAGGCCGGCGCCCACGTCACCCTGGTGGCCGGGCCGGTGCAGCTGGCCACGCCTCGCGGCGTCACGCGGGTGGACGTGAAGTCGGCGCGGCAGATGCTTGACGCCACGCTGGCCGCGGTGCCGCGGGCGGACGTGTTCGTCGCCACGGCCGCCGTCGCCGACTGGCGCCCCGCCAGCGAGAGCGAGCAGAAGATCAAGAAGGACGGCACGGGCCAGGCGCCCACCGTGTCCTTCACCGAGAACCCCGACATCCTCGCCACCGTCGCGAAGAGCGACCGCGCGAAGAGCCGCGAGCTGTTCTGCGTCGGCTTCGCCGCCGAGAGCCACGACCTGCTGGCGCACGCCAAGGCCAAGCGCGAGCGCAAGGGCATCCCGCTGCTGGCCGGCAACATCGGCCCGCTCACCTTCGGCCAGGACGACAACCAGCTGCTGCTGGTGGACGAGCAGGGCGCCACCGAGCTGCCGCGCGCGCCCAAGCTGCAGCTGGCGCGCACGCTGGTCGCCGAGATCGCGCGCCGCTTGAACAGGAACGCATGAAAGTCGACGTCAAGATCCTCGATCCGCGCATGGCGGATCAACTCCCCGCGTACGCCACGCCCGGCAGCGCCGGCCTGGACCTGCGAGCCTGCATCGACGGGCCGATCGAGCTGGGCCCCAACGAATGGAAGCTGGTGCCCACGGGCATCGCCATCTGGCTCAAGGACCCGGCCTACGCGGCGCTGATCCTTCCGCGCTCCGGCCTCGGCCACAAGCACGGCATCGTGCTGGGCAACCTGGTCGGCCTGATCGACAGCGACTACCAGGGCCAGCTGATGGTCAGCTGCTGGAACCGCAGCGATACCGCCTTCACGCTCCAGCCGATGGAGCGCCTGGCCCAGCTGGTGGTGGTGCCGGTGGTGCAGGCGCAATTCAACGTGGTGGCCGAGTTCCCGCCCACCGAGCGCGGCGCCAACGGCTACGGCTCGACCGGCAAGGGCTGAGTCGCTTTCCGGCCACGGAGCGCGCTGCAGGGTGGTCCTACACCCTCTCCCGAGGGTTCCTACACCCCAACGCGGCTATGACGTCGCCCCAGGCGCCGCGGGACTGCCTGTAATGAAAAACACGGGGCGCGCCTTCCGTTGGCTGCGCCGTGTTTCGCATACGAAGGAGAGTCCCCATGAACAAGCGATTCGCATCCGTCGCCGGCATGACCGCCGTGGCCGCCCTGCTGGCCGCCTGCGGCAGCAACCCGACCCAGCCGATGGCCACCAGCTACCCGAGCACGCCGGTCTATCCGAGCGTGTCGTCGGCGCCGTCCACCACCTACCCGTCCACGGCTCCGGGCGCCGGCACGGTGCAATCCGCGCCGACCGCCGCCATCGAGAACGGCCGCGTGACGGACATCCAGCAGGTGCAGATGGGCGCCACCAGCGCCACCAACCCGAGCGCGCGCAACGCGGTCGTGGGCGGCATCATCGGCGCGGTGGTCGGCAACATGGCCGGCAAGCACATCAACAGCGGTGACAACCGCACGGCGGCCACCGTCCTGGGTGCGGCCGGCGGCGCGGCCGTGGGCAACCGCATCGGCCAGCGCCAGGAAAACACCGCCGCTGCCGGCGCCGCGGGCCCGGCCTATCGCGTGACCGTCCAGACCGACCAGGGCGCGTGGCGCACCTATGAAGTCGGCGCGCTGGGCGATCTGCGCGTGGGCGACCGGGTGCGGGTCGAGAACGGCGTGATCTACCGGTCGTAAAACCCAACGTCGTCATTCCCGCGAAGGCGGGAATCCAGTGCTCCCATGAATTCCGCGAAAGCGGAAGCACTGGGTCCCCGCCTCCGCGGGGACGACGGCTAATGCAGCGAGGTGCCGCCCGGCGCCTGCGGCTGCACGCGGAAGAAGCCGGTCCCCGCGGTGCCGCGGCCGATCTCTTCTTCCGTCGCCTCGCGCACGGCTTCCACCTTCAGGTGCAGCCGCAGCGCGATGCCAGCGAGCGGGTGGTTGCCGTCGAGCACCACGTGCTCCGGGTAGATCTCGGTGACCGTGTACAGCAGGTCCCTGGGCGCCTGCTCGTTGCTGCCCGCGGGCAGCCCTTCGAATGTCATGCCTTCCTCCAGCTCCTGGGGGAACCGCTCGCGCGGCTCCAGGAACACGAGGTGTTCGTCGTAGTCGCCGAAGGCATCCTCCGGCTCCAGGTGCAGGTCGAGCCGGTCGCCGGGCTCGTGGCCTTGCAGCGCCTCTTCGATGCGGGCGAGCAGGTCGTCGCCGCCCACCAGGAACTCCACCGGCTCGGCGAGCACGTCGAGCTCCTCGCCGAGGGTGTCCTTCAGGGTCCAGGTCAGCGCGACCACGCATTGCGGAGTGACTTCCATGGAAGAATTCTCGCAGTTCACCGAGACCCATGGACGTCCACCTGCCCACGCCGCTGCTCGGCGGCCTCTCTCCCCGCCAGTTCATGAAGCGCCACTGGCAGCGCAAGCCGCTGCTGGTGCGCGGCGCCGTTCCCGGCATGCGGCCCGTGCTCGATCGCGGCGAGCTGTTCGCGCTGGCCGCGCGCGACGAGGTCGAGTCGCGCCTGGTGGAGCAGCGCGACGACGGCCGCTGGTCGATGCGCCGCGGTCCCTTCACCCGGCGCGCGCTGCCGCCGCTGGCGCGCCCGCGCTGGACGCTGCTGGTGCAGGGCGTGGACCTGCATGTCGATGCCGCCCATGAACTGCTGCAGCGCTTCCGCTTCGTGCCCGAGGCGCGGCTGGACGACCTGATGGTCAGCTGGGCCAGCGACGGCGGCGGCGTCGGTCCGCACTTCGACAGCTACGACGTGTTCCTGCTGCAGGCGCAGGGCCGGCGCCGCTGGCGCTTCGGCAGGCAGCAGGACCTGACGCTGCAGGAGGGCGTGCCGCTGAAGATCCTGGAGAACTTCGAGCCGCAGGAGGAGTACGTGCTCGAGCCCGGCGACATGCTCTACCTGCCGCCGCGCTACGCGCATGACGGCATCGCGGAAGGCGAGTGCCAGACCTATTCGATCGGCTTCCGTGCGCCCCAGCGCGGCGAGCTGGCGCGCGAACTGCTGCTGCGCCTGTCGGAGGACGCGGGCGAGGCGGCGGGCGAGGCGATGTACCGCGACGCCGGCCAGTGCGCGGTGCGCGAGGCCGGCGCCATCCCGGTGGAACTGGAGCGCTTCGCGCAGGACGCGCTCAAGGCCGCGCTCAAGGATCCGCACGCGCTGGCGCGCGCCCTCGGCGAATACCTCAGCGAACCCAAGCCCAACGTGTGGTTCGACGCCGGCCCGGCGCCGCGCGGATCGCGCCCGCTGCAGCTCGACCGCCGCACGCGCATGCTCTACGACGGCCGCCACCTCTTCATCAACGGCGAGAGCTGGCGCGCGTCCGGCCCCGACGCGCGGCTGATGCGCAAGCTGGCCGACGAGCGCCGGCTCGACGCGGCCGACCTCGCGCGCGCGAGCGACGAGGCGCTGGAGCTGCTGGCCTCGTGGTGCGAGGCGGGTTGGGTGCACGAGGAGGAGCGATGAACGAGTCGGCGCTGCCGCAAGGCCGCTTCGAAGGCCGCAACGCTTTCGCGCAGCTCGTGCGCGATGCGCTGGCCGCCGCCGCGCGCGAGGGCTGGCGCGAGATCATCCTGTCGGACGCCAGCTTCGCCGACTGGCCGCTGGGTGAGCGCGCGGTGGCCGAATCGCTGAACGCGTGGTCGCAGGGCGGGCGCCGGTGCGTGCTGCTGGCGCGGCAGTACGACGAGGTGGTTCGCCGGCACGCCCGCTTCGTCGACTGGCGCCGGACCTGGTCGCACATCGTCGAGGCGCGCGGCTGCAAGGCGGCCGATCCGCTCGAGCTGCCCAGCGCGATCTGGACGCCGCAGTGGGTGATGCGCCGCCTCGACCCCGAACGCTGCACCGGCGTCAGCGGCAGCGAGCCCGAACGCCGCGTCGCGTTGCGCGAAGTGCTCGACGATTGGCTGCTGAAGAGTTCGCCGGCATTTCCCGCCACCACGCTCGGGCTGTGAGCCGACGCCGCGCCTGTGGACGGCGGCCTATAATTTTCGGCTGAGCAGGAAGAGCTGGAGCCCCTTGCTGCTCGGCCTGCGCGGCACTTCCGCGGCGCGGCAATCCACGGAAACCGTCTCCCTTCCCAGAGGATCTGAAATGAAGAAATCGCTCGTCCTGGCGTCCATGATTGCCGCCGTCGCCCTGGCCGCCTGCAGCAAGACCGAAGCTCCGGCCCCCGCTCCCGCGCCGGCTCCTGC
>JAEWBU010000248.1 GCA_023390985.1 Pseudomonadota bacterium
CCACGCAGCGCCAACGTGATGGTTCCTGCGGACGTCGACTCCCTTGCGTTCGACAGCAGTTCGAAGACCAGCTTCTCCCACAGCGCGGGGTCGACGTCGACCGGGTGCGGGAGCGGCGGGCAATCGACGACCAGGCTCAGCTCCGTGGTCTCGATGGCCTCGCGGAACAGGCTCGCGAGTTCGCAGGTGTAGGCGGCCAGGCTGACCGGCTCGGGCGCCGCTTCGCCCGGGTCGCCGCCCGGCGGGGAGAAATCCGCGAGCGTGTGCGCCACGGTGACGAGCCGCGCCATGCCGCGCCGGATCTCGTCGACCTCGGCCCGCACGCCCTGCAGGGCGTCGTAGAAGGCGCTCTGCTGGTTGCGTCGCCCCGACCGGCTCGCCGCCGCGGTCGCCAGGCCCGACCCGTTCGCGACCGCGTGCGAACGGGCGACCGCCAGCCCGGCGCACACCAGGTCCGCCAGTTGCTGCACGAATTCCTGGCAAGCCGCGTCCCAGGGCAGGTAGGGCGGGAGCCCTGCGACGAGGAAGCCCGCGGCGTGCCGCTGCGAGGCGGGTGTATGGGCCACGAGCACCGCTGCGGCGGGTGAACGGTCCCAGGCACCGCGCGGAAGCTCGCCGAGGCCGGCCAGGTCGTGCACCACGAGCCTGCCTCCGCGGCGCATGGCGGCCGTCGGCCAGGGCGCGCCCTCGCCGGCCGCAAGGAACTCCGGCGCCGCGGGATGCCCTCGTGCGATGCCGCTCGCGCACACGAGCCGCGCGTCGCCGCCGCTCTCGAACAGGTAGGCCAGGGTGAAGGGCAGGTCGCGCGCGCAGCCGTCCAGCACGCGCTGCAAGCCCGCCGCCATGGCGTCCTGCGGCTGTGGAGCGGCGACGGTCGCGGCCGTTTCCCACAGGCAGCGCATGCGCCTTTCCTGCAGCACGCGAGCCGTGTCGTCCACCCCCGTGCAGAGAACGCCCGCAATATGACCGTCGTCGTCCGGCACCGGGCAGTAGGACACCGTGTGGTACGTTTCCTCGAGGTGATCGCCGCGCTGCAACAGCAGCATCAGCTCGTTGTCCGAACCCGCGCGGCCGGTCGCCAGCACCGGCGCGATCCGCTCCTGCACCGCGGGCCAGACGTCCGGCCAGACCTCCGCCGCCGGGCGGCCCAGCGCACCGGGATGGCGTTCGGCCACCGTCGCCACGGCGCGGCAGGCGTCGTTGTAGAGGAAGACCTGCCGGGGCCCCCAGACCAGCCACATGCTCTGGGGCGCGCCGAGCAGGATCCGGACCGAGGTGCGCAGGCTGACCGGCCAGCTTTCCACGGCCCCGAGCGGCGTTGCGGCCCAGTTGAGGCTGCGCATCGCGGCGGCCATCTCGCCCGCCCCGCCGAAGCACGCCGCGCGACTGGCGACGGGGGTGGCAGGCGGTGTGGGGTTCATGCGCATTCCCCGCGCGGGGGTTGGCAGCCTACACCAGGGCCGCCTCGCGCGGGGCCGGCCGGCCCCGTGACCGCCCGGCCGCTCACGCCGCGGTGGCCGCCTCGGCGGAGGCCTCCTCGGCAGGGTCTTCCGGAGCGTCCTTCCTCCCCCGCGCCCCGGCCTTGTCGATGCGCAGGGCCTTGCGCACCGGGTCATAGCCGAGCTTCACGTGATCGCCCGCCTTCACCTCGTCCTTGAGCATCGCGCTGGCCAGCGGCGACTCGACCTCGCTGCGGATGCGGCGCTTGAGCATGCGGGCGCCGAACTCGGGGTCGTAGCCGACCTCGGCCAGGTGATCGACCAACTCGCGGTCGAAGTCGAGCTGAACATCCTGCTGCGCGGCCGTGCGCGCCACCCGCCGCAACTGCAGTTCCACGATCTCGCGGATCTGCGCACGGCCGAGCGCATGGAAGACGACGACCTCGTCGACGCGGTTGAGGAACTCGGGACGGAAGTGGCGCTTGAGCATCTCCATCAGGCGGTCCCTCAGCGTCGGGTAGTCCAGCTGCTCCTTGTCGGTCGCCGACAGGTTGCGCTGGATCACGTCCGAGCCCAGGTTGCTGGTGGCGATGATGATGGTGTTGGTGAAGTCCACCACCCGCCCGCGGCCGTCCGTCAGCCGCCCCTCGTCGAACAGCTGCAGCAAGATGTTGTGCACCTCGGCATGGGCCTTCTCGATCTCGTCGAGCCGCACCACGCAGTACGGCCGCCGCCGCACGCGCTCGGTGAGCTGGCCGCCTTCCTCGTAGCCCACGTAGCCGGGCGGCGCGCCGACCAGCCGGGCCACCGTGTGCCGTTCGCCGTACTCGCTCATGTCGATGCGCACGAGCGCGTCCTCGCTGCCGAACACGTTGGCGGCCAGCGCCTTGGCCAGCTCGGTCTTGCCCACGCCGGTGGGCCCGAGGAACAGGAAGGTGGCGGTCGGCTTGCCGGCTTCCTTGAGGCCCGCGCGCGCCAGCCGCACCGCCTCCGCCGCCGCGTGCACCGCCTCCTCCTGGCCGACCACCCGCTCGCGCAGGCGGTCCTCCAGCATCAGGAGCTTCTGGCGCTCCTGCGTCGTCAGTTCGTTGACGGGGATCCCGGTGAGCGAGGCGACGATCTGCGCCACGTGCTCGGCGGTGACCTGGTGCGAGCTGGTGCCGCGCTCCTTCTTCCACTTCTCGGTGGCGTCGGCGAGCTTCTTGTCCTCGCCCGCGATGCGCTCGCCGAGCTGCTTGGCCTTGTCGTACTGCTTGGCGGTCCCGGCGGCGTCCTGCTCCTGGCGCAGCCGCCGCAGGTTGGCCTCGATGCCGTGCAGCTCCGGAGGCCGCGAGCTGGCCTGGATGCGCACCCGCGCCGCCGCCTGGTCGATCAGGTCGATCGACTTGTCGGGCTGGAAGCGTCCGCTGATGTAGCGGTCCGCCAGCCGGGCCGCGGCGACGATCGCGTCGTCGCCGATCTTCACCTTGTGGTGCGCCTCGAAGCGGTCGCGCAGGCCGCGCAAGATCTCGATGGTGTCGTCGATGCCCGGCTCGGGCACGTTCACCGGCTGGAAGCGCCGCTCCAGCGCCGCATCCTTCTCGATGTACTTCTGGTACTCGTTGAGCGTGGTGGCGCCGATCAGGTGCAGCTCGCCGCGCGCCAGCGCCGGCTTGAAGGTGTTCGCGATGTCCAGCCCGCCCTCGCCGCCGCCCTGCCCGGCGCCCACGATGGTGTGCAGTTCGTCGATGAAGATGATCATGTCGTCCTGGTTGGCGATGATCTCGTCGAGCACCGCCTTGACGCGTTCCTCGAACTCGCCGCGGTACTTCGCTCCCGCCACCAGGCTGTTGATGTTCAGCTCCACCAGCCGCTTGTTGCGCAGCACCTCCGGCACCTGGTCCTGCACGATGCGTTGCGCCAGGCCCTCGACGATCGCCGTCTTGCCGACGCCGGGCTCGCCGATCAGCACCGGGTTGTTCTTCTTGCGCCGCGCCAGCACCTCGATGGTGGTCTCGATCTCCTTGGCGCGGCCGATCACCGGGTCCAGCTTGCCCTGGCGCGCCAGCTGGCTGAGGTCGCGCGCGTACTTGTCGAGCGTCGGCGTCTGGCTGCGCTTCTGCAGCTTGCCTGCCTCGGCGCCCTGGCCCACCACCTTCACGGTCTTCTGCCGCAAGGCCTGGGACGACAGCCCGAGCTTGCGCAGCAGCTCGCCGGCGAAGCCGTCCTCTTCCTCGACCAGGCCGATCAGGATGTGTTCCGGGCCGACGTAGCTGTGCTCCAGCTCGCGCGAGGCGACCAGCGCATGCTCCAGCGCGCTCTTGGCCCGCGGTGAGACGCCGATCTGCGGCGTCTCGCCCTCGGCCGGCTGGTGTTCGCCGCGCGGTGCGTTCTCGGCGAGGCTCTGTTTGAGCTCGGTGGCGGAGAGCTTGAATTCCTTCAGGATCTCCTGCACCACGTCGTTGTCCACCAGCGCCATCAGCAGGTGCTCGGTGTCGACCTCGGTCTTGCCCAATTCCAGCGCCTTCTCCGCCGCGGCCTGCAGCCGGTCCATCGCCGCTTCGTTGAGGAAGCTGCGCAGGTCCACCGCCTCCCGCGAGCGCTGGCGGCGCTCCACCGAGGCCAGCGGCCGCGCGCTGCCACTGGTTGCGCGCCGGCCGGCGCCGCGGCCGGCATTGCCGCCGCCACGATCGCCGAACGGCGCTCCTTCATCGAAGAAGCTGCGGAACTCGTCGAACAGGCTGCCGCCGCCGAACAGGGATTCGAGCGGCGAGCGGCCGAAGCTTTCGCCGACCGCCTCCGCGTAGTGCTGGTCGCACAGGTTGATCTGGCGCGTCTGGCCGCCGTCGCGCACCGTCAGCTGGGTCGTGGCGGGACGTCCGCACACATCGCACTTGGCCATGGCAATGTCCCCGGACTCAGGCGTACTCGAACTTCGGCAAGGCCTTCAGCTGGTCCCGGTAGGCATTCGGCAGGACCGCCTTGGGCGCGATGTGGGTGAACTGGCGCACGGGCAACGCGACGCGGTGTTCGCCAAGGCCGAGGAAGCCCCCCACATTGACCACCGCGATCGACAGCGTGCCGTCGGGCGCGACGACGAGGTCGTCGATCTTCCCGATCTTCTCGCCCTTGTCGTTGTAGACATCCTGTTTCAGGAGCTTGGAGGCGCGGTACCCGGGGGCGAGCAGCCGCTGCTCCTCGACCGTCACGCCGAGCACGGCCTGGCCGGCCACGGGGACGCGGGCGGCGGCCGGCGGCGCGGCGTTGTCCGACTGGGCTCGGGCCCCGTCCTCCAGGTACAGCCCACCGATGGCGCAGGCCAGGGCGGCGCCAAGCAGGTATCTCGTGTTCATGATGTGCTCTCCTTCCGTGTGGAAAAACTTTCGGCGGACTCGGATGTCATCGGCTGCGCGTGCCCGGGGAACCGATCGCCGGCGGCGGCCGCCGGGCGCAGCCGCTCCTGTCGCGCCGCGGGCCGCGTGCGCAGCCCGAGGCCGAGCAGCAGTGCGCCGGTGAGAACCGCGTGAAAGCTGATCAGCCACACCATCGCCAGCGCGCCGGCGGTGGGTACGGCGATCACCGCGACGCCGAACAGGATCGACACGGCCCCGCCCAGCAGCAGCATCCAGTGCCCGCGCAGCGCGCGCCGCAGGCGCACGGCCATGGCGATGTCCAGCACGCCGGTGAGGATGGCGTTGGCCCCCATCACCAGCACCAGCACCAGCGCGGTGACGGAGGGGGCCAGCACGGCGTAGATCGCGGCCGCGACGCTGATGGCGCCCAGCAGCAGGGGCAGCCACCACTTGCGCTCGGTGCGCCGCATCCGCAGCCCCGTGGCGATCGCGACGATCCCGCCCAGCAGCGCATACGCGGCGAACAGGGCGACCAGCACCAGCAGCGTCAGGTCGGGCCACAGGACCGCGAGCACGCCGAACGCGATCGCGATGGTGCCGCGCATGATCAGCATCCACGCTGAGCGGTCGGCCGGCGCATCGGTTGGGGGGGCGGTCATGGCTGTTCCTTCGGCAAGAGATCGCGGGGCAGCGGCTGGAGACTAGGCGCTCGTCCCGGACGGGTCTTGCGAAGACTTGCGCACCTGTGTCGGGGGCCTGCGAAGGGCTGCCGCGATCGCTGCAGGGCTCAGTGCACCTGCACGCTGGGCGGCGCGGCGCGGCACCCGAGGCGGAACACGCGCGGTGTCACGCCGGCATAAAGGCGGAAGACCCCGGTGAAATGGCCTTGCGTCCGGAACCCCGAGCGCTCCGCGACTTCGAGAAGCGGCAGGTCGGTGTCCTGCAGCAGCGCCTTGGCGTGGCTCACCCGCTGCATCACGACGTAGAGGTGCGGCGACTGGCCGGTGGAATGCTTGAACATGCGGGCGAAGTGGTACTGGCTCATCTGAACCTGCTCGGCCAGCTGCTCGACATGGAGCGCCCCCGAGATGTTCTCCCGGATGTACGCCTGCACGCGCATGAGCCGGTGCGGCGGCAGTCCGAACGGGCCGCTGTTCGGTTCCTGCGCCGCGACGCCGTAGTGCCGCGCCAGGTGCACCGAGAGCACGGCGCCCAGCGCCTCGAGGTAGGCCGTGGTGGGCCCGCTGCCGCTGCGCAGCTCGTCCAGCAGCGTGCCGGCGAGCGCGCGTATGAAAGGATCGAAAGCCGCGAACCGCGCGGCCAGCGAGATCTCCTTGCCGAGCGCGGCGACGACCTGCCGTGAGTAGAAGAGCGGCGACAGCCGCAGCACCAGCGTGTCTCCCGGGCGTGCGCAATGCATGCTGCATGAAACGCCGGGCGGGACGACCGACACCAGCGGCGCACGAACGAATGCACGGCGGGCGTGTCCGGCGTCGGTGCGGTGAACCGCGGTGACCGCCGCGGTCTCGTCCGGCACCAGCACCTCGATCGCATCGCGTGGGCGCTCGCCGCCGGGGGACTCCATGGTCGCGCACTCGATGTGCGGTGCGGCGACTGCCGAGGCGCGGCCGGGAGGGACTGCCTCTTCTTCTGTGCGGACTGTCATCGCGCCAATCTATGCGCCGGCTCACTGAGGCGGTATTCCACCTTGGTGGAACACTCGAACGCGGCCGCGAGCTAGACCGCGCCGCGCTCCACCATCAGCACCAGCTCCGGCAGCGACTGGGCACCCATCTTCTCCATCACGCGGCGGCGGTGCACCTTCACGGTCGCCTCGGTGATGCCCAGCGCGGCCGCCGTCTGCTTGTTGAGGAGGCCCTTGACGACCAGCAGCATCACCTCGTGCTCGCGCGCGGAGAGCGAGCCGATGCGCTGGCGCAGTCCGGCCAGCTCGGACCGGTGGGTGCGGGCTGCGGTGTCCTGCTCGATGGACTCGTGAATGACGGCTAGCAGGGCCTCCTCGCGGAACGGCTTGGGCAGGAACTCGACGGCGCCGGCCCTCATCGCCCGCACGGTCACGGGGATGTCCCCGTAGCTGCTCATGAAGATGATCGGCGGTGCATCGCCGCGGTCGACCAGCTGCCGCTGCAGGTCCAGCCCGCTGAGCCCCGGCAGGCGACTGTCGAGCACGAGGCAGGCCGGGACGTCGGGCCGGCGGAACTCGAGGAAGGCGGTGGCGGTGGGGAACGTCTCGACCTGCCAGCCGACGGCGCGCAGGAGGCTGCTGAGGGCCTCGCGCACGGATGGGTCGTCGTCGACGACGTACACGATTGCGGCGCTGCTCTTCGGTTTCTCGTTGGCCATTTCAACGTTCGGATGCGAAGCCAGTGTACTTCCGGGCCCGTGCGGCGCCGGAGTTCACCAACTTGCGCAGCAATCCGCAATATCGCGCGGGCCGGCGCCGCTACGCTGACTCCCGTGTGCTCCGATGCAAGACGGGAGAGAACGCATGTTCGAGGTCGACGCGACTGCCCGGGTTGAAGAGTCCCCGGGTTTCGGCCGCATGTTCGCGGCCGGGCGCCTGACGCTGGGGCTGTTCTTTCCCATCGAAGCCTTCCAGCGGGACCAGCCGACCATGCGCGAGCAGGAACGGCTCGCCGCGCGGGCACAGGCGTTGGACTTCGCGGCGCTCTGGTGTCGCGACGTGCCGCTGCGCGACCCGAGCTTCGGCGACGTCGGCCAGGTGTACGACCCCTGGGTGTACCTCGGGTGGATCGGCGCCATCACCCGCGACATCGCGCTGGCGACCGGTTCCATCGTCCTGCCGTTGCGGCATCCGCTGCACGTGGCCAAGGCCGCGGCCTCGGTGGACCGGCTGTCGCGCGGGCGGCTGGTGCTGGGCGTCGCCTCGGGCGACCGTCCGGTGGAGTTCCCGGCGTTCGGGGTCGACATCGAACGCCGCGCCGCGCTGTTCCGAGAGGACTTCGACACGATCCGGCGCGTGCTCGAAAGGGAGTTCCCGGTCCTGAAGACCTCGCGCGGCGTGCTCACCGGCGCGGCCGACCTGGTGCCCAAGCCGATCGGCCGGCTGCCGTTGCTCGTCACCGGCAACAGCGGACAGCCGCTGCCGTGGATCGCCGCTCATTCGGACGGCTGGATCAGCTACCCGCGCTCAATCGAACACCAGGCCGAGACCGTGGCCCGCTGGCGCGCCCATGTGCAGGAGGCGGCACCGGGGCGCTTCAAGCCCTTCACCCAGTCCCTCTACGTCGACCTCGATGCCGACCCGCAGCTGCCGCCCACACCCATCCACCTGGGCTTCAAGTCCGGCCGGCAGTTCCTGCTGCACTTCCTGCAGGCCTCGCGCGGCATCGGCGTCAACCACGTGATCCTGAACCTGAAGTACGGCGCGCGGCCGGCCGCCGAGGTGCTGGAGGAGATCGGCAGCGAAGTGCTGCCGGCGCTCGAGCGCACCGAAGACGAGGCCCACACGGCGCAAGCCGGCACTCTCGCCTGAACCTCTGCGTGGAGCGGCACCATGAAGCGCATCCTCCTCTTCCTCGCGACCAACCTGGCCGTGCTGCTGGTGATCTCGGTGTCGCTGCGGCTGCTCGGCGTCGACCGCTTCCTCACGGCCAACGGGCTCGACATCGGCACGCTGATGGTGTTCTCGGTGGCCGTGGGCTTCGCCGGGTCGATCGTGTCGCTGCTGATCTCGCGGCCCATGGCCAAGTGGTCCACCCGCGCCCACGTCATCGAGGTCCCGCGCGACGCGGACGAGGCGTGGCTGCTGGCCGTCGTGCGGCGGCTGGCGCAGGAGGCCCGCATCGGCGAGCCGCAGGTCGCCATCTACGAAGGCGCGCCCAACGCCTTCGCCACCGGCGCGTTCCGCGATGCCTCGCTGGTGGCCGTGTCCACCGGGCTGCTGCAGTCGATGAGCCGGCAGGAGGTGGAGGCGGTGCTGGGCCACGAAGTGGCGCACGTCGCCAACGGCGACATGGTGACGCTGGCCCTGATCCAGGGCGTGGTCAACACCTTCGTGGTGTTCTTCGCGCGCATCGTCGGCTATGCGGTCGACAGCGCCCTGTCCGCGCGCGACGGCGACCAGCAGCACGCGGGCACGGGGCCGGGCTACTACGTGACCGTGTTCGCCTGCGAGATCGCGTTCGGCCTGCTGGCGTCGATGATCGTGGCCTGGTTCTCGCGGCAGCGTGAGTTCCGCGCGGACGCCGGGTCCGCGCGCCTGCTCGGCACGCCGGCGCCGATGATGGCGGCCCTGGCCCGGCTCGGGGGGCTGTCGCCGGGGCCGCTGCCGCAGTCGCTGCGCACCTTCGGCATCACCGATATGCCGGCCTGGCTGGGCCTGTTCGCGAGCCATCCGCCCGTTGAGGCGCGGATCGAGGCGCTGCAGCACTATCGGGCCGCCGCCGCGGCGACTTCGCGCTGAGGCCGGCGATGGGCAGCGACGCCACGCGGGAAGCCGATGCGGGGCTGGATTCACGGGTCGACGAGGCCCTGTCCGAGACGTTTCCGGCCAGCGATGCGCCGGCCTGGACGCTGGGGCTGGACCGCCGGGCCGCCTCGGACCCGGCACCGGCGGACGGGAGGCCCGTTCGCGTCTACGGCCCCCTAGGCAACGCCGCGGCCTATGCCATCCGCGACTTCCTGCACCGCTGCGACGTGCGCTTCGAATGGGTGCAGGTCGCCGGCAACCCGGTGTGCGAGTTCCCCGACGGCACCCGCATGGAGGCGCCGACGATCCGGCAGATCACCGAGAAACTCGGCTGGTTCCGCAATCCCTCCCGCACCGAATACGACGTGGCGATCTACGGCGCCGGGCCGGCGGGCCTCAGCGCCGCGGTCTATGCCGGCGCCGACGGGCTCAGCACCGTGCTCGTGGAGCGCTGGGCGATCGGCGGGCAGGCCGGCAGCAGTTCCCGCATCGAGAACTACCTCGGGTTCGACGTGGGCATCAGCGGCATGGAGCTGGCCGAGCGGGCACGCCGCCAGGCGGACAAGTTCGGTGTCGACATCCTGCTGGCACGCGAAGGCCGGGGCGCGGAGCTCCAGCCGGGTCGCGGGGTCGGCGTGCTGGAGGACGGCACCCGGATCGTGGCCCGCGCGTCCATCTGCGCCACCGGCGTGGCCTATCGCCGCCTGGGCCTGCCGCAGGAAGACCGTTTCCTAGGCGCCGGCCTCTACTACGGCGCGGGCGCCAGCGAGGCGCCGTTGACTGCGGGCGAGCACGTCTTCATCGTCGGCGGCGGCAACTCGGCCGGCCAGGCCGCGATGCACTTCGCCGCGCACGCGCGGAAGATCAGCATGGTCATCCGCGGCGGGTCGCTGCGGAGCACCTTGTCGCACTACCTGGTGGAACGCATCGCGGCGGCGCCGAACATCGAGGTGCTCGCGCGCACCGAGGTGACGTCGCTGCACGGCGACGGCACGCTGCGCGAGATCACGCTGCGCGACAACGCCACCGGCCGCGAGCGTCGCATGCCGACGCACTGGCTCTTCGTGTGCATCGGAGGCGATCCGCAGACGCAGTGGGCCGAGGGCATCGGCATGGTGCGCGACGAGGCCGGCTACATCGTCACGGGGCCGGAACTGCTGCGCGAGGACGGGGGCATGCCGGCCTGGCCGCTGGACCGCAAACCCTACTACCTCGAAACCAGCATCCCCGGTGTGTTCGCCGCGGGCGACGTGCGCCACAACGCGGTGCGGCGCTGTGCGGCGGCCGTGGGCGAGGGCGCGATGGCGGTGGCGTTCGTGCATCGGGTGCTGGAGGGCAATTGAACGCTTCGGGGGCCTGTGAGCCCGCGACCTTCTGCGATCGAGCGACCGAGATTCCCTCAAGCGGGGCCCGCATGCCGAACGACCAAGCCGAGGCGGAGCAACGAGCCCGCCGGGCCGGATCCAAGGCGGGATCGGGCCCGGCGAGCGCGAAGCTGTACGAGCAGCTGGCCGCCGACCTCGAGGACATGATCCGCCGCGGCCTGCTTCGACCCGGCGACCGGCTGCCTTCGGTCCGCTTCCTGAGCCGCAGCCGCGGCATCAGCCTCTCGACCGTGTTCCAGGCCTGCTACCTGCTGGAGGCACGCGGGCTGATCCGCTCACGCCAGCGCTCCGGCTGGTTCGTCATCGGTGCACCCCTGTGCCGCCCGCCGCAGCCCGACGGGATCTCCAGCCCGCCGACGGAAGCACGCACGCCCGACACGGGCGAGATGATCTTCAACATCCTCCAGGATGTGCGCAAGCGCGACTCCGCGGGACTGGCTTCGCCCTTCCCGTCGCCTTCGCTGTTTCCCGTGGGCCGGCTCTCGCAGGCGTTGTCACGAGCGGGGCGCACCATGCACCCCCACCAGGTCCTGGACGACCTGACGCCCGGGAATGCGCGCCTCGTACGGCATATCGCACGCTGCTACCAGGCGCAGGGCATCGCCGTGGGCGAGCACGAGATCATCATCACCAACGGCGCGCTGGAGGCGCTGCATCTGTGCCTGGCGAGCCTCACGCGCCCGGGGGATGCGGTCATCGTCGAATCCCCCACCTTCTACGGCTCGCTGCAGGCGCTGGAGACCCTCGGACTCCGGGCGGTCCAGGTGAGCACGCACTCGGCCGACGGGATCGACCTCGAAGCCCTCGAGTCGGCACTGCGCAGGCACGCGCCGCGGGCATGCTGGCTGATGCCGAACTTCCAGAACCCGCTGGGCAGCCTCATGCCCCGCGAGCGCAAGCGCGAGCTGGTCGAACTGCTCGCCCGCCATGACGTGCCGCTGATCGAGGACGACGTCTACGGGGAACTGTTCTTCGACGACGAGCGGCCACCGCCCGCCCGGGCCTTCGATGCCGGCGGCCGCGTCCTTCACTGTTCGTCCTTCTCCAAATGCCTGGCGCCCGGATTCCGGATCGGGTGGGTGGCCGCCGGCCGCCACGCGCACGACATCGCCAGGCGCAAGCTCGCCCTGAGCGTCAGCACCTCGGTGCCGCCGCAACTCGCGCTGGCAGAGTACCTGGACCACGCCGGCTTCCAGCGACACCTCCATCGCCTGCGCGCGTGCCTGGCTTCGCAGCAGGCGGACCTGGCCGGTGCGGTGCTTCGCCATTTCCCCGCCGGCACGCTGGCGACGCGGCCGCGCGGGGGCTATTTCCTCTGGGTGGAACTGCCGCCGATCTTCGACGCGATGCACCTGTCCCAGGAAGCGGCCGCGCAAGGCATCTGCATCGCGCCAGGGCCCATCTTTTCCGTGGACCAGGCCTTCAGGAATTGCCTGCGCCTCAACTACAGCTGCCCGGAGCCAGCACGCGTGGAACACGCGGTGGCCGCACTGGGCCGCCTGCTGAGCCAGCAGCGCGGGCCGGGCTGATCCGCTGCTGCTCCGGTCTTTGCCGGCCTCTTCTGGTCCTTGGGACGGCGGCGGGGCGCCACAGCTGGAAGGCCATCTCCACTCGTGGTATCGACGCATGATCAAGGAACGAACTCCCGACCCCGCCGGCGCGCAGGAGGACCCCCCGGGCACCCGCGAGCTGCGCACGGCGCTCGCCAGCTGGGAACTCTTCGGACAGGCACTCCCGCATGAACTGCGGGCGCCCTTGTCCGTGATCGACGCCTTCGCAAGATTGCTGCAGGAGCGCGAGGCGCAGGCGCTATCGGCGCGCGGGCGCCTGTGGCTCGACAGCGTGCGGTTGGCAGCCGCGCACGCAAACAGCCTGGCGGACGCCCTGATGGTGCTCGCTCCGATGTCGTCGCGGGCCATGGAGCGCGACCGCGTCGACCTGAGCGCGTTGGCCGCCGGGATCATCGATCTCGAGCGCGCTGCGGCGCCCGGGCGGCAGGCGCAGGTCACGATCGAGCCCGGGCTCCACGCGATGGGAGACCCGCACCTGCTGCGTACCCTGCTGTCGAATCTGCTGGGAAACGCGTGGAAGTACACCTCCACGAGGCCGCAGTCCCGCATCGCGTTCGGTCTCGTGCAGGGCTCGGACGGGGAGCCGGCGTTCTGCGTGAGCGACAACGGGGTGGGCTTCGACATGGAGCACGCGACGAAGCTGTTCCGGCCCTTCGCCCGTCTCCACACCCGCGGTGAGTTCGAGGGCGTCGGGCTCGGGCTCTGCATTGCCCTGCGCGTCGTCGAGCGCCACGACGGACGCATCTGGGTCGAGGCGGCGCCGGACCAGGGCACGCGCGTGTTCTTCCGGCTCGGCGAGCCCGGAGCTCCGCGGTGACGCGGCATGCGTACCGGCTCCGGGCCTGGCCGGAACTGCCGGAGGACTTTCGCACGGCCCCGGTGTTGCGCGCGCTCAGCCGCATGACGCTCGGGCCGGTCACGCACACCTGGTTCCTGGACAGCACGCGCCTCGCCCCGACGCAAGCCGAGAGGCTGCTCGCGCATCTGGTCGCCCGGGACGACGTCGAGCGGATCGATCTCGCCTGGTCGGACGATGGTGGCGGGTGAGCATCGCAATCCGCCTACTGCACCGGAGCCGACAGGCGCGCCAGGCGCACCGCGAAGCGGAACCAGGGCGGCCGCGCCCGCAAGTCCGCCGCGCCCATGCGCCGCGCCCGGGCGAAATCGCGCTCGAGCATCGTCTGCACCTGCGCCGCCAGCCGCCGGTCCAGGACGGCCATGGTCACTTCGAAATTGAGGCGGAATGAGCGGTTGTCGAAATTCGCCGTTCCCACCGTGCACCAGTCGTCGTCGATGAGCGTGACCTTCTGGTGCATGAAGCCGTCCTGGTACCGGTACATCGCCACGCCGGCCTGCTCCAGCGCCTCGACATAGGACCAGCCGGACAGGCTCACCAGCGCATTGTCCGAGCGCTCCGGCAGCAGCACGCGGACGTCGACGCCGCGCAGGGCGGCAAGCTGCAGCGCGGTGACGAACTGTTCGTCGGGCACGAAGTACGGGCTGGCCACCCACAGGCGCGAGCGAGCGCGCCCGATCGCGGCGATGAAGAACAGGGTGCAGGTCTCCAGGTCGTCGGCCGGGCCGCTGGGCAGGCACAGCACCGGATGGTGCACGCCGGCCGCCTCCACCGGCTCCCACTGCAGGCCCAGTGGACGGCCCGCGGCCCAGTGCCAGTCCTCGCAGAACGCCACCTGCACGCACTGCACCGCCGGTCCCTCCACGCACAGGTGGGTGTCGCGCCAGGGGCCGATGCGCGGATCGCGTCCGAGGTATTCGTCTCCCACGTTGAGGCCTCCGACCCAGGCCCGGCGACCGTCGACGACCACGATCTTGCGGTGGTTGCGGAAGTTCAGGTGCAGCCGTCCCGCGCCGCGGCCCACGGCATGGAAGGCGTGCACTTGCACGCCTGCGGCGCGCAGTGCGCCGACATAGGCGCGCGGCAGGCGGAAGCTGCCCACCTCGTCGTACAGCAGGTGCACGCGGACACCGGCCGCCGCGCGTTCGAGCAGGCGCGCCTGCAGCTCGCGCCCGACGCCGTCGTCACGCAGGATGTAGAACTGCACCAGCACGTAGTCTCGCGCGGCGGCGACGCCGGCGAAGATCGAGTCGAACGTGGCCGCGCCGTCGACCAGCAGAGTCGCCGAGTTGCCGCCGGTGAAGGGCAGCTTGGCGAGCCGCTCGAACGGCACGTCGCGTGTATAGCGGGTGTCGGTGAGCAGCCGCTGAAGCTGCAGGGCCGCCTGCATGCGCTGCTGCGCCGGCCGGAATTCGGCCAGGGCCGCCCGCCGCGCGGCCACGTAGTCGGCGAACCGGCTCTGGCCGAACACGAGGAACAGCGGCAGCGCCAGCAGCGGGAAGGCCACCAGCGCCACCGCCCAGGCGACCGCGCCCTGCGCGGTGCGGGCTTCCAGCACCGCCCGCCCGGCGGCCAGCAGGCCCAGCGCCTGCAGCAGTGCGTAGGCCGCGCCGAGGATGCCCGCTTCCGAGGCGGTCATCGGATCGCGCCGCGATCCGGCACGCGGTCGTCGCGCTCGCGCAGCAACCAGTACACCAGGCCCAGCACCAGCGTGGCGCCCGCCAGCGCGGCCACCATCGCGGGCTCGGTGACGGTGACCTCGAGGACGACGAACTTGCGGCTCAGCGCCAGCAGGGCGATCAGCAGCACGGTCTTGACTTGCACCACGCTGTGGCGCCGCAAGGCCACCCGAACGATGGAATGCTTGAACTCCAGCGCGATCAGCAGGGTCATGATGCTGCCGAACAGGCCCTGGAAGACTTCATGGTCGAGCGGGTCGAGCGCGCCGGTCAGCAGCAGCGGCACGACGCGCACCACCAGCTGGACCAGGGCCAGCGCGATCACGAGGGCGATCACGAGGGAAAGCAGGAAGGCGACGCCGTGCTCGAAGCGCTCGTAAGCCGACATCAGCGGCCAGTAGCGGCGCGTCTCGCGCAAGAGCCAAGGGTGGCGCTGCGATGCCATGGGGTGGCCTCCGGTCGCGTGGAGCAGCCATTGTCCGGCCGCCGCGTCGTGCTCCGGAACGGCGCCGCCGCGGCGCCGCCGCCCTGCGCCATGAAGCGCAAGCGGATGGAAGAATGCCGCGCGGCGGCTCCCTATGCTCCCAGTGACAAAGGGAATGGCCATGGCAGCAGTCATCGAAGTGGGCGAGCGCGATTTCGACGCGGCGATCGGCCGCCCCAACCCCGTCCTCGTGGATTTCTCCGCCTCCTGGTGCGGCCCCTGCCGGGCCATGGCGCCTGCGCTGGAGGCGTTCGCGGCCCGCCGGGCCGACGACCTGGCCGTGGTGAAGGTGGACATCGACGAGGCGCCCGCCCTCGCCGCGCGCTTCGGCATCCGCTCGGTGCCCACGCTGATGCTGTTCCAGGACGGCAGGCAGGTGGCCATCCAGCCCGGCATGATGAGCGAGAAGCAGCTCGGCGCCTTCGTCGACGAACACCTGGAGCCGCGCGAGAAGCGCGTGGTGGAGCAGGACCCGAACCGGCCGCAGATCAAGCTGGACTGGTGAGGCGGAGCGCGGCTAGGTGTGAAGGTTCAATAGGTTGTTGCGGGTGTTCACCCGGAGAGGTTTTGAGAGACTGGAAATCGCCAAACCCCCAGTCCACTCAACTTTCCAGACCGGATGAACACCCATAAGAATGCCCGATTGACGTACCTGCGCCGCCTGGAGATGGTTCAAGAGATCACAGAAGGCGGCTTGTCAGCCTCAGAGGCTGCTGTCAGACAGGGCGTGAGCGCCGTCACCGCTCGCAAGTGGCTGGCCCGCTACCTGGCCGGCGGGGCAGCCGGCCTGCTGGATAAGTCCTCGCGCCCTGAGAAGTCGCCGCGCGCCATCACTCCTGGTGTGGCGCTGGCCATCGTCGAGCTGCGCCGCAAGCTGTTCTTGCAAGCGCATATCGCCTCGTACATGGGCGTCTCCAAGGCCACCGTCAGCCGGGTGCTGCGCCGCGCCGGGCTGTCTCGGTTGAGCGATTTGCGACCGGACGAGCCGGTCCAACGCTACGAGCGCGAGCATCCTGGCGAGCTGCTGCACATCGACATCAAGAAGCTCGGGCGCTTCGACAAGGTCGGCCATCGCATCACCGGCGATCGCCGCCAGCGCGCTCGCCAGATCGGCTGGGACTACGTCTTCGTGGCCGTGGACGACCATAGCCGGGTGGCCTTCACCCAGGTCCATCCGGACGAAAGCCGCTACAGCGCCGAGGCGTTCCTGCGAGCTGCCGTGGCCCACTTCAAGCGTTGGAACGTGCCTGTGCAGCGCGTGCTCACCGACAACGGCATGTCGTTCCGTTCAGGCCTGTTCGCCGAGGCCTGCCTGGAGCTCGGGATAACGCAGAAGTTCACCCGTGCCTACCGGCCGCAGACTAATGGCAAGGCTGAGCGCTTCATCCAATCGGCTCTACGGGAATGGGCCTACGGACGAATTTACGAGAACTCCGAGCAGCGCTGTCAGGCGCTGCCCGCCTGGACGCACTTCTACAACTGGCACCGCCCGCACCACGGCATCAACCTGATGCCGCCAGTGTCGCGTCTCTCAGCTCCTCGAAAGAACCTCTTGACTCTTCACAGCTAGGCCACGACCACCGTCTTCACGTCGACGAACTCGCGAATGCCCCAGGTGGACTGCTCCCGGCCGTAGCCGGAACCCTTGATGCCGCCGAAGGGCAGGCGCGGGTCCTCCCGGACGCGCGCATTGACCCAGGCCATGCCGCATTCGAGCAGGTCGGCGGCGATGTGTTCGCCGCGCTCCACGTCCCGCGTGAGCACGCAGGCGCCGAGGCCGTAGGCGGAATCGTTGGCGGCGGCGATCGCGGCGCGTTCGTCGGCCACCGGCACGATGGCGGCGACCGGGCCGAACAGCTCCTCGTCGAAGGCCGGCATGCCGCGCCGCACGTCGGTCAGCACGGTGCTGGGGTAGAACGCGCCCGCGCCTTCGGGCACCACGCCCCCGAGCAGCAGGCGTGCGCCGGCGGCGACGCTGGCGCGCACCTGGGCATGCAGGGCGTCGCGCAGGTCGCGCCGGGCGATCGGGCCCACCTCCGTGGTGTCCAGCAGGGGATCGCCCAGCCGCGCCGCGGCCATCAGCTCGACGAAGCGCGCTTCGAAGGCGGCACGCACGTCCTCCACCACGATCATCCGCTTGGCGGCGATGCAGCTCTGGCCCGTGTTGCCCAGGCGGCCTTCCGCGCACACGCGGGCGGCATGCTCGATGTCGGCGTCGGCCAGCACCAGGTAGGGGTCGCTGCCCCCGAGCTCGAGCACGGACTTCTTCAGCTTGCCGCCGGCCGCGCGCGCGACCGCGGCCCCGGCCGGCGCGCTCCCGGTCAGGCTGACGCCGCGCACCAGCGGATGCGAAACCAGGGATTCGACATCGGCGCTGGCCAGCAGCAGCACCCGCAGAAGATCGCGCGGCAGCTCGGCGCGCACGAACACGTCCTCGGCGGCGAGCGCGCAGCCCGGCACGTTGGACGCGTGCTTGACCACCACCGCATTGCCGGCCATGAGCGCCGGCACGGCCATCCGGAACACCTGGTGGAAGGGCCAGTTCCAGGGCTCGACGCCGGCCACCACCCCGAGGGGCCGGTAGACGACGCGGCTGCGGCGCCAGCCGGCGGCGACGGGTTCGTCGGCGAGCATCGCGGCCGCGTGCTCGGCGTAATGCCTGCAGATGTTCGCGCAGGCGCGCACCTCCTCCACCCCGCCGCGCACCGGCTTGCCCATCTCCTCGGCCATCAGCTCCGCGTACTGGCGCTGGTTGCGCAGCAGGATCTCGGCGGCGCGCAGCAGCGGTGCCGCGCGCTCCGCGAAGCCGGCCCGCCTCCACGCCAGGAAGGCTGCATGGGCGCGCTCGACGATGCCGGACAGCGCGCAGGCAGGTGTGAGCTCGTAGCCGGCGATCGCCTGGCCGGTGGCGGGATTGATGGATTCGATGGTCATCTGCCGTCTACTCCGCAAGCACGCCCACGATGGTTTCGTCGGCGTAGCACCAGACCCAGTGCTCGCCCGGCTCGATCGAGCGGACGAGCGGATGCCCCGCGTGCCGATAGTGCCGCGACGCGTGGCGGTTCTTCGACGAGTCGCAGCAGCCGACGTGGCCGCAGATCAGGCAGAGCCGCAGGTGTACCCAGGGGTCGCCGAGTTGCACGCATTCCTCGCAGACCGTCTTGAGCGTGCTCGTGACGGCGATCTGGTCCAGGTGGCTGCAGGGGTTCGCCATGGGAGGCCCACCGGTTCACCGATGATTTCCGGAAGACCTGCCCGCGGTGCCGCCGGATCCGCAGGGCGACACGGTGCCTCGTGCCATGGAGATGCTCCTCGTGGGGTGGGAAGAAGCGCCAGCGTGCACCTCGCGGCGGCGCGACGTTTCCCGAATACTGCGTTTCGCGCCGCAGGGCTGCGGGCCGCGCGCTCGGCGGCACATGGATCCTTCTCGTGCCCACGGCACCGCTTGAGCGGCTCCAGCCGCGCGCGGATACTCGCCGCATGAAGCGCGTCGCCCTGCCCTGCGGTGAAACGGTGCCGGCCCTGGGCCAGGGAACCTGGTACATGGGCGAAGAGCCGGCCTGCGCGCCCAGGAGATCGACGCGCTGCGGCAGGGCATCGACCTCGGACTGACGCTGATCGATACGGCCGAGATGTACGGCGACGGGGCGGCCGAAGCACTGGTCGGCGAAGCCATCCAAGGTCGCCGCGAGCGGGTCTTCCTGGTGCCCAAGGTCTATCCGCACAACGCCTCGCGGCGCAAGATGCAGGCCGCCTGCGACGCGAGCCTGAAGCGGCTGCAGGTCGACGCTATCGACCTCTACCTGCTGCACTGGCCGGGCACAGTGCCCATCGCCGAAACGGTGGCGTCGTTCGAGGACCTCCAGCGCGCCGGGAAGATCCGGCACTGGGGCGTGAGCAACCTGGACCTGGAATGGAGTCGCTGCGGTCCGCGGCCGGCGGTGCCGGGGGGCGCGATCCCGTCCTCAACACGCAGCGACCGCCTCCGGGCTGCGAGCGTGAGGTCCCCACCCATCGGGCGGGAAACGCGCCGGCTGATGGATAGCCCGATACCCGTGCCCTGCTGCGCGCCCGGGTTCAACCGCGTGTACTCCTCGAAGATCAGCTCGTGCTTGTCCGCCGCGATGCCCGGACCGCTGTCGCCCACGCTCAGCCCGATCGATGCCCCCTCTGCCGGACTGCGTGAGCGCGCCGCTGCGCCACGGTTCGGGTGGGTGTCTGAGGGCTGCTTCTGGCCGATTCCGGCCATCGAAGCCGCCGCTGGTACGCGAGCCGGCCCCTCCGGACCAGAAATCGGCGTCCAGTCCCCAACGCTGGGCAGCCACATGATTGCCGCGAATCACCTGTACACTTATACAGTGTTTGCAAGAGTGTACCTTGGCTACGTGGATGGTGTGCCATGTGCCAGCGCCCAGGGCGGCAAGATGATCTACGGACAGATCCTGTCGGAACGCGTGCACGGCGTGCCTGTGCTGCAGCTCTGGCCGCACGATTTCCCCATCAGCGCGAAGACGGAGGACAGCCGACCCCTAGCGTCTTTGTGGCGAGCGCAAATAGCTGGAGTCGGACAGATTGATGTCTCCTTCACAGGCCTGGAGCGCCGGATATGGAGCGGCGCCCCGCGGTGGTTCGCGCAACGGTGGACGTGCGAGCCCACAACCTTTGCCGACATCGTGAAAGCCATGTCGGAGCCCGATAGGCGCTACGGCGAGATCAAGCCAAAGAGCAACTGAGGCCGCGTGTGGGAGGCTGGCGCTGACTCGTCCTGCGCTGCCCGCCCGCGTCACGCCAGCCGCGACAGCGTTTCCTTGTCGACGAACAAGGTCCACACGCTGACCGTTTGCAGGCATGTGCCCGCGGAATCGGAATCAGTCGGGCCGGCTATACGAGCCGTCGTCGCGGTGCGTCTTGGCGTGGTCAGAGGCCGCGTCCTTCTCGGCAGCGGCAATGACGCTCTTGGGCGCGCTGGCGATGACCTCGCGGGGTCTCATGCCCTGGAGCGCTGCGGAGGGACGCTCAAACCACAGCGCCAAGCGGTAGGCCGAATACTCGCTGAGTACCTTCATGACGCGGGCTACAGCCCGCAGCGGGAGAAACTCTTCGTCAAGGGCGTATCGCGGGATGTAGTCAGCTCCTCGGTGCCGAATCGAGAAGAGCTGCCGGCGCCGCTGCCAGCGGCGAACTTTGCTGATGGACCCTTCTGGGCTTACGCGGTCTGCGAGCTGATTGAGTGTCAGCCACTCAGTCCCGCGTGAGACGGCTCGGATAGTCTCAGATTCCGCGAGCGCCCGCCGGACATCGTCGGCCGTCAGCCCGGGGCTGCCGACAAGCAAGGACAACAAAGCCTTGTCGATGTGCTTGTATCCCGCTTCTCGCAAGATCAGGACTGACTCGACCAGATCTGGAAGAACATGAAGCAGCTCCCGCTCAGCGCGCTTGTCTAGCGGCAAGCTGAACTCGACCCGGAGGGTTGTCCCCATGATGTGCAGCCGCTCACGACCACTCGGAGCTTAGTTTGATCATTCGGGCTTATAGATTTTCGGGACCTGTCATTTAACCCGCTTGAGCGGCCCCGCCGAAGCTTGAACGGCACTCCACACCTCGTCGGTTACTGAAGTGACGTCGGCCAGCTTTACGCGTTGGATGGAGAGCCACAGCCTCCAAACGTACTCCCCTTCGTGGTCGAAGCGGGGAGGCCCCACTAACTTGTAAGTGCGCCCGCTGACCGAGCGCAGGGCCGCAATCCTCGGTTGAAACTCAGACAGCGTTGAACTTACCCGCCCGTCGCCCGAGGCCTCGTCACGTCCCCATGCGTGGCGCGAGCCGCATGGCAGTTCGAAAACTTGCCAAGCCGAAAGCCAAGTCACCGTGGCCAAGGTCGGCGCCGGGACGGGATGAACCGTCGAGGCCAGGCGGAGAGAGTCGTCTACCCGAAGCCACCCGGTGTGCGGAGGAGCAACATGTGGAGTGGGGCAGCGCTGAGGGTGATCATCGCAACCACGAACTCTCAAGACGTACGGGGCTGGTAGCGCCACCTCGCAGTTCAGCCAGGCTCCCTCGCGCAGTTCCACGTCGTCGAAACCGGCCGCATGTCTCGTCAGCACCAGTGAGCGACCGTCTTCCGCACAAAGCTTCGCGATGCCCGAAAACGAATGGGCTACGACGATAACGGCCCGGACCGAAGCTGCCACGAGGTGACTCCTGACAGCTAAGGATGTCGAATTCGGACTGAGGGCCAATACGAGAATTTCCCCTCTCGTTGACACGGTGTGCGCGATCAACTGTCCATGTCATGCAACCGAACGGTCGGCAGCAGCTCTCAGCTCCCGAAGGACCATCTGATGTGAGCCGTTCTAGCCCACCGGTGCCTACACGAGCCGCAGAGGACGTCTCTGTGCTCTAGGAAACCATTTTGAAAGTAACTCCAGGACCCAGGACCATTAAGGGCGGGGCCGAGCGTCGCCGGCGAGCCGAGCACCTTCGTGACGCTGTCGTGCAGCGGGCCCATGAGCGCGGGCATGCTGTCGCCGACCTGGCGCGCCAGCTGAACATCTCGACGGGGCACTGGTATCGAGTCAGGAGAGAGCCGACCCGGCTCAGTAGGCTTCCCCTGGAACGGCTGAATGCGCTGGCCACCTATGTCGGCTGGCCGCGTATTCAGGTGCTCGTGGCCGTGGGCTGGCTCGACCAGGAGGAAATCGACGACGCTTTGTCCTCAGAAGGCGTGATGCAAGCAGCTGTGCAGCGACTGCAGCATGGCGGGCTTGCGAACGGCCTGAGTACCCCGCTCTCCGAGGCCAGCCCCGATCACATCGTTCTGATGGCGCGCCTGCTCATCGCGGCTGAGGCAGCTGTCTCTGCCCCCGGATGACGCACAAATGAAGGGCGGACGCTTGTCCGCCCTTCTACCTATTGCGCGGGCCAGCCAGTGCCGAAGGCAACGACACTGTAGAGAGTGGTGTTTGGCCGCGGCTCCCGCCTCACTGGCAGCAGTCAACATCGGCCCGGGGCGGATGATTGCCTGCCCCGTCTTCTTTGGTGATTAGGACGTCGCTGTTCACAGCAAACCGCCCGCTTCCCAGAAGGGGCCGCCGAGGAAAGAACTCAGGAAGCTTCGCGGCTCATTGGAGGCGCGCCTTCAGATTCCAGGGGAGCAACGCGTCGATGTCCTCCTGGCGAGAGGCAGCGCCAAGGCGCGTAAGGACCTCGACCAAGTACCTGTACGGGTCAATCTTGTTGGCCAACGCGGTCTGAACAACGCTATAAAGAATGGCGTTCGATTCGGCACCTGCCGTCGTGTCCGCGAATAGCCAGTTGTTGCGACCGATCACGAACTTCCGGATCTCGCGTTCAAGACTGTTGTTGTCGATCGCGACTGCCCCGTTGTGAATGAAGGCGGTTAAACGGTCCCATTCGTTCAGAGCGTACCGAATCGCCCGCCCGAGGTAGCCCTTCGGGGAGACCTCGTCAATGCGCGCATCCATCCATGCCTTGAGCTTGGCCAAGATCGGCGCCGTCTTCTCTTGACGCAGCCTCTGTCGCTCAGGTGCTGATAGCTCTTTCGCCTCTCGCTCGATCTGATACGCCTCATCAATGATCTTCCGGGCTTCCGTTGCCAGGGCTTCTTCCCGGCTCGCCGCTGGAACGGCCTCCTCCGCGCGCACGAACTTGCGCCGTGCATGAGCCATACATCCGTAGCGATCGGCCGACTCGAGACAGTTGTAGCCGCTATACCCGTCGACCTGTACGGCTGCGTCGAAAGGTGAACCGTCCGGCTTGGTCAAGAAGTTGAGCGCGTGTACGCCGTCCCTATTCTGCTGGTAGTCGAACAGAACCACACGGTGGTCCTGACACTCGCCGCTCATGTACGCGAACATCCACGACTTCGTCTGCGGGAGCCGCCCGGCTTCTTTGAGGCACTGAATCGAGGTCTCGTCGATGTGGACGTACCCTTGACAGGTCAGCTCGGTCCGGAAGGCTTCGTAAAGAGCCTTGAGCAGTTCCGCAACGGCGTGATGATTGTTGTCCAAGGTAATGCGGGGAACCCTTAGGCCTAGGCTCTCGAACCAGCGTGCTTGGCGATAGTTCGGAAGGCCCAACTGGAACTTGTTCACGACGGTCAGAGCACTGAACTCCGGGGAGCCGTAAGAACTGTGGGCGATACGACTTGGGCCAGGAGCGCTCTTGAAGAACCTGCAGTGTGGGCACATGTACTTCGCCCGGATCACCTTCTCGACATAGAACTCGATCGGCTTGACTCGAAGAAGCTCAGAAGCTTCCGGCTCCAACTCGACCAGCGGCTTGCCGCAGTGAGGGCAGTTGTAGTCCTCGGGCGCCAGGTCGTACGGTGGTGGCTCTATCCGGGGCAGGTCTGGTGGCAAGGGCTTGCGACCAGCGCCAGTTCGCTCTCTTTGTCGTTCAGGGATGCCTTTCGAAGCCGCTGAGTCCGCGTGGAACTTCTCGCTGTGCGGACCAAAAAGCTCGCGTCTGGTCACAGCAGCTCGCTCTCTTAAGAGCTGCACCTCCTCTTCCAGAGCACGCCTCTGCATTTCAATGTCTGCTACCAAGCGGTTGATGATGCGCCCGGCTTCCGTTGCGTTCGAGAGATGCACCACCCGGGCAATGCCGTGGCGCCAGTGCTTCATTACGCATTCACGGAGGGGGTACCCGTGAGTTTCGTTTTCGAGCCTGATCTCAACCTCATGCCTGTCGACCAGGAAGTCTCCCTGCAGGCGGCGGCGGTCCAAAGCTTCGCGCGAGGGATACATCGCCTGGAATGGAGGCTCGGGGGAGTTCGGGTCGAAGTCGGCACGGCCTTGGGGGCTCTCAACGTACGCGCTGACCCCCCTCAGCTCGGATTCAACTCCTGAGCGGGGCCTCATGCGCTCGCTCTGCGAACTCATGTTTCCGCAGACCTCCACGAAACTCTGGCCTGATGAGCAACTGGATTGGCAGCCGCGGCGCTGGGCGCCATGCTCGTGCAGTGCCTGTGTGCAGCCGTCCGGCGGCGCACTGTAGCCGCGCACCTTTCGAAATTCAAGATGCACAGCCGAGTAGAACGGCTACGCGACCAGCCGGCAAGGGACGGGACGATGAGCACCGCGTTGCGGAATCGAGAGACCCTCAAGCAACCACTCAAGCTCCCTTCGTTCTACGCGCATGGTTTGATCCGCCGGCCACCGAAACCGACCTTTCTCAAGCCGCTTATAGAACAGCCAGAGGCCGTTCCGATCCCAGTGCAAGATCTTGATCCTGTTTCGCTCTCGATTGCAAAACACGAAGAGACCAGGGCGCGTCGGATCCTGCTTGATGACGTACCTCACGAGGGCCGCGAGACCGTCGATTGACTTGCGCAAGTCGGTGGCGCCTGGAGCCAACCAGACATCCTGGCCGTCAAAATCGAACATCAGCAGTGCCTGAGAGCTCTCAGGAGGTGGAACAGAGAATCGACATCGAATCCGACGTCGATTCGGATCTCCCAATCGGAGCCTCTCAAGGCAATGCCAGCATCCATCGGGCGGGCAGCGCCAGGACCAGGTGATCTCGAAGAGCGCAGGCCTTCAGCGTCAACTCGGATCAGCTGCGAAGGGGCATTGCTTGAGGCCTTCTGTAGTCCGTGTTTGGCCTCACGCTTGATGGTCGATCGCCACCGCGCAAACGTTTTCATGCTCAGCTTGTGCTTTGCACAGTACTCCGCTCGGGTCTGGGTCCCGGCGTCGTATGCCTGACTGTGTTCCTTCCAGAACTCGATTCCTCTCGAGGCGCGCATATCTAGCCTCCGCGTGGTGTTCCTTTCTTCATTGTTCACGGAGGCGAGCGGCCGTCGAGAGCGGGGAAAAATTTGCGCTTACCACTCTCTTTAGGTTGTAAGCGAGCACGTTCAGGCTCATTTCGGTGCTCACGTGGGCCAATCCGCGCGTAAGGAAGTGGGTTGATCCCATCCAGTGCTTGAGTGTGCCGAACACGTGCTCCACGGTTCGCCGTCGCACCGTCATCTGCTTCGGGCGACGCGCAAGCCTGGTGTGCATACGGTCGATCACGTCCTCGTGCTCCCAGCGACGCACACGGCGCTCCTTGCCCGTCGTGCACTGCGCCTTGAGCGCGCAGCCACCGCACGCGTCGGACCAGTAGGCGTGGACGCGCAGCCCCTTTTCTTCGGTCGTCTGCCGCCAGCGCAGCCGCTCGCCAGCCGGACACTGATACTCATCGTCCCGGCTCACGTAGATGAAGTCCGCCTTGCTGTAGCGTCCCTCCGCCTTGCTGTTGGACGTCATGGGCTTGGGCACGTACGCGGCGACGCCTGCCTCCTCGCATGCCTTGATCTGAGGACCACTGAAGTACCCTCGATCGGCGATGGCCTGCAGCGTGGGTTTGCCCATCGCGTCCTTCGCCTGGACTGCCATGTTGGCCAGCTGCCCTCGGTCGCTGCCGTTGTTCGTGACCTCGTGCGCCACGACCAGGTGGTGCTTCGCATCGACCGCGGCCTGCACGTTGTAGCCGACCACCCCGGTGGCGCGTCCGTCGCTCGTCATCGACCGCGAGTCGGCATCTGTCGTCGAGAGCTGCTGGTCGTCTTGCGACTGGAGCTGCTCCTTCAGTGCGCCAAGGTGCTTCATCTGCTCGCGTAGCCGCTCGATCTTGCGGTCCAGGCGTTTTGCCTTGACCGGCGCCTCCGCCGGTTGCGTGCGGTCGGCAGTCTCCATCTCCTCCAAGTACCGCTGGATGCTCTGCTCGATCTGCTCAACGCGCCTGTCGATCTTGGTCGGAGTGAAGTTGCGGTCGCGGCTGTTGACAGCCTTGAACTTGCTGCCGTCGATGGCCACGACGGCTTGCGTGAACAGGTTCAGGCGCCGGCACAGAAGCACGAACTGGCTGCACACGCGCCGGATCGCAAGGCCGCTATCGCGGCGGAAGTCGGCAATGGTCTTGAAATCAGGCGCCAAGCGGCCTGTCAGCCACATGAGCTCAACATTGCGCTGGCACTCACGTTCCAGGCGCCTGCTGGACGCGACCCGATTGAGGTAGCCGTAGATGTAGATCTTGAGCAGCACCGCCGGGTGATACGCCGGCCGACCCATTTGTGCGGGCCGGGCTCGCTCGAAGCCAAGGGCCTGCAGATCCAGCTCCTCGACGAACGCCTCGATCACCCGCACCGGGTTGTCTTCGGCGATGTAGTCCTCCAGACACTCCGGCAGCAATGTCACCTGATGCCGGTCCCGCCCCTCAACGTAGCGCCCCATCGGCCCCTCCAGCGCGAGTTGGCGCAGTCTACGGGCTTAGGGCGTTTTCACACAGCCTCGGCC
>JAEWBU010000257.1 GCA_023390985.1 Pseudomonadota bacterium
GTGCTGCCCGTCGTCGATCCTCCCGCGCGTCCGGCGGCCTCGGCCCGGCCCGCGGGCGACGGGCCCGTCGTCGGCGTGCCCGTGCGCGTGCAGCCCGAGTCGCCGCGCGAAGCGGGCGCCGTCGCCACCAGCTTCGTGCCGAGCGAGGAAGGCGATTTCTGGTACGCCACCGTGCAGGGGCTGGTCGCGGCCGAGGCGATCACGGCGCTGGTGCGCGAGCTGGCCCTGCAGTCGCAGCTGGTGGCGCGCGACGAGGGCCACTGGCTGCTGCGCGTGGAGCGCGAAACGCTGAACCAGCCGGCCTCGCGCGAGCGCCTGCAGACGGCGCTCAAGGGCGCCGGCCACGAGGTGGCCCTGACCATCGAACTCGGCCCCGTGAACGACAGCCCCGCGCGCCGCAACGCCGCCGCCGCCGCGCAGCGCCAGCGCGAGGCCGAGGACATCATCCACAACGACCCGTTCGTGCAGGAGATGATGCGGGACTTTGGCGCGAAAATCGTGCCTGGAAGCATCAAGCCCATCTAAGGAAATCACATGTTCAACAAGGGACAGCTGGCCGGCCTCATGAAGCAGGCCCAGGCCATGCAGGAGAACCTGAAGAAGGCGCAGGAGGAACTCGCCCACATCGAGGTGACGGGCGAATCCGGCGCCGGCCTCGTGAAGGTCACCATGACCTGCAAGCACGACGTGCGCCGCGTCGAGATCGACCCCAGCCTGCTGGCCGACGACAAGGACATGCTGGAGGACCTGGTCGCCGCCGCGTTCAACGCCGCGGTGCGCAAGGCCGAGGAGACCTCGCAGGAGAAGATGGGCAAGCTCACCGCGGGCATGCCGGGGCTGCCGGGCGGGATGAAGTTCCCTTTCTGAAAGTCAGGGACGAGGGGCGAGGGGCGAGAGGCTAGAGAAACAGCCGATTCGCCCTCGTCCCTCGCCCCTCGCCCCTTGTCAAATTCCTCCGTCAACGCGCTCGTCGAAGCGCTGCGCCGCCTGCCCGGGGTGGGCGTGAAGTCGGCCTCGCGCATGGCCTTCCACCTGCTGCAGCACGACCGCGAGGGCGCGCAGCTGCTCGCCCAGGCCTTGCAGCAGGCCGCCACCCGTGTGCGCCACTGCAGCCTGTGCCACACCTTCACCGAAGGCGAGGTGTGCGCCACCTGCCTGGACCCGCAGCGCGACGCCTCCAAGCTGTGCGTGGTGGAGACGCCGGCCGACCAGGCCGCCGTCGAACGCACCGCCGCCTACCGCGGCCGCTACTTCGTGCTGATGGGCAAGCTGAGCCCGCTGGACGGCATCGGCCCGCGCGACATCGGGCTGGCCAAGCTGTTCGAGCGCGCCACCGACGGCGTGGTGCAGGAGGTCATCCTCGCGACCAACTTCACCGCCGAGGGCGAGGCCACCGCGCACGTGATCGGCGAGGCGCTCAAGCAGCGCGGCCTCAAGGTGACGCGGCTCGCGCGCGGCGTGCCCGCGGGCAGCGAACTCGAATACGTGGACCTGGGCACCATCGCCCACGCGCTGGTCGACCGGCGCTGAAGAAAAGAACAAGAAAGAACGAGGACATGGCGACGACCCGATTCACCGTGGCGTACTGGTGCGTGCTGTTCGCGGCGCTGCTGCCTTATGCGTGCGCCTACGCGGCGAAGTTCCGCGGCTTCGGCAAGCCGCGCAGCCAGGGCGGCTTCGACAACCAGGATCCACGCGGCTGGCTCGCGCGCCAGACCGGGTGGCAGGCGCGCGCCGACGCGGCGCAGGCCAACGGCTTCGAGGCGCTGCCTTTCTTCATCGGCGCGGTGATCATCGCGCACCAGCTGGGCGCGGCGCAGACGCGGCTGGACATCCTCGCGCTGCTCTTCGTCACGCTGCGGATCATCTACTCCGTGATGTACATCGCGGGCCTGCCGACGGTGCGTTCGGCGGTGTGGGCGGCGGCCTTCCTCGTCAACGTCGGCATCCTGCTTTCAGCACTGCGCTGACGCCTTCTTCCTGGTTACGTGAAAACCCGCACGGGATGGTCCTGATGCGGTGCACAAAGGCGCGATCTAAGCTCGTGCGCGCCTTGCCAGAGAGGGAAGTTCGAAGAATGAAAGACCGGTCCATCACCCGCCGTGGGTTCGCCATCGCCGGCGCCTGCGCCGCGTTGCTGGGTGCGCCGGTGCTGCGTGCGCAGCCGCGCCTGGAACGCACGCGGGTGACGATCGCGGTGGGCGGCAAGGGCACCTTCTACTACCTGCCGCTCACCATCGCGGAGCAGCTGGGCTACTTCAAGGCCGAGGGCCTGGACGTCGAGATCACCGACTTCAACGGCGGCCCGCGCGCGCTGCAGTCGCTGGCCGATCGCACCGTCGACGTGGTCAACGGTGCGTACGAGCACACCATCCACCTGCAGAGCCGCAACCAGTTCATCCAGTCGTTCGTGCTGATGGGCCGCGCGCCGCAGATCGCGCTGGGCGTGTCCACCCGGGCGGTGCCGAACTACCGCGCGCCCATCGACCTGCGCGGCCGCAAGATCGGCGTGTCCGCGCCGGGCTCGTCCACCAACATGGTGGCCAACCTCGTGCTCTCGCGCGCCGGCGTGAAGTCGGGCGAGGTCAGCTACGTCGGCGTGGGCACCTCGTCGGGGGCGCTGTCGGCGCTGCGCACGGGACAGATCGACGCCATGAGCAACACCGACCCGGTGATGACCATGCTGGAGCAGCGCGGCGAGGTGAAGATCATCAGCGACACCCGCACGCTCAAGGGCACGCAGGACGTGTTCGGCGGCCCGATGCCCGCGGCCTGCTTCTACGCGCAGGCCGAGTTCGTGCAGAAGCATCCCAACACCTGCCAGGCCATGGCCAGCGCGGTGGTGCACGCGCTCAAGTGGCTGCAGACCGCGGGCCCCAGCGACCTCATCAAGACCGTGCCCGACGCCTACCTGCTGGGCGATCGCGCGCTGTACCTCGCCTCGTTCAACAAGGTGCGCGAAGCCATCTCGCTGGACGGCATGCTGCCCGACGAGGGCGCGCGCACGGCGCTGCGGGCGCTGGCCAGCTTCGACGCCGGCCTCAAGCCCGAGAAGATCGACCTCGCGCGCACCTACACCAACGAGTTCGCTCGTCGGGCCAAGGACAGGTTCAAGGCCTGACGCGGCGCGGCGCGGGGCCGATGTAGGCTCGGCGCATGAGTTCTCCCGTGGAGCCCGACCGCGCGGTGCGCACCGCCGGATTCGGCGCGCTGTTCACCGCCGTGATGCTGCCCATGTTCATGGCGGCGGTGGACCAGACCCTGCTGGCTTCGGCCACGCCCCGCATCGCCGCCGACCTGGGCGGCCTGTCCGACACCTCCTGGATCGCCGTGGGCTACCTGCTGGCCGCGACCATCGTCGCGCCGCTCTACGGGCGCATGGGCGACCGCTACGGCCGGCGCAACGTGCTGCTGGCCGCGCTGGCGGTGTTCACCGCCGGCTCGCTGGCCTGCGGGCTGGCGTCCAGCCTGTTCGGCCTGATCGCCGCGCGCGTGCTGCAGGGCCTGGGCGGCGGCGGCTTGATGGTGCTGTCGCAGGCGCTGATCGGCGAGCTGGTCTCGCCGTCGGAGCGGCCGCGCTACCAGGGCTATTTCGCGATGGTGTTCACCACTTCGAGCGTGGGCGGGCCGGTGGTCGGCGGCCTCGTGGTCAACCACGGCGACTGGCGCTGGCTGTTCCTGGCCAACCTGCCGCTGGCGCTGCTGGCGGCGTGGCGCGTGTCGCGTCTGCCTCGGCCCGCGCGCTCGATCCATCGCGACGCGCCTTACGACCCGGCCGGCGTGGTGCTGTTCGCGCTGTGCGCTTCCGCCGCGCTGCTTTGGCTGAGCCTCGTCGGGCATCGCTTCCCGCTGGTCTCGCCGGTCAGCGCGGCGCTGGCGGGAACCGCGGTGGCCGCGGGCGTGCTGCTGGCGCGGCAGCAGCGCCGCCATCCGTCTCCGTTCCTGCCGCTGGATGTCGTGCGCATCCCCGGCGTGGGCTGGATCTGCCTGTCGGTGATCGGCTTCGCCGGGACGATGTTCGCGCTGGTGTTCCTGCTGCCGATCTACCTGCAGGTGGCGCAGAAGGCCAGCGCGGCAGGCGCCGGCGTGCAGCTGCTGCCGCTGACCGTCGGCATGGTCGTGGGTTCGACGCTCAACGCGCGGTTCA
Organism: Pseudomonadota bacterium; assembly: GCA_023390985.1. Classification (GTDB taxonomy): domain Bacteria; phylum Pseudomonadota; class Gammaproteobacteria; order Burkholderiales; family Burkholderiaceae_C; genus Ramlibacter. The sequence goes on from JAEWBU010000257.1 coordinate 4,148, forward strand.
GCGCGCGCACCCAGCGCAGCGGCGTGCTGCCGCCCTACGGCCTGGGCATGGCGTCGCTGGCGTTGCTGGCGCTGGCCCTGCTGCCGCCGTCGACGCTCTCCATCAGCATCGCCGCGGCGATGTGCGGCATGGGCTTCGGCACCGTCATGCCCAGCGCGCAGATCGCCACGCAGATGCTGGCCGGACGCGAGCGGCTGGGCTCGGCGGCCGCGTTGCTGTCGCTGACGCGATCGACCGGCGCCGCCGTCGGCACCGCGGCCTTCGGCGGCCTGGCGTTCGCGCTGCTGAACGTGCAGGCGGGTTCGGGGGAGGGCGCGGGCGTGCGCCTGGAGGGGCTGTCGCCGCAGCGGGTGACCCAGGCCTTCCACCTGGTGTTCGCCTCGCTGGCGGCCTATGCCGCCCTGGGTGCGTTCTTCGCGACACGCGCACCGCGGATGGACCGGGCCAGGCGGGGGCGCGTGGGGCCGGAGCGGCCCGAGGAGGACAAGGCGCCGGTCAGCGACGCGGGCGCTTGACGACGGCCTTGGCGC
>JAEWBU010000292.1 GCA_023390985.1 Pseudomonadota bacterium
CCGATGCTGGAGACGCCCTCGCAGCAGATCGCCGCGCTGGCCGGCCTGGCCGATGCCGACGACGCGCTGCAACCGACGCTGGGCATCGATGCCCAGGACGCGCCGAGTCCCTCCTCCGACGATGTTCCGCCGGCCGAGCCCGGCGATGCGGCTCCCGCCGCGCTGACCTGAAGTTCCCCGAATGAATCCCACCGACCAGCCCGCGTCCGACCCAGCCGACTCCCAGGAAGACCAGGACACGGCGGGGCGGCAGGCCGCACCCGAATCGGAGCGCCCGCAGGAGGTCGCCGACGCCGAGCGCGCCGAACCGGCCCTGGAAGCGGGCGAGACTGACGACGACGAAGAAGAAGGCGAGGGCGACCACCAGCCTCACGCCAGGCCGCGCCACGAGCGCGCCCCCGCGCCGCCCGCGCCCGAGCCGATCCGCTTCGAGGACGTGGTCTCCGGCCGCTTCGACGACCAGGAGTCCCAGGAGGCCGCGCCGCCCAAGCGCGTGCTGGCCCCGCAGGCCGAGACGCCCAAGCTGCACAAGGTGCTGGCCCAGGCCGGCCTCGGTTCGCGGCTGGAGATGGAGCAGCTGATCATGGAAGGGCGGATCTCGGTCAACAACGAGCCCGCCCACATCGGCCAGCGCATCCAGTGGGGCGACCAGATCAAGGTCAACGGCAAGCCGATCAAGGTGCGCATCGCGCCGCCGGCCGCCCGCGTGATCGCCTACCACAAGCCCGTGGGCGAGGTGGTGACGCACGACGACCCGCAGAACCGGCCCACCGTGTTCCGCAAGCTGCCCCGGCTGCAGCAGGGCAAGTGGCAGTCCGTGGGGCGTCTCGACCTCAACACCGAAGGCCTGCTGCTGTTCACCAGCTCCGGCGAGCTGGCCAACCGGCTGATGCATCCGCGCTTCGGCCTGGAACGCGAGTACGCCGTGCGGGTGCTGGGCGCGCTGTCGTCCGAGGAGAAGGAGCGCCTGCTCGAGGGCATCGAGCTCGAAGACGGCAAGGCCCAGTTCGGCTCGATCGAGGACGGTGGCGGCGAGGGCGCCAACACCTGGTACCGCGTGACGATCTCCGAAGGGCGCAACCGCGAGGTGCGCCGCCTCTTCGAATCGCTCGGCCATGCGGTCAGCCGCCTCATCCGCATCCGCTACGGCGCGATGGTGCTGCCGCGCGGCCTGAAGCGCGGCGCCTGGATGGAGCTGGACGAGCGCGACATCCGTGCGCTGACCCAGGCTTCGGGCGGGCCGCTGTCCGGTGAACGCATGGCGGAAGGCGGAGGCGGCGACAAGTCGCGCAACAACCGACGCCGGGGCAACCGCGGCGGCGGCCCCCGTCCGGACGCTTCCAACCGCGGCAACGGCCAGGGCAGCGGCAACAAGTTCGGCCAGCCTCAGCAGCAGCAGCGCCGGTCCAAGGACCGGTCGGGCGGCGGCGGTGGCGGCGGCTCGCAGCCGGATCCGATGAAGACGTCGTTCGGCTACATCGGCGCCGACAGCTTCATGCGGCAGCGCCAGGGTCCTGGCGGCGGTGGTGGCGGTGGTCAGCGCCGCGGCGGCGGCGGTGGTGGTGGCGGCTCCGGTGGCGGTCCTCGCCGCGGCGGTGGTCGCGGCGGACGCTGACGCCGCGGGTTAAAATATCGGGCTTTGCCGAACTTTGGCGCCGCGGCACAACCCAACCGGCGCCTTCCCTCCTTACACAACAAATCGACAGGTAGCTGAAATGGCGATCGAACGCACCCTTTCCATCATCAAGCCGGACGCAGTGGCCAAGAACGTGATCGGCCAGATCTACGCCCGCTTCGAAGGCGCCGGCCTGAAGATCATCGCGGCCAAGATGGCCCACCTGTCCCGCGGTGAAGCCGAGCAGTTCTACGCCGTGCACAAGGCCCGCCCGTTCTTCAAGGACCTGGTGGACTTCATGATCTCCGGCCCCGTGATGATCCAGGTGCTGGAAGGCGAGAACGCCATCCTCAAGAACCGCGAGCTGATGGGCGCCACCGACCCGAAGAAGGCCGACAAGGGCACCATCCGCGCCGACTTCGCCGACAGCATCGACGCCAACGCCGTGCACGGCTCCGACGCCCCCGAAACCGCCCAGGTCGAAGTCTCGTTCTTCTTCCCGGGCATGAACGTCTACTCCCGCTGACGCGGGCAGTCCCCATGCGATGACCACGGCCAACCTCCTCGATTTCGACCTCGAAGGGCTGGCCGCGTTCGTCGAGACGCTGGGTGAGAAGCGCTTCCGCGCCACCCAGCTTTTCCGGTGGATCCACCAGCGCGGTGAATCCGACTTCGACCGGATGAGCGACCTGGCCAAGTCGCTGCGCGAAAAGCTCAAGACGGCCGCCCGCATCGAGGCGCTTCCCGTCATCACCCGCAACGAGTCCGCCGACGGCACCATCAAGTGGCTGTTCGACGTGCGTGACGGCAATGCCGTCGAAGCGGTGTTCATCCCCGAGGACGATCGCGGCACGCTGTGCGTCTCGTCGCAGGCCGGCTGCGCGGTCGGCTGCCGCTTCTGCTCCACCGGCCACCAGGGCTTCTCGCGCAACCTCACCACCGGCGAGATCGTCGCCCAGCTGTGGTTCGCCGAGCGCTTCCTGCGCCAGCACCTCAAGACCAGCGAACGCGTCATCTCCAACGTGGTGATGATGGGGATGGGCGAGCCGCTGCAGAACTATTCGGCCCTGGTGCCCGCGCTGCGCACCATGCTGGACGACCACGGCTATGGCCTGTCGCGCCGTCGTGTGACGGTGTCCACCTCCGGCGTGGTGCCGATGATGGACCGCCTGGGACAGGACTGCCCGGTGGCGCTGGCCGTGTCGCTGCACGCGCCCAATGACGAACTGCGCGACAACCTCGTCCCCCTGAACCGCAAGTACCCGCTGGCCGAACTGCTGGACGCGTGCAACCGCTACCTGGAACACGCGCCGCGCGACTTCATCACCTTCGAGTACTGCATGCTCGATGGCGTGAACGACCAGCCGGAGCACGCGCGCCAGCTGATCGACCTGGTCCGCCACCACGCGGGCCGCGGCGTCAGCTGCAAGCTGAACCTGATTCCCTTTAATCCATTCCCCCAATCCGGGCTGACGCGATCGCCCAACACCCGCGTTGTCGCGTTCGCGAAATTGCTGAGTGATGCTGGTATCGTCACCACCGTGCGCAAGACGAGAGGGGACGACATCGACGCCGCCTGCGGCCAGCTGGCCGGCGACGTCAAGGACCGCACCCGCGTGGGCGAGCGCATCGCCCTCCAGCGCACCGTGATTCTGAAACCGGTGACCTCGATCGCCGGCACCAAGGAGAACTGAGCATGAAGCGCGGCATGGGGATGGTGGGGCTGCTGGCGTTGGCCATGCCGTGGGCGGGACTGCTGTCCGCCGCGGTGCTGCTGGGAGGGTGCGCGTCGACCGGCGCGGCCCCGGCGTCTTCCGACATCCCGACCGCGTACGACGAGACCGAGGAGCGGCGCCGCGCCCGCATCCGCATGGAGCTGGCCGTCGGCTACTTCGAGAAGGGCCAGACCACCGTCGCCCTGGACGAACTCAAGCAGGTCATCGCGGCCGATCCGACCTATCCGGACGCCTACAACCTGCGCGGCCTGATCTACATGCGCCTGGCCGACTACCAGATGGCCGAGGACAGCTTCAAGCGCGCCATCGCGCTCAACCCGCGCGACGGCAACACCATCCATAACCTCGGCTGGATGTACTGCCAGCAGCGCCGCTTCGACGACGCGCAGAAGTCGTTCGACCAGGCCCTGGGCTCCCCGATGTACGGCGACCACGCCAAGACGCTGATGGCGCAGGGCCTCTGCCACTCGCGCAACGGCAAGCGCGCCGAGGCCGAGAAGAGCCTGGCGCGCGCGTACGAGCTGGACGCCGGCAATCCCATCATCGGCTACAACCTCGCGTCGCTGATGTTCGATCGCGGCGATCTGCAGCGCTCGCAGTTCCTGATCCGCCGCATCAACAACAGCCAGCTGGCGAATGCCGAAACGCTGTGGCTGGGCATCAAGGTCGAGAACAAGCTGGGCGACCGAGTCGCCATGAACCAGCTGGCCGGCCAGCTCAAGCGCCGCTTCCCGCAATCGCGCGAAGCCGGCCGCCTCGATCGGGGAGCGTTCAATGAGTGAAGCCGCCGTCGCCGCCGGCCCGAGCGCGGGCGCGCTGCTTCGGCAGGCGCGCGAAGCCGCGGGCCTGCACGTGGCCGCGCTGGCCGTGTCGCTCAAGGTGCCGGTGCGCAAGCTGGAGGCATTGGAAGCCGACCGCTACGACCAGCTGACCGACGTGGTGTTCGCGCGTGCGCTGGCGTCCAGCGTGTGCCGCACGCTCAAGGTCGATCCGCAGCCGGTGCTGGATCGCCTGCCGCAGAGCACGGCGCCGCGCCTGGCGCAGGACCATGAAAGCATCGGCGCACCGTTCCGGGCGCCCGGCGATGCGGCGCCTCCGGGCTGGCGCGAATACTTCAAGCGGCCGGTGGCGCTGGCCGTGGGTGGCCTGCTGCTGGGCGCCGTGGCCATCCTGGTGCTGCCGAATCTTTCCAGCCTGCGCACCGAGGCGCCGGTGGCCGCGGCACCGCGGTCCGAGAGCACCGAAGTCGCCATGGCCGCACCGGCGGACGTGCCGGCGG
>JAEWBU010000293.1 GCA_023390985.1 Pseudomonadota bacterium
GTTCAGGTAGGCCAGCGCGCCGGCGCGCAGCGACTGCACGGCGTACTGGTCCTCGGGGTACATGGACACCACCATCACGTGCGGCGCGCCCGCGCGCGTGGCGAGCGCTTCCAGGATCTGCAGGCCCGAGCGGCCCGGCAGGTTGATGTCCAGCAGCAGCACCTCGCAGCCGGTCGACGCCAGCAGCGGCTCCAGCGCGGCCCAGTCGCCGGCCTCGCCCACGACTTCGAAGGCGCCGTCCTGCGCCAGCGTGTCGCGCAGTCCGCGGCGGATGAGGGCGTGGTCGTCGGCGAGGACGACGCGCGTCGTCATGCCTCCACCTCCAGCGCCGCGTTCTCGGAAAGCGGGATCCACAGCATGAGCGTGGTGCGCCCCGGCACCGACGACACATCGAGCTGCCCGCCGAGCGCACGCACGCGCTCGGCCATGCCGCGCAGCCCCAGCGCGCCCGGCCGTGCGCGCGTGGCCGCGTCGAAACCCCGTCCGTCGTCCTCGATCTCCACCGACAGCCACTCCGGCCCGAGGTGCAGGTCCAGCGCGACGCGCGTCGCCTGCGCATGCTTGGACACGTTGGTCAGCGCTTCCTGGCAGGCGCGGTACACCGCGATGGCGGGATCGGGCGCGACCGCGGCCTCCTTCACGTTGCAGCGGAATTCCGCATGAAGGCCGTGGCGCGCGCGGAACTGCTGCACCAGGGCGCGGATGGCCGCGGCCAGGCCGGCTTCCAGGGTGGACGGGTGGAGGTTGCGCATGATCCGCTGGGCGGCCACGTGGGCGACCGACAGCTCGCCCAGCGCGCGGCGGATGCGCTCGGCCGCGGCCTCGCCGCTCTCGAACTGCGCCAGCTCGAGGTCGAAGCGCACCGCGGTGAGCGTGCCGCCGATGTCGTCGTGGATCTCGCGCGCGATCGCGGCGCGTTCCTGGTCGATGCGCGACTGCAGCTGCGCCGACAGGGCCTGCAGCTCGCGCTGCGACTCGGCCAGCTGCGCCAGCGCCTGCGCCTTCTCGCGGCGGGCGGCGGCGGCGCCCAGCGCGTTGCGCACCGCGGCGCCCAGGCGCAGCAGGCGGCCCTTGACCAGGTAGTCGTCCACGCCGCGGCGCATGGCCTCGACCGCGACCTCCTCGCCGATCACGCCGGACACGATGATGAAGGGCGGCGGCTCGGGCCGGCTGCGCACGATCTCGAAAGCCTCCGAGCTGGAAAAGCCCGGCAGGCAGTGGTCGGAGATCACCAGCTCCCAGGCGTGCTCGTCGAGCGCCTCGCGCAGTTGCGCGGCCGATTCCACGCGGGTCGATGCGCAGGCGATGCCCTGCTGCGCCAGCGTGGCCACCAGCAGCCGGTAGTCCAGCTCCGCGTCCTCGATCACCAGCAACTGCAGCATCCTCGCCCCGCTCCGCCCACAAACGTCCTGCGGCGCAGGATAAACGCGCAAGCAGCCGCGCGAGCGCTTCCGCTTGCGTCGAAAAGCGGGCGGAGCGGGCCGCTTTCCGGCGCTTCGCTCAGCGCCTGCGGCTTCCACAATGGCCCGGACCTTTGATGGGGATGGCCATGCAATCGATTCTCGCGGTCGACGACTCGGTGTCCATGCGACAGCTGATCGCCTGGACGCTGCGCAGCGCCGGCTACCACGTCATCGAAGCCGCCGACGGCGCCAGCGCGCTGGCCCAGGCCGGCGCGAATGACGTGGACCTGGTGATCACCGACCAGAACATGCCGGGCATGGACGGCCTGGCGCTCACCCGTTCGCTGCGCGCCGACGCGCGCCTGCGCGACGTGCCCGTGCTGATCCTCAGCACCGACGACGACCCCGACCTGAAGCAGGCCGCCCGCGGCGCGGGGGCGACCGGATGGCTGACCAAGCCGTTCGAGCCGCAGCGCCTGTTGGAAGTCATTCGCAAGGTGGCGCCGCCACCGGGAACCAAGCCATGCTGACCACCACTCCCGCCGCCGACGGCGGTGCCGCCGGGTTCGACCTCGGCCAGTTCTACCAGGTCTTTTTCGAGGAGGCCGGCGACAACCTCGAGCGCATGGAGCAGCTGCTCGTCGCGCTCGACCTCGCCGCGCCCGACGACGAGACGCTGCACGCCATCTTCCGCTGCGCGCATTCGATCAAGGGCGGCGCGGCCACCTTCGGCTTCGGCGAGCTGGCCGACCTCACGCACGTGATGGAAACGCTGCTGGACCGGCTGCGCCGGCATGAGCTGGCGCCCACCACGGCGATGGTCGACACGCTGCTGGCCTCGGGCGATGCCCTGCGCGAGATGCTGCGGCATCGCCAGGAAGGCTCGGGCGAGGCGGTGGACGATGGCGAACTGCGTGCGACGCTGGTGCGCCTCGCCGCGCCGGAAGAAGCAGCGCCGGCGCCGGTGGCCGCCCCTGCGCCGACCGCGGCCCCCGTCGCAGCGGCACCCGCGAAGAACAAGCAGACCCGCGACCTCGAACTGCTCGCCGGCCCGCTGGCCCAGCCCGGCGTGGCCGACGACCTGATCGAGCTGTTCGGCGAAGTCGTGGGCCTGGGCGAGCTGACTCGCGCGGAGCCGGTGCCGGGTCAAGCCGACGGCGTGGTCCGCTTCCGCCTGACGACGACCTCCAGCGACGGCGACCTGCTGGACCTGTGCGGCTTCCACCTGCCGCGCGAGCAGCTGCGCATCGCCGACTGGCCCGGATCCGGCGCCTTGCCGGTGTTCGTTCCCGTCGCGCCTGCCGTGCCCGCGCCCGCTCCGGCACCCGCCGCGCCGCGCAGATCCGCGGCACCCGCGTCCTCGACCGAAACGCTGCGCGTGTCGGTCGACAAGGTCGACCAGCTGATTAACCTCATGGGCGAACTCGTGATCACGCAGGCCATGCTGGCGCAGCGCGCCGGCGCGCTCGACGGTCCCGCGCGCGAGCAGCTGATCGGCGGCCTCACCGACCTGGAGCGCACCACGCGCGACCTGCAGGAGTCGGTGATGTCGATCCGCATGATCCCGATGTCCGAGGTGTTCGGCCGCTTCCCGCGCATGCTGCGCGACCTGGCGGCGCGCCTGGGCAAGCAGGTGGAACTGCGCACCGTCGGCGAGGCGACCGAGCTGGACAAGGGCATGATCGAGAAGCTCACCGATCCGCTCACCCACCTGGTGCGCAACTCGCTGGACCACGGCATCGAACTGCCCGAGCAGCGAATCGCCGCCGGCAAGCCGGCGCACGGCACGCTGACGCTCAGCGCGCAGCACGAAGGCGGCTGCATCCTGATCCAGGTGCGCGACGACGGCCGCGGCCTCGACCGCGCGCGCATCCTCGCCAAGGCCCGCAGCAACGGCCTGGCCGTGCACGACGGGATGCCCGATGCCGAGGTCTGGCAACTGATCTTCGCGCCGGGCTTCTCCACCGCGGAGGAAGTGACCGACGTATCGGGCCGCGGCGTCGGCATGGACGTGGTCCGCCGCAACATCCTCTCGCTCGGCGGCAGCGTCGACCTGTCCTCCGAGCCCGGCGTGGGTGCCTGCGTGAGCGTGCGCCTGCCGCTCACGCTGGCCATCATGGACGGCATGTCGGTGATGGCCGGCGGCGACCTGTACCTGCTGCCCCTGTCGAGCATCGTGGAGTCCTTCCAGCCTTCGGATGCCGCGATCAAGACCGTGGCCGGCGAAGCGCGCGTGGTCAAGGTGCGCGAGGAGTACCTGCCGGTGGTGTCGCTGTCCGAGGTGCTGTCGCTGCCGCCGGTGCAGGACGCGCACCTGATGCACGTGGTGATCGAGGGCGACGGCCGCCGCATCGCGCTGGAGGTGGACCAGCTGGTCGGCCAGCAGCAGGTGGTGGTGAAGAACCTCGAGGCCAACTACCGCAAGGTGCCCGGCGTCTCGGGCGCCACCATCCTCGGCGACGGCCGCGTCGCCCTGATCCTGGACGTCGGCGCGCTGGTGCGCCGCGGCCGCCACTGACCTGAAC
>JAEWBU010000330.1 GCA_023390985.1 Pseudomonadota bacterium
ACCAGCGCCTCGCCGCGCGCCTCGATCTCGGCCACGTGCTCGCGGAACAGGCCGGTGACGTGGCCCGGATCGCTGGGTGCCCCAACGGTCGCGACGGCCCGCACTTCCGGCACGGAAGCCGCCGCGGCGAGGACGGCGGCGCCGCCCAGGCTGTGCCCGATCAGCAGGGCCGGCGCCGCGTGCTCGCGGCGCAGCCAGTCGGCGGCGGCGACCAGGTCGCCGACGTTGGAGGAGAAGTTGGTGTTCGCGAATTCGCCTTCGCTGTGGCCGAGCCCGGTGAAGTCGAAGCGCAGCACGGCGATGCCGTGGGCCACCAGCGCCTGCGCGATCTGGCCGGCGGCGAAGATGTCCTTGCCGCAGGTGAAGCAGTGGGCGAACAGCGCGCAGGCGCGCGGGGCGCCTTCCGGCGCATCGAGCCTCGCCGCGAGCAGGGCGCCATGCGCGCCGGGGAAGGAAGCCTGGTGGGACTGCATGGCCGCACGACCATAGCACCGCGACGCGGTCAGCAATGAAACGTTGCCATGGATGGGCAACCTGTCCGACTCAGTCGTGCAGCAGCCGTTCCGCGAGCTCGCGCACGATCGACAGCGACGGCGGCTCGGCGCGCCCCGCGAGCGTCACCAGGCCGAATCGCGCCTTGCCGGTCATCGCGGGCTTCAGGGGCAGTTCCACGAGGCCGGGCGCCGAGGCGCGGATGGCGAGCAGCACCGCATCGCTCTGCCGCACGACGTCGACGAGGCTGGCGATCTCCTCGCACCGCAGGGTGACGCATTCGTTCGGGTGCGCCGCCGGTCCGTAGAGCTCGACCAGCAGGCGCGCCACCTCGTCGCTGAGCGGCGTGGACGCGATCGGGAACTTGCGCACCGCGGGAAACCGCAGCGCGCCGGCCGAGCGCAGCAAGGGGTGCCCCTTGCGGCACATGAAAACCCCTCGCATCTCGGAAAGCGTCTCCACCCGCAGGTCGGGCGACGGCGACAGGGAGCGCGCATCGATCACCAGTGCATCGAGTTCGCGCTCGCGCAGCCCCTGCACCAGCCGATCGGTGCTGCCGCGGCTGATCGTCAGGTGCATCGCCGGATGGTTCCGCGCCATCTCCAGCAGCAGCGGCGTCATCAGCATCGCGCCCGGACCCGAGCCCATGCCCACGCGCAGGCTGCCGGCGCGGCCCTCGCGCAAGCGGCGTGCGCTCGCGTCGAGCTCGTCCACTTCGAACACGATCTGCCGGGCACGCTCCAGCACGTCGCGGCCGAACGGGGTGAGTTCGCTGCGGCGACCGACACGGTCGAACAGCGCCTGACCCATCTCTTCTTCCAGCGCGCGGATGCTGCGGCTCAGCGCGGGCTGGGTCAGGAACAGGGCCTCGGCGGCCCGGCTGAACGAACCGCACTCGACGAGCGCGATGAGATGGCGAAGCTGCACCAGCGTCACGGCTGGAACTCAGTATTCATCCAACTCATGCTACCACTGACAACAATGCATTGGACGTCATGAACTCCGCTTCCTAGGATGCATCGCACTCCGCCATCCGGCGGGAGCAGGAGACAGACATGAACAGGATCGCGCAACGCTCGCTCGCGCTGCTCGCGGGCGTGCTGCTGGCCACCGCCGCGGTGGCCGAGACGTACCCGGCCAAGCCGGTCAACCTCATGGTGCCCTACCCGCCCGGCGGTCCTTCGGACGCCATCGGCCGCATCTTCAGCACGCCGCTCGGCAAGGAGCTGGGGCAGCCGGTGCTGGTGGAGAACCTGGGCGGCGTGAGCGGCGCGATCGCGGCGCAGAAGGTGCTCTCGGCGCCGGCCGACGGCTACTACATCTTCCAGGGCTCGCCCAACGAAGTGATCCTGTCGCCGCTGGCGAACTCGTCGGTCCGGCTCAAGGCCGAGGACTTCCGCCTGGTGGCCCCGATCGCCGACGCCGTGATGGTGGTGCTGACGCGCAAGGACCTGCCGGTGAACAACGTCGACGAGCTGATCGCCCTGGCGCGCAAATCGGCGGACAAGCCCCTCAGCTACGGCAGCGTGGGCGTGGGCTCGCTCTACCACTTCATCGTCGAGAACATGCAGCAGGTGACGGGCATCAAGGCCACGCACATCCCGTACAAGGGCAACGCGCCGCTGCTGCAGGACATCGGCGGCGGACAGGTCGACTTCGCCGTGCTGGTCTACAGCCAGGCGATGGGCGCCATGGCCGACCAGGGCCGGCTCAAGGTGATCGGCCAGCTGGGCGCGCAGCGCTCGGAGCTGCTCAGGAACGTGCCCAGCGTCAGCGAAGGGCAGCTGCTGAAGAACTTCAACTACAAGACCTGGACCGGTTTCATGGTCCCGAAGAACACGCCCGAGCCGGTGGTGCAGCGCCTGCATGCCGCGGTCGGCAAGACGCTGAAGGACCCGTCCGTCATCTCGCAGCTGACGCTGCAGACGCAGGTCCCCTCGCCGCCGATGTCGCTGCCGGAAGCCTCGAAGTTCTTCGAGGCCGAGATGGCGCGCTACCGGGCCGTCGCGAAGTCGATCAACCTCCAGCCGCAATGACGCGATGACCTACCTGCTCCACGCGCTGAGCGAACGGGCCGGCGAGTTCATCCGGCTGCGGCGCGACATCCACCGCCATCCCGAGCTCGCCTTCGAGGAACACCGCACGGCCGCCCTGGTCGCCGACAAGCTGGAGGGCTGGGGCTACGAAGTGGAGCGAGGCGTCGGCGGCACGGGTGTCGTGGGCCGCCTCGTGCGCGGCGACGGGCCGCGGCGCCTGGGGATCCGCGCCGACATGGACGCGCTGCCGATCCATGAGGCCAGCGGACGCGAATGGGCGAGCAAGCATGCCGGGGTCATGCACGCCTGCGGACACGACGGCCACACCGCCATGCTGCTGGCCGCGGCGCGCCACCTGGCCGAACAAGGCGGATTCAGCGGCACGCTCCATCTCGTCTTCCAGCCCGCGGAGGAAGGCGGCGCGGGCGCCTCGCGCATGATCGACGAGGGGTTGTTCGACCGCTATCCCTGCGACGCGATCTTCGCCATGCACAACATGCCCGGCATCCCGCAGGGGCACATGGTGATGCGCGAGGGCGCCACGATGGCGTCGAGCGACTACGCGAGCATCGTCCTGAAGGGCGTCGGCGGACATGGCGCCGTGCCGCACAAGGCGGTCGATCCGGTGGTGGCCGCGGCCAGCATCGTCATGGCGCTGCAGACCATCGTCTCGCGCAACATCGATCCCCTGCAGCCGGCCGTGGTCACGGTCGGCGCGCTGAACGCGGGCCAGGCCAACAACGTCATCCCCGCGACGGCCAGGCTCGAGCTGACCGTCCGCGCGCTGGATCGCAACGTGCGGTCGACCCTCGAGGAGCGCATCCGCGACCTCGTGGGATTCCAGTCCCGCAGCTTCGGCGTGCAGGCCGAGATCGAGTGGCGCCGCGGCTATTCCGTGCTGGTGAACAGCGCGGCCGAAACGGAGTTCGCCCGCAAGGTGGCGCTCGAACTCCTCGGTCCGGACCGCGTCGAGTTGCAAGGCGAGCCGCTGACGGGAAGTGAGGACTTCGCCTTCATGCTGGAACGCGTGCCGGGCAGCTACGTGCTGGTCGGCAACGGCGACGAGTCTTCCGGGGCGGCCTCCGCCTGCATGGTCCACAACCCCGGGTACGACTTCAACGACGACAACATCGCCGTGGGCGCCGCGTTCTGGGTGCTGCTCGCGCAGCGGTTCCTGGCCGGTGGCCGGCCCTGACCCCGCGGTCAATCCGGCAGGCGGCGCCTGGTCTTTGGCGCGAACGGTTGGAGCGGACCTGCTTCAACGGTAGACTTGCCCGCGTGAACATGACCTGGCCCCGCTCAGCAACGGTCCGCGCGACGCAGCCGCGGACCGAAGCACTTTCCTGAGCCCGGCGATTCGACTCCTTCCCCCAAGAGCGCAATCCTGAATCGCCGGGCCCCTCGCCCGCGCGATCCGTGCCGCGCGCCTCGCGCGCAGCCGCCTCAGGAGTGCTCCCTTGCATGTCATCTCCCCCGCGGGCCGCGCGATCGCCCGCATGCCCTTCGAGCGGGCCGCTGCCCAGCCGGCGTCGCTTCAGCGCGTAGCCGGAGCCCGGCGCGTCGTGGCCTACGTGGACCGCTCGCCCGAAGCAGCCAATGCCGCCTGGCGCGGCGCCCTGGTCGCGCGCGACCGCGGCCTTCCCTTGCACCTCGTCGCCCTGCAGCCGCTGCACGGCAACCTGGCCGAGGCGAAGGCGGTGGCCGAGGCGTTCGCCGACGAGGTGCGCGGCAAGCTCGCCCTGGAGGTCTTTCCGGAATGCATCGCCGGCGACTTCGAGCACGAAGGCCTGGACGCGGCGCGCGATGCATCGCTGCTGGTCGTGCCGGCCCGGCCCGACCTGCCGGTGCTGCGGACGCTGCGCCGCACCGGCCGCCCGGTGCTGGTGGTGCGGCTGCCGGCACGCGCGAGCTACGAGCGCGTTCTCGCGGCGGTGGAGCTGGACCTCGATGCCTGCTCCCTGATCGCCGCGGCGCACGCCCTCTCGCGCGATCGCGGCCTGACCGTGATGCACGTGCTCGACATGGCGCAGGAAGAAGCGGCGCGGCGGGACCACGACGCCCTCCGCGCAGGCGACGCCCTGTCGGACCTCATCGCCGCCGCCGGCGCGTGGGAAGCCGGCGTGGATTCCCTCGTCGCCTTCGGCGATCCGCAGCTGCGGGTGCTGCACCAGCGCACCGC
>JAEWBU010000399.1 GCA_023390985.1 Pseudomonadota bacterium
CGTTGTGCTCGCGCACGTAGTCGTAGCTCTTGGTGCTGCCCGGGTGGTTGTTGAAGGCCACGCAGGGGCTGATGACGTCGATGAAGGCCGCGCCGCCGTGCTGGATCGCGCCCTTGATCAGGGGCACCAGCTGCTCCTTGTGGCCGGAGAAGCCGCGCGCCACGAAGGTCGCGCCCAGCTGCAGCGCAAGCCCCACCAGGTCGACCGGGCTGTCGCTATTGACCACGCCTTTCTTGCTCTTGGAGCCCTGGTCGGCGGTAGCGGAGAACTGTCCCTTGGTGAGGCCGTACACGCCGTTGTTCTCGACGATGTAGGCCATCTTGACGCCGCGGCGCATGGCGTGCGCGAACTGGCCCAGGCCGATCGAGGCCGAATCGCCGTCGCCCGACACGCCCAGGTACAGCAGTTCGCGGTGCGCCAGGTTGGCCCCGGTCAGCACGCTCGGCATGCGGCCGTGGACGGTGTTGAAGCCGTGCGAGGCACCCAGGAAGTAGTCGGGCGTCTTGGAACTGCAGCCGATGCCCGAGAGCTTGGCCACGCGGTGCGGCTCGATGTCCAGCTCCCAGCAGGCCTGGATGATGGCCGCCGAGATCGAGTCGTGGCCGCAGCCGGCGCACAGCGTGGAGATCTTGCCCTCGTAGTCGCGGCGGGTGTAGCCGACCTTGTTCTTTTCCAGCGTCGGATGGCGCAGCGGCGGTTTGGCGATGTAGGTCATGGCTGCAGCTCCGGTGCGCGCGGCGCCGGCGCGGATTTCACGGGGACCTGCGCGTGCCGCAGGATGGCCGAGGTGATGAAACGCGCCGTGATCGGCGTGCCGTCGTAGTGCAGCACCTTGACCAGCCGCGCCGGGTCGATCTCCAGCTCGTTGACCAGCAGCGTGCGCATCTGCGCGTCCCGGTTCTGCTCGACCACGAACACCTGGTCGTGGGCGGCGATGAAGCGGGCCACGCTGTCGGGGAACGGGAAGGCGCGCAGGCGCATGGCGTCCAGGTGCACGCCCTCGACCTGCAGCACGTCCAGCGCTTCGGCCATCGCCGGGCTGGTCGAGCCGAAATACAGCACGCCCAGGCGGGTGGGCTCGGCGGCCATGCGCACGATCGGTTGCGGCACCAGCGTCGCCGCGGTGGCGAACTTGCGCAGCAATCGGTCGACGTTGTAGAGATAGTCGGGTCCGCGTTCCGAGTAGCGCGCGTACGGATCGCGCGTCGTGCCGCGCGTGAAGTAGCTGCCGCGCGTCGGATGCGTGCCCGGCAGCGTGCGCCAGGGGATGCCGTCGCCGTCCACGTCCTTGTAGCGGCCGAAATCCTTGCCGGCCTCCAGTTCCTCGGCCGTCATCACCTTGCCGCGATCGAACTGGCGGCCCGGCTCCCACGTGAAAGGCCGGCACAGCCGCTGGTTCATGCCGATGTCCAGGTCGGTCATCACGAACACCGGTGTCTGCAGGCGGTCGGCCAGGTCGAGCGCGGCGGCGGCATGCTGGAAGCACTCGTGCGGATCTTCCGGCAGCAGCAGCACGTGCTTGGTGTCGCCGTGCGAGGCGTAGGCGCAGGCCAGCAGGTCGGCCTGCTGCGTGCGGGTGGGCATGCCGGTGGACGGGCCGCCGCGCTGCACGTCGATGATGGTGACCGGGATCTCGGCGAAGTATGCGAGGCCGATGAACTCCGTCATCAGCGACACGCCCGGGCCCGAAGTGGCGGTGAACGCGCGTGCGCCGTTCCAGCCCGCGCCCACCACCATGCCGATGGACGCGATCTCGTCCTCGGCCTGCACGATGGCGTAGCGGTTCTGGCCGGTGTCGGGATCGACGCGGTACCGCGCGCAGTATTTCTGGAAGGCCTCCGCCACCGAGGACGAAGGCGTGATCGGGTACCACGCCGCCACGGTGGCGCCGCCGTACACGCAGCCCAGCGCCGCCGCGCTGTTGCCGTCCACGAAGATGCCGTCGCCCACCTTGTCGGCGCGGCGCACGCGGATGCCCAGCGGCGCCCTCAGGTGCTCGCGCGCGAAGTCGCGGCCCAGGTGGAGCGCCTGCACATTGGAGGCCAGCAGCTTCTCCTTGCCGCGGTACTGCTCGCCGAACAGCTTCTCGATCACCTCCGGCTCGATCTCCAGCAGCACCGACAGCGCGCCCACGTACACGATGTTCTTGAACAGCTGCCGCTGGCGCGGGTCGCTGTAGACCGCGTTGCAGATCTCCGTGAGCGGCATGCCGATCACCTGGATGTCGGGCCGGAACTTCGAGGGCGGCAGCGGCCGCGTGCTGTCGTAGAACAGGTAGCCGCCGGGCTCCAGTTCGGCCACGTCGGCATCCCAGGTCTGCGGATTCATCGCGACCATCATGTCGATGCCCCCGCGCCGCCCCAGCCAGCCGGCCTCGCTGACGCGCACCTCGTACCAGGTGGGCAGCCCCTGGATATTGCTCGGGAAGATGTTGCGCGGGCTGACCGGCACGCCCATCCGCAGAATGGCCTTGGCGAACAGCTCGTTGGCCGAAGCCGAACCCGAGCCGTTGACGTTGGCGAACTTGATGACGAAGTCGTTGACGGCTTCGATCGGCTTCGCGCTCATGCGGTGGCTCCCTGGCGCGCCTTCGGCCCCGCCTGCGTGGTGTTGAGCAGGAACTTCTGCATGTCCCAGGCACCGGTGGGACAGCGCTCGGCGCACAGCCCGCAGTGCAGGCAAACGTCCTCGTCCTTGACCATGATGCGGCCGGTCTTGAGCGGCCCGGCGACGTACAGGTCCTGCGTGGTGTTCAAGGCGGGTGCCTTGAGCCGCGTACGCAGCTCCTGCTCCTGGCCATCCGCCGTGAACGTGATGCAGTCCATCGGGCAGATGTCCACGCAGGCATCGCATTCGATGCAGAGGTTCTCGGCGAAGACGGTCTGCACGTCGCAGTTGAGGCAGCGCTGCGCCTCCTTGAACGCGGTGGCGGCGTCGAAGCCCAGCTCCACCTCCACCTTGATGCTGGCCAGCGCGCGCTCGGCCTTCTCCCACGGCACCTTGAAGCGCAGGTCCAGCGAGGGATCGTTGTCGTAGCTCCACTCGTGGATGCCCATCTTCTGCGACATCAGGTTGGTCATCGGCGCGGGACGCACCGCCGTGTCCAGCCCGTTGAGCAGCCGGTCGATAGACACCGCGGCATCGTGGCCATGCGCCACCGCGGTGATGATGTTCTTGGGCCCGTACGCCGCGTCGCCGCCGAAGAACACGTGGGGCAGCGTGGACTGGAAGCTGTTCTTGTAGAGCTTGGGCAGGCCCCACTCGTCGAACGCGATGCCACAGTCGCGCTCGATCCAGGGGAAGGCGTTCTCCTGCCCCACCGCCACCAGCACCTCGTCGCATTCGAAGAAGACGTCCGGATCGCCCGTGGGCACCAGGCTGCGGCGGCCGCGCTCGTCGTAGACGGCCTTGACGATTTCGAACGTCATCCCCGTCAGCCGCCCGTCCTGGTGCACGAAAGCCTTGGGCACGTGGAAGTTGAGGATCGGGATGCCTTCGTGCATCGCGTCCTCCTTTTCCCAGGGCGAGGCCTTCATCTCCTCGAAGCCGCTGCGCACGATGACCTTGACGTCGGTGCCGCCCAGGCGCCGGGCCGAGCGGCAGCAATCCATCGCGGTGTTGCCGCCGCCCAGGACGATGACCCGCTTGCCGATGCTCGTCACATGCCCGAACGACACCGAGGCCAGCCATTCGATGCCGACGTGGATGTGCGCCGCCGCCTCGCGCCGGCCCGGCAGATCCAGGTCGCGGCCGCGCGGCGCGCCGCAGCCGACGAACACCGCGTCGTAGCCCTGCGCCAGCAATTCCTTCATCGACTCGATGCGCTGCCCCGAACGGAAGTCGACGCCCATGTCGAGGATGTAGCCGGTCTCCTCGTCGATCACCGACTCGGGCAGGCGGAAGCGCGGGATCTGCGTCCACATGAAGCCGCCCGCCTTGGCTTCGCCGTCGAACACGGTGACCTCGTAGCCCAGCGGCGCGAGGTCGCGTGCGACGGTGAGCGAGGCCGGCCCCGCGCCCACGCAGGCGATGCGCTTGCCGTTCTTCGGCCCGATCTTCGGCATCCGCCCGCGGACGTCGTCCTTGAGGTCCGCCGTGACGCGCTTGAGCCGGCAGATGGCCACCGGCTCGGGATGCCGCGCCTGGGCGTCCTCGACGCGGCCGCGCCGGCAGGCGGGCTCGCAGGGACGGGCGCAGGTGCGGCCGAGGATGCCGGGGAAAACGTTGGACACCCAGTTGACCATGTAGGCGTCGCTGTAACGACCCTGGGCGATCAGCCGGATGTATTCAGGAACGGGGGTGTGGGCGGGACAGGCGTACTGGCAATCGACGACCTTGTGGAAGTAGGCCGGATCGGCGGTATCGGTTCGCTGCAAGGCTGGGTCTCCTTCGCAACCCACCGACGCGCTGGGGGCGTCCGCGGGGCGGGGCTCCCTCGGGCCCCGCCACCCACTATCGCGCGCGCTTTCCCGGCCGTTGCTCGGGGCTTACCCCAAGCCGGAACGCGCGTGAACTCAACCGCGCGTGGCGGTCTCGTCCAGCACCACGCGTTCGTACGCGTGCAGCGACGGCAGGCCGCCGGTGTGCAGGAACAGCACGTTCTCGCCGGGACGCAGTTCGCCCTTGCGCGCCAGGCCGATGAGGCCGGCCATGATCTTGCCGGTGTACACCGGATCGAGCGGGATGCCTTCGGTACGGGCCAGCAGTTGCACCGCTTCCACCATGGCCGCGTTCGGCACCGAGTACTTGGGTTGCCAGTAGCCGCCGACGCTCTTCACGGCTTCGCGCGGCACCGTGATGCCGGTGCCCAGCAGGTCCATCACGGCCTGCGCTTCCTTGTGCACCAGCGGCTCCTGGTCGGCCGGGTCGCGGCTGACGCCGATGCCGACGATGGGGATGCGGATGTTGTTGCCCAGGAAGCCGGCGACCAGGCCGCCGTGCGTGCCGGAGCTGCCCGAGCCGACCACCACGCGGTCGATGGCGAGGCCCTGCTCGAACATCTGCTGCTGCAGTTCCTGCGCGCAGGCCACGTAGCCCAGGCCGCCCAGCGCGTTGGAGCCGCCGCCGGGAATGATGCAGCCCTTGCGGCCCTCGGCCGCGAGCGCGTCGGCCATCTTCTGCATCTCGGCGGCCATGTTGCTGCCGCCGGGCACCACGGTGATCTTCTCCACGCCCATCAGGCGGAACATGAAGTTGTTGCCGCTGGCGTTCGGGTCATAGCTCTCCGGCACGCGCTCCTCGATCACGAAGCGGCACTTGAGCCCTTCCTTCACCGCGGCGGCCAGCGTGATGCGGCAGTGGTTGGACTGCGGCGCGCCGCAGGTGATCAGCGTGTCGGCGCCCTGGGCGAGCGCGTCGGCGACCAGGAACTCCAGCTTGCGCGTCTTGTTGCCGCCGGGGAACAGGCCCAGCATGTCGTCGCGCTTGATCCACACGCGCGGGCCCTGCCCTCCGGGGCAAGACTTCGCGAGCGCGGCGCTGAAGTTGGGAAGGAACTCGATCGGAGTGGCGAACGGCGTGTAGCGACGCCGGGGGAATCGGGAAAGGTCCATCTCCCGATCTTAATCACCGGCGCTGCCTAGAATCGCCGCACTTTCCACCGGAGACCACATGTCGTTCCGCCGGCTCGCCGCCGCCCTGCTCGCCTGCACCGCCGCCTTCGCGCAAGCGCAGTCGCTCCCCAGCAAACCCATCCGCTTCATCGTGCCGTACCTCGCCGGCGGCACCACCGACCTGGTGGCCCGCACGGTCGGCGAGGAGATGTCGCGGCGACTGGGGCAGCCCGTGGTGATCGAGAACCGCCCCGGCGCCGGCGGCAACATCGGCATGGACGCCGTCGCCAAGGCCGCGCCGGACGGCACGACGATCGGCTTCGGCGCGATCTCGACCAACGCGCTCAACGCCCACATCTACCGCAAGATGCCCTTCGATCCGCGGCGCGACTTCACCGCCATCGGCATGCTGGGCTACTCGACCATCGTGCTGGAGGTGTCGCCTTCGGTCCCGGTGAAGAACGTGCGCGAATTCATCGACTACGCCCGCAGCAATCCGGGCGTGCATTTCGGCACCGCCGGCGCGGGCACCTCGATGCACCTGGCCGGCACGATGTTCGGCCAGATGGCCGGCGTGAACCTGGTGCACGTGCCGTACAAAGGCAGCGTGCCCGGCATCACCGACATGATGGGCGGGCATCTGCCGGCGATGTTCGACAACCTGCCCGCCTCGCTGCCGCACATCCAGGCCGGCAAGCTCCGGGCGCTGGCGGTGGCCGGCAAGCGGCGCTCGCCCGCGCTGCCGGATGTGCCCACGATCGCCGAGGCCGGCCTCGCGGGCTATGAAGTGGATCCCTGGTTCGGCGTGTACGGGCCGGCCGGCATGGACCCGAAGATCGTCCGCACGCTCAACGCGGCGCTGGTCGAGGCGCTGCGCCAGCCCGCGGTGAAGGACAAGCTCGAGAAGGCCGGCTTCACGCCGCAGGGCTCCAGCCCCGAAGAGCTGGAGAAGCTCACCCAGGCCGAGTACGTCCGGCTCGGCAAGGTGGCTTCGCAGGCTCAGATGGTCGCGGACTGAGCCAGCGCCGAGAAGGCCTTCACCACCTCGGGCGGTGCCTGCACCAGTTCGATCAGCACGCCCTCGCCGCCGATCGGGAACTCCTCGTTCCCTTTCGGATGCACGAAACAGATATCGAATCCCGCCGCGCCCTTGCGGATGCCCCCGGGCGCGAATCGCACGCCCTGCTCTTCCAGCCACTTCACCGCCGTGGGCAGGTCGTCGATCCACAGGCCGACGTGGTTGAGCGGTGTTGTGTGAACGGCGGGCTTCTTCTCGGGGTCCAGCGGCTGCATCAGGTCGACCTCGACCTTGAGCGGGCCGGCGCCCAGCGCGCAGATGTCCTCGTCGACGTTCTCGCGCTCGCTGCGGAACGTGCCCGTCACCTCCAGGCCGAACACGTCGACCCAGAGCCTGCGCAGGCGCTGCTTGTCCGGACCGCCGATGGCGATCTGCTGCACGCCCAGCACCTTGAACGGCCTGACGCTCATTTCTCGAACTCCACGATCGGCTGGTCCACCGCGAGCGATTCGCCCTTGGCGGCCAGCACCTTGCCGACCACGCCGTCCGCCGCGGCGAACAGCACGTTCTCCATCTTCATGGCCTCGATGACGGCGACCCGCTCCCCGGCCTGCACCTTCTGGCCGGGCTTGACCGCCACGTCCACCAGCAGGCCCGGCATCGGCGAGAGCACGTAGCGGCTCATGTCCGGCGGCGCCTTGTAGGGCATGAGCGCATGCAGTTCGGCGGTGCGCGGCGTCATCACCATCGCCACCAGGCGCGTGCCGTCGTGGCTGATGGCCGTGGCCAGCGGGTTCTTGCCGACGCCGCGCTCCACCAGCGCGGAGAACGGCTTGCCGCCCACCGTGCCGCGGATGCGCGAGGCGCCCAGGTGCCAGGTGCTGCAGATCTCGTAGCGCTTTCCGTTGGTCTCGACCACGCTGGAGCCGGACACGGCCTGGTAGTCCGACACCTTGGCGGCCTGCTGTTCGTTGCGGCCGCCCTCGCCGATCTTGACCACGACGTAGTCGCCGCCGACGCGGAACTCATGGCCGCGCATCTGGCCGCTGATGCCGGCCGAGCGCTGCAGCGCGCGGCGGTTGACGTAGGCGGCCAGCGCCACCAGGAAGTCGGGATCGGCGTGCGCCACGTCCTCGGCCCGGAAGCCCTTGCCGTAGTGCTCGGCGATGAAGCCGGTGTTGAAGTCGCCGGCCACGAACTTCGGATGCGCCAGCAGCGCCGCCTGGAACGGCACGTTGCTCGAGATGCCGCGGATCACGAAGCCGTTCAGCGCTTCGCGCATCTTGGCAATGGCGTCGTTGCGGTCGGCGCCGTGCACGATGAGCTTGGCGATCATCGAGTCGTAGTGCATCGGGATCTCGCCGCCCTCGGCGACGCCCGTGTCCACGCGCACGCCCAGCAGGTGCTCGGTGTCGCCCGCCCACATGCTTTCTTTCGGCGGCTGGAACCGCACCAGCCTGCCCGTCGAAGGCAGGAAGTTGCGGAACGGGTCCTCGGCGTTGATGCGGCACTCGATCGCCCAGCCGTTGCGCTTCACGTCGCCTTGCGCGAGCGGCAGCTTCTCGCCGGCCGCCACGCGGATCATCAGCTCCACCAGGTCCACGCCGGTGATGCACTCGGTGACCGGGTGCTCCACCTGCAGCCGCGTGTTCATCTCCAGGAAGTAGAACGACTGGTCCTTGCCGACCACGAACTCCACCGTGCCGGCGCTCTGGTACTTCACCGCCTTGGCCAGCGCGACCGCCTGTTCGCCCATCGCCTTGCGCGTCGCGTCGCTGATGAAGGGCGACGGCGCCTCCTCGATCACCTTCTGGTGGCGACGCTGGATCGAGCACTCGCGCTCGTTGAGGTAGATCACGTTTCCGTGCGCGTCGCCCAGCACCTGGATCTCGATGTGGCGCGGCTCCTCGACGAACTTCTCGATGAACACGCGGTCGTCGCCGAAGCTGTTGCGCGCCTCGTTGCGGCAGGAGTCGAAACCCTCGCTCGCCTCCTTGTCGTTCCAGGCCACGCGCAGGCCCTTGCCGCCGCCGCCCGCGCTGGCCTTGATCATCACCGGGTAGCCGATGTCCCTGGCGATCTGCACCGCGCGGTCGGCCGACTCGATGGCGTCGTTCCAGCCGGGGATGGTGTTGACCTTCGCTTCCCTGGCCAGCTTCTTGGAGGCGATCTTGTCGCCCATGGCCGCGATCGAGTGGTGCTTGGGCCCGATGAAGGTGATGCCCTCCTCCTCGACCTTGCGCGAGAACTCCTCGTTCTCGGACAGGAAGCCGTAGCCCGGATGCACCGCCTGCGCGCCCGTCTTCCTGCACGCTTCGATGATGCGGTCCATGCGCAGGTAGCTCTCGCGGCTGGGCGCGGGGCCGATGTGCACCGCCTCGTCGGCCAGGCGCACGTGGCGGGCATCGCGGTCGGCATCGGAACAGACGGCCACCGTCTTGATGCCCATCTTCTTGGCCGTCTTGATGACGCGGCAGGCGATCTCGCCGCGGTTGGCGATCAGGATCTTGTCGAACATGTCTTGTCTCTCCTGGTCCTGATCAGAGCGGGATGTTGCCGTGCTTGCGCCACGGGTTCTCGAGCTTCTTGTCGCGCAGCATCACCAGCGAGCGGCAGATCCGCTTGCGGGTCTCGTGCGGCAGGATCACGTCGTCGATGAAGCCGCGCGCGCCGGCCACGAACG